>DATBLA010000145.1:0-8701 GCA_036555645.1 Actinomycetota bacterium
TGCCGCACGCTGAGTCGCTGATCCTCGAGTTCACCGGCCTGTCCGCCGGGCACGATCTCCGCTCGCGCGCGTGGGTGATGTCGCGCGGCGAGTGGGTCGGGGCGAACCTCAGCGGACTCCAGCGCCTGCTCGAGCCCCTCGCGGAGCGGGTCCTTCCCGAGGGCGCGCCCCGCTCGAACCTGCGACGCAAGGCGCTGGGGGCGCAGATCGGCGGGCTGCTCGGATACGTCTCGCGCAAGGTGCTCGGTCAGTACGACGCCTTCCTGCCGCCGGACGACGACGGGCTCCTGTACTTCGTCGGCCCCAACCTCGTCGAGGTCGAACGGCGATTCGCGATCCCGCCGCGGGACTTTCGCCTGTGGGTCGCGATCCACGAGGTGACCCACCGGGTCCAGTTCGGGACCACGCCGTGGCTGCGCCCGTATCTCGAGCGGATGATCGGCCGCTACCTCCAGACCGTGCAGGTCGATTCGCGCGAGATGATGGCCCAGCTGCGCCGGGCCGCCGACGCCGTGCGTTCGGGCTCGGACTGGCGGGGCATGAACGGCGTGCTCCTGCTCATGAACGAGGAGCAGCGGGAGCTGTTCGCCCGGATGCAGGCCCTCATGACCGTGCTCGAGGGCCATGCGACGTTCGTCATGAACGAGGTCGCGTCGGGGCACGTGCAGGACCTCGCCCGGATGCGGAACGCGCTGAACGAGCGGCGCCGATCCCGGAGCGGGGCGGAGAAGGCGTTCCACCAGGCGATCGGGTTCGAGACGAAGGTGCAGCAGTACGCGGCGGGGGAGCGCTTCGTTCGCGGCGCGGTGGGCTCGGCCGGGATGGAGGGCTTCAACCGCATCTGGCAGGACGAGTCGCATCTGCCGACCCCGCAGGAGATCACCGACCCGGGCGCATGGGTGGGGAGGGTCGCGCCGGGCTGATGCGTCGTCCGCCGGCCGTCGCCCGGGTGCTCGAACGGGTGACCGCGACGGCCCGCGAGCACGAGATGTTCCGCCGGGGCGACCTCGTGCTCGTCTGCGTGTCCGGAGGTCCCGACTCGACGTGTCTGCTCTATGCGCTCTGGCACCTTCGCCGGCTCTTCGGGCTCCGCCTGTCGGTCGTCCACGTCGACCACCGGCTTCGGCCGGGCTCCGAACGGGACGCCGCCTACACGCGCAGGCTCTCGGCCAGGCTTGGGGTCCCGTTCCATCTGCGGGTGGCCGAGGGACGTCCCGGCCGCGGTGTGTCCGAGGAGGCCTGGGCGACCGCCGTGCGCGACTCGGCGATCGAGGAGGTTCGAGGCGCCGTCGGGGCTCGGGTCGTGGCCGAGGGGCACACGCTCGACGACCAGGCCGAGACCGTCCTTCTGAACCTCATCCGTGGCGGGGGCCTGGAGGCCATCGCCGGGCTCTGGCCGGCGGGGTCCCGGGTGCAGCCGCTCCTCGACGTCGGACGACCGGACGTCGAGGCCTTCTGCCGGGCACTGCACCTTCGCCCGCGTCGGGACCCGACGAACCGCGATCTCGGCAAGCTCCGCAACGCCGTCCGGCACGAGATCCTGCCGACGATCGCCCGGGCGACCGGGCGTGACGCGCGCGCTCCGATCGCGAGATCGGCCGCGCTCCTGCGGGCGGATCGCGAGCAGCTCTACGCTCCCGCCCTCGCGGCGATGGAGCGGGTCGTCACGGCCTCCGAGGGCGAGGTGCAGCTGGATGCCGCCGCCCTCGGGGCGCTCCCGGGACCCGTGGCATCCCGGGTCGTTCGGCTCGCCCTGTACGAGCTCTCCGGGCCCGACGACGCGGCGCCGCCTTCGCGGGGAGCCATCGAGGCCGTCCTCGACCTTGCCCGGGGGCGTCCGGGGCGCCGCCGGGACCTGTCGGCCGGATTGAACGCTCGCCGCCACCGAGAGTATGTTTCCGTCTCTCGCACTTCCCCCGAGAGCCGGGTGTGAAGGGGGGCGGGATGGAAGGCCGGGTCGTTCTGTCCGAGTTCGAGGACGCCGTCGTCGTTCCGACCGTTGAGGACCCGCTCGAACGCGATATCGAACGGGTCCTCATCACCGAGCAGGAGATCCAGGACAAGCTCCGAGAGCTCGGCCGGCAGATCACGGAGGACTACGCCGGCAGGGAGCCGCTCCTCGTCGGCGTGCTGAAGGGCGCGTTCGTCCTGATGGCGGACCTGTCGCGGCACATCCGTCTGCCGGTCGAGGTCGACTTCATGGCGGTCGCCTCCTACGGCGCGGCGACGAAAACGTCCGGGGTCGTGCGGATCCTGAAGGACCTCGACCACGACCTCGAAGGCCGCGACGTCCTGCTCGTCGAGGACATCGTCGACTCCGGCCTGACGCTCAACTACCTGTTGAAGAACCTGCGGGGCCGGCGCCCGGCCACCCTCGAGGTCTGCGCCCTGCTGAAGAAGACCGGGATCCAGCGGGTCGATCTCGACGTGAAGTACGTCGGGTTCGAGATCCCGCCCGACTTCGTCGTCGGGTACGGCCTGGACTTCGCCGAGCGGTTCCGCAACGTTCCGTACGTCGGCCTGCTGCGCCCGGACGCATACAGCGACCTCTGACGATCGCCCTGTGACCCCGTCGGTTCGGGGATCGGCAGGAGCCAACCGAGGTGCTACCATCGCCAAGGGCTCGGCGCGTGTTCACGCGTGCGGGCCCTACGGTGTCTGAACGGTCCGCGCGGTTCGAAAGGAGCACCACCCCCTGGCAGCCGACCCCGGGTCGCCCTACCGGCGGCTCCTCCGAGGCCCGGCGATCTACGTTCTGATCGTCCTGGCAGGTGTCTGGTTGTTCCTGCTGTTCGCCAACCGCGGCGTGGCGGCCGACGAGATCACGTTCAGCGAGTTCCAGAGCAAGGTCGCCGCCGGCGAGGTGGCGACGGCGACGTTCCTGCTCGGCGACGGCGTCATCGAGGGTGACCTGACGGGCGGCGGCCGATATCGCGTCGCCTACGTCGAGGGGACGCAGGAGACGCTGACCCAGGAGCTGGAGGCGCAGGGGGTCGAGGTCTCCGCCGATCCGCAACGCGGCTCGGCGCTGGCGGCGTTCCTGTTCCAGCTGATTCCGGTGATCCTCATTGTCGGCGCGTTCATCTTCATCATGAACCAGTCGCAGGGAGGCGGCGGGCGCGTGATGCAGTTCGGGAAGGCGCGCGCGAAGCTCGTCACGAAGGACCAGCCGAAGACGACGTTCACCGATGTCGCGGGCGTCGACGAGGCGATCGAGGAGCTCCAGGAGGTCAAGGAGTACCTCGCGAACCCGGCGAAGTTCCAGGCGATGGGCGCGAAGATCCCGCGCGGCGTGCTCCTGTTCGGGCCGCCGGGCTCGGGCAAGACGCTGCTCGCGCGCGCGGTCGCGGGCGAGGCGGGTGTGCCGTTCTTCTCGATCAGCGGCTCCGACTTCGTGGAGATGTTCGTCGGGGTGGGCGCCGCGCGCGTTCGAGACTTGTTCGAGCAGGCGAAGCAGAGCGCGCCGGCCATCGTGTTCATCGACGAGATCGACGCCGTGGGCCGCCACCGCGGGGCGGGGCTGGGCGGTGGCCACGACGAGCGCGAGCAGACGCTCAACCAGCTGCTCGTCGAGATGGACGGCTTCGATCAGCGCACGGCCGTCATCCTCATGGCCGCGACGAACCGCCCCGACATCCTCGACCCGGCGCTGCTCCGCCCCGGTCGGTTCGACCGGCACATCACGGTCGACCGGCCCGACCTCGAGGGACGCAAGGGCATTCTGAAGGTGCACGCCCGGGGCAAGCCGTTCGACGAGAGCGTGAACCTGGAGACGATCGCCCGTCGCACCCCGGGGTTCACCGGCGCCGACCTGTCCAACGTGATCAACGAGGCCGCGCTCCTTGCCGCGCGATGGGGCAAGAAGGCCATCACGATGAAGGAGGTCGAGGAGGCGATCGACCGCGTCATGGCCGGACCCGAGCGCAAGACGCGGGTCATGAGCGAGCGCGAGAAGCGGGTCATCGCCTACCACGAGGGTGGCCACGCGCTCGTGGCGCACATCCTTCCGAACACCGATCCCGTCCACAAGATCAGCGTGATCCCGCGCGGTCGCGCGCTCGGCTACACGCTCACCCTGCCCGAGGAGGACAAGTTCCTCATGACCCGCGAGGAGCTGGCCGACGAGCTCGCGATGCTCCTGGGTGGCCGGGTCGCCGAGGAGCTCATCGTCGGCGACATCACGACCGGCGCCGCCAACGACATCGAGCGCGCGACGAAGGTGGCGCGCCAGATGGTCACCGAGTACGGGATGTCCGACACGATCGGCCCTCTCACGTTGGGGCAGAAGCAGCACGAGGTCTTCCTCGGCCGTGACTTCCAGTCGCAGCCGGACTACTCGGACCAGGTGGCGTTCGAGATCGACAACGAGGTCCGCGGGCTCATCGACGAGGCGCACGACGAGGCGCTCGACATCCTCCAGGACCATCGCTCGAAGCTCGACGAGCTCGCCTCCAAGCTCATCGAACGCGAGACGCTCGAACGCGACGAGGTCGAAGCGTTCCTGTCCGACATCCCGAAGCGGCCGCAGCGCGACAAGACGGTGCGCGGCGCCGGCCTGGCCGTCTCGCGCCGCGCGATCCGCACGTCGGGGCAGAGCACGCCCGGAACGATCCCGCCGAAGCCGGTCTAGGCTTCGGCACGAGATGGCCGGCGATCGCTGGGCGACCTTCGACTGCTACGGCACGCTCATCGACTGGATGGGCGGGATCCGCGACACCCTGCGCGATCTGTGGCCCGAGCACGACGACGAGCTGCTGCTCGCGACGTTCCACGAGATCGAGCCCGAGGTGCAGCGCGGGCGATCGGTGCCGTACCGGCAGGTGCTCGCCGAATCGCTCGAACGCGTGGCGCACCGGGAGGGGCTCGAGCTCGCCGAGGACGACCGGCAGGCCCTGGGGGACTCGTTGCCGTCGTGGCCACCGTTCCCGGAGGTCCCCCGCGCGCTCACCGAGCTTCGTTCGCGCGGGTGGAAGCTCGGCATCCTGTCGAACACCGACCCCGAGCTGCTCGAGGCGTCGTTCGAGCTGATCGACGTGCCGACCGACGTCCGCATCACGGCCGCCGAGGCCGGTTCCTACAAGCCGGCGCCCGGCCACTGGGAGCGGTTCTTCGAGGAGACCGGCGCCGATCGAGACCGTCACGTCCACGTCGCGGCCTCGCTGTTCCACGACATCGCTCCGGCGAACGAGCTCGGGCTGCGCGCGGTCTGGATCAACCGGATGCGCGAGCTCTCCGACCTGCCTCGGGAGGCCGAGCTGTCGAACCTGTCGACGCTGCCAACCGTGCTCGAGGACCTGGTGAGCCGCTGATGGCCTCGGTCGACCGAGGCAAGATCGAGAGCGCGGTCCGAGCGATCCTCGAGGGGATCGGCGACGACCCCGATCGCGAGGGCGTTCGCGACACTCCCCGACGGGTCGCCGACATGTACGAGGAGATCTTCGCCGGCGTCGGTGTGGACCCGACGCCGATCCCGCAGGTCGTCGCGGGCGCGAACTTCGACGAGATGATCATGGTCAAGGACATCCCGCTCCAGAGCCTGTGCGAGCACCACCTGCTCCCGTTCAACGGGCGCGCGCACGTCGCGTACATCCCGAACCAGGACGGGCGGATCACGGGGCTGTCGAAGATCGCGCGGGTCGTGGACGTGCTCGCGAAGCGTCCCCAGGTGCAGGAACGTCTGACGACCGAGATCGCCGACACGATCGAACAGGCGCTCGAGCCGCGCGGCGTGTTCGTCATGATCGAGGCCGAGCACCTGTGCATGACGATGCGCGGTGTGAAGAAGCCGGGCTCGGTCACGGTGACCTCGGCGGTGCGCGGGCTGTTCCGCAACGACGCCCGGACGCGCCAGGAGGCCCTGCACCACATCGGCCGGTAAGGCTCAGTTCGGTGCCATGGAGTACCGCAGGAACAGGAACGAACCGTCCCGGCGAACGCTCGAGAGCCTTCCTTCGAACCGGCGATCGGGCAGGAGCTCGAGCCCAGGCGTGAGCGTCGACCGCTCGCCGGGCGCGCCGGCGCCGGCGAGCACCGGCGCCACGGTCAGGAACACGTCCTCGACCACGCCCTCGCCGATGAAGTCGGCCATGACCGTCGGGCCGCCCTCCGTGAGGATCCTTCGCATGCCGAGCTCGCGCAGGTGCTCGACTACCCGGCGGGCGCGCACCTGCCGGTCGTCCCTAAGCGCGACCACCTCGGCGTCGGGCAGGGTCCCGTCCAGGTGCCGAGCCCCGTCCGCCGTCGTGAGCACGAGCGCGCCCCGGAGCACATCAGTCGGCTCGAGCCGGCCGCTCGCCGTCATGACGACGAGCCGGGGATCCTCGGCACGTCCCTCCTGCCGTCGAAGCCCGGCGAAGTCCTCGGCGAGCGATGGGTAGCTCGCGGCGGCGGTCCAGGGGCCGGAGTGCTCCCGCAGCGTTCCCGCTCCGATCACCACGGCATCCGCCGAGGCCCGCAGCAGGGCCATGACGAACCGGTCGGCGTCGTACCCGCCGCTGATCACGGCGGACGAGGCGCGGACGTCGTGGATCGCGACGATGCCGTCGACCGAGGCGACGAAGTTCGAGTACACGACGTCGGTCGCCAGGTTCAGGGGCCCGCCGTACCGTTCCTCCAACCGCGCCGGCAGTCCGGTGTCGCCGCCCGCGACGTCGAAGAGCACCTCGAGCGGGGCGCTCATCGAGTGGCCGGCGTGTCCGACAGGTGGGCGACCTCGAGGAACTCACGGCGCATCTCGGGGTCGGTCTCGTACGTCCCGCGCCAGAACGACGTCCAGGTCCGCGAGCGTTCCTCCCGGACGCCACGCATCTGCGTGCACAGGTGCGCGGCGGTCAGGTGCACCGCGACGCCGTGCGGCTGAAGGAGCTCGACGAGGCGGTCGGCGACCTGCTGCCCGACGCGTTCCTGCACCGTGAAGCGGCGCGCGTACACGCGAACGAGCCGCGTGAGCTTGGAGATCCCGATGATTTGTTCGTGCGCCACGTAGCCGATGTGGCCGACCCCGAAGAAGGGGAGCGCGTGGTGCTCGCACAGGGCGAAGAACGGGATCGGCCCCTCGATGACCTGGCTGATCCGGCAGTCGGGACCGCCCCGGCACTCGGTCGGGAAGGCCGTCAGGAGCTTCGGGTCACCCTCGTAGCCCGAGGTCGCCTCGAACAGCGCCTTCAGATACCTCGAGGGCGTTCGCTCGGTGCCCGGCGTGCCGAGGTCCATCCCGAAGGACGACAGGATCTCGGCGACGTACCCCTCGAAGCGGGCCCATTGCTCGGGATCGATCTCGCGAGGCAGCGAGTCCTCCCACGGTTCGGTCTCCTCCGGGTCGCGCCCCGAGTGGAACCCGTGGACCCCGTCGCCGGTCGCCACCTGTCGCCTGTCCGTATCCGCCATCTCGCTGACCTCCGTTCGTTGGAGTCCTGCGGCCATCTACCCACGACGGGCGCTTCCGACGCCAGCGCGCGGGCCGGTGGGTTTCGGGAACCGCGTTCACGTTTCGCCCGGTCCATGCTCCTGAGATGACAGTCGTGGATCCCGCGCCGGTGGGCGTCTCGCGCTCGGAGGAGGTCGAGCGTCTGTATCGGGAGCGGGGCAGCGCCATCTGGCGGGCGGTGCTCGCGTTCGCGGGCGATCCGGACGTCGCCAGCGATGCGGTGGCGGAGGCGTTCGCTCAGGTGCTCCGACGAGGCGATGCGGTGAGGGATCCGGAGCGCTGGGTATGGCGAGTGGCGTTCCGGGTCGCCGCCGGAGAGCTGAAGGAGCGCAGGAGGCGGGTGGTGGTGGTGGCCGAGATGGACGGTTCCTACGAGATGGAAGAGCCGGCGCGCGACCTGATCCTCGCTCTGCGCGAGCTCTCCGCGAAGCAGCGGGCCTCGGTGATCCTCCACGATGCGGTCGGCCATCCGGCCAAGGACGTCGCCCGGATCATCGGCTCGACGCCGGCCGCCGTCCGAGTGCATCTCATGCGCGGCCGCCGGCGATTGCGGGAGTTGCTGGGTGACGGCGATGCCTAGCGTGGACGATCGATTCCGCTCGTTGTCGCGCACGCGAGCGCCCGATCTCTGGCGCGACATCGAAGTGCGGGAGCCTCGATCACTTCCGCAGCCCACATCTCGGCGGGTCGTCGCCGTCCTCCTCGCGTTGCTCATCGCAGGCTCCGGAGCCGCGTTCGTCGCGATCACCTTCTGGGGTGGAGGCGCGCAACCCACCGTTGACGTGCCGGGTGTGCCGGTCGCCAACGGTGCGATCGCGTTCGTGTCGGATGGAGCACTCTGGGTGGTCGAACCCGACGGTTCGGGCACGAGAGAGATCCCGCTGGACGTGCCGGGGCAGGTTGGGAGCGTCTCGTGGTCCCCGAACGGGCAGCGGATCGCCTTCGACGTGTCCTACCCGGACGAGGGGGCGCCCAAGGGTGGCCTCTACGACATCTACTCGGCCGACGCCGATGGATCGGGTGTCGTTCGATTGACCCGCGAGGGGGACGCTCGTCTGCCGGCGTGGTCGCCGAATGGGACTCGGATCGCGTTCACGCGACAGGACGGCGGGGGTTCGCAGATCTTCGTCATGAACGCCGATGGCTCTGGGGCGACCGCGCTCACGAGCGGTTCGGCGTTCAACGTGAGGCCCGCCTGGTCGCCGGACGGGAGCCGGATCGCGTTCGAGTCGGTCGCGGACTCGAACGCGGACATCCTCGTGATGAACGCCGACG
>DATBLA010000146.1:0-1616 GCA_036555645.1 Actinomycetota bacterium
AGCTGGACCCCTTCCTCACCGGCGTCGTGTACTGCAACGTGATCGGTGCGTGTCTCGAGATCGCCGATCTTCGGCGCGCGAGCGAGTGGTCGGAGGCCGCGCGCGACTGGTGCGATTCCCTCTCGGCCGATTCCCCGTTCCACTCGCTCTGCAGGGTGAACCGAGCGCAGGTGGCGCGCCTCGCGGGCGCGTGGCCGGAAGCCGAGGCCGAGGCGTCGCTCGCTGCCGACGAGATGGAACGATCCGACGCCGGCGAGATCGGATCAGCATGGTCGGAGCTGGGGGAGATCCGCCGTCGTCGGGGCGACCTCGAGGGTTCGGCGGCCGCGTTCGAGCGAGCGCGCGCCCACGGTGTCGACCCGCAGCCCGGTCGTGCCCTGCTCGCCCTCGCGAGGGGGAAGCAGCAGGAGGCAGCGACGGCGCTCCGATCCGCCCGCGACGGCTCGCCGTCGGTGCCCGAGCGGGTGCGTCTGCTCGCCGCGAGCGTGGACGTCGCGATCGCGTGCGGCGATCTCGTCGAGGCGAACGCGTGCGCCGTCGAACTGCGAGCGGCGACGGCCGAGCTCGCCACGCCGTCCCTCCGAGCGATGGCCGATCATGCGGACGGCGCCGTATCCCTCGCGGAGGGGGATCCGGAGGCGGCCCTCTCCCCGCTCCGGCGCGCCCGCGGCGCGTGGGCCGACCTCCACTTCCCGTACGAGCACGCCCGGTCACGACATCTGCTCGGCACCGCGATGCGAGCCTCGGGCGACGAGGAAGGCGGCGAAGCCGAGCTCCGCGCGGCGGGGGCGGCGTTCGAGCGCCTGGGGGCCCGGCTCGATGTGGCGGCGGTCGACGCGCTCCTTCGGCCCGACGGCGCGCTCCCCGCCGGACTGACGGCGAGGGAGGGGGAGGTCCTGCGTCTCGTCGCGTCGGGGAAGACGAACCGCGACATCGCCGTCGAGCTGGTGCTGAGCGAACACACGGTGGGGCGGCACCTGCAGAACATCTACGCCAAGATCGGCGTGAGCTCGCGGGCCGCGGCGACCGCCTTCGTGTTCGAGCACGGGCTCGCCTGACCACCCACGGTTCCGCTCGCTACGCGGCTCGGGGCGTGGATGCCGGTTCCTCGATCCCGACCTCGGATGCGTCGCTCCGGAGCCCATGCTCGAGGCCCGGCCATCTGAACGCCAACCAGACGATCGAGGCGGTGGCCACCACGGTCACCCCGGTCATCACGTTGAAGATCCCAGACGGATAGCCGAACGCTCCGTCGGCGAGCATGATCGACTGAAGCACCACGAAGATGCCTCCGGCGATCATGTTCATCAACCGGTTCAGCCGGCTCGGCACGATCAGGGACAGGAACGCGAACGCCATCATGACCAGCAGATAGGACGCGAAGTCCTGATCCCCGAGCAGCGACACTTCCCTCGCTTGCTCGCCGAGAGCAAGCGTTCGGTAGCCGAAGAAGGCGACGATCGCCAAGAGCCAGAGCGCCGCGATCCGGACCTTGTATGAGAGCTCGTCCATGGCCGTCTCCCTTCGTGCTCCTCACCTCTCACGCTAGGGAGCCCTTCCGGGGCAGGCAGGGCGCATCGACCTACGGCCGTTAGGTCGGTTCGCGCCGGACGTGG
>DATBLA010000147.1:0-5028 GCA_036555645.1 Actinomycetota bacterium
CGAGGCGTTCGGCGACAGCGACGACCTCGCGGACGCGCTCCACGTCCTGGGATGGTTCTACTGGCGGCGGGGCAAGCTCGACGAGGCCGAGCCGCTGTTGCGGCGCAGCATCGAGGTCGCCGCGCGGTCGAATGCCCCCGCATCACAGGCGCAGTCGATGCACACGCTCTCGCTCGTCCTGCTGAACCGCGCTCGGCTCGCGGAGGGAATGTCCCTGCTTCGCGAGAGCTTCGAGATGGCGAAGCAGGTGGGCGAGTTCGTCCTCGTCCATCGCATGTACAACAACGTGGCCTCCTGCCTGCTCGACTACGCCTCCGATCTCGCGGGGGCCGAGGACGTCATCCGGGAGGGGATCGAGTTCGCTCGGCGCGCGAACGCGAAGCACAACCTCGGATGGCAGCTCGGGACGCTCGCCGACGTCCAGGCCGAGAGGGGCCGGCTGGCGGAGGCCGAGGTCGCCGCCCGCGAGGCGCTCGAGTGGGCGACCGCGGTGGTCGACGAGCCGTTGATCGGCATGCGCGCGCAGGGGCTCGGGTCGATCCGGTTCCAGCAAGGGGCGCTCGACGAGGCCGAGGAGATGAACGACCTCGGGTCGAGCCGGCTCCGCGACAACCCCGAGCCCCAGAGCGACGTGCTCGTCGACGTCCTCTCCGGCTGGATCGCGCAGGCGCGGGGACGGGACGAGGAGGCGGCCGATCACTACCGGCACGGGCGGGGGCTCCTCAGCGCCTCCGGTGGAACGATGCCCGCCGTCGCGAGCGCCGACCTCGCGCGGCTCCTGCTCCGCACGCGGGGAACGGCAGCGGCGCGGGAGGCGATCCTGGACTTCACCGGCGAGGTGTCGCCGGCGTCGGCGGCGTATGGAACCCTGATCCGCGGGCTGGTCGAGGACGACACGCGCGCAGCCGTGTCGACCCTGCGCGACGCCGCGGGGCGGTTCGAGGCGATCGGCATGCGCGTGGAGCTCGCGCGGACGCTCCTGGATCTCGGTCGCGCGCAGCAGCGGGTCGGCGACGACCCGCGATCGACGTTCGAGCGCGCCCGCGATCTGCTCGTCGAGTGCGGTGCGCACCAGTACGCCCCGGAGGCTGAGGAGCTCCTCGCGAGCGCGAGCTCGCCCCGTTAGGCGAGCAGGAGCGCCGTGAGGACCTCGACGAGGGCGGCGGCGTGGATCTCGAGGGCCTCGGGGTCCACGTTGTCCACCGTGTCGCAGGGCTGGTGGTAGCAGGGGTCGAGGGGTTCGCCCGCGTCGCCGTCGTAGTCCCGCGATTGCGCGCGCGTCATCTGCTCCTGGGATCCCGAGTACAGCCCGCCGGTCTCGATGCCGACGTCCTGGAACGCCGCGTGGTCGGACGCGCCGTGCAGGTCGAGCGGCTCGCTCTCGTGTCCGGCGTCGGCGAGCGCCTCGGTGAACAGCTCGGCCACCCACTGCTCGATGCGCGGCGCGTTCGGTGGGGCCTCGTAGACGAACGAGACGTGGTTCGACGACCCGACCATGTCGAGGTTGAGGTAGACGTCGATCGCCTCCCGCTCCTCGGGCGCGAGGTCGTGCGCGTAGTCCCACGACCCGTACAGGCCCTCCTCCTCCCCGGCCCAGAACGCGAACCGGACCGGCGGTGCGGGGTCGAGCCCGGCGAGCCAGCGCGCGGTCTCGAGCAGGAGCGCCGAGCCCGATCCGTTGTCGTTGATCCCCGGACCGTCGACCACCGAGTCCAGGTGCGCGCCGAGCATCACGACGTCGTCGTCCGAGGCCGCCGGCAGCTCGGCGATGACGCTCTCGGCCGGCCGATACGACGAGGAGGCCTCGACGCGGATCCGAACCGTGGGCCCACCCTCGAGCTCGTCGGCGAGGTCGGCCGTCACCGCGACGAGGGGGATCTCGAGGTCCTCGGGGTAGACGAGCGTCGGGCGGAGCGGGCGTCCGTCGGCGACCAGCGTCACGCCGATCATCGCCGCCGCGCCGGCGTCCTGCGCGTTCGTCGCCTGCTGGCGCCGGAAGCACGGCCCGGGAACGACGAGCGCGATGTCCCCGGCGGGGAACCCGGCGAACTCGGAGAACTCGCACCCGGTGCCGGCGGGCGTCACGCGCGCCTGGACGTCGCCGCTCGGCGAGAACAGCATCGAGCGGAAGTTCACGCCGTCGGTCCACGACTCGGGATCGGGCGAGATGCGCTCGAGCACGGTCGGCCCCTCGATCTCGTAGAAGGGCACGGCCGTGGACATCGTCTCGACCTCGTAGCCGGCGTCGCGAAGGACGCCGCTCACGTACGCGACCGACGCGTCGTAGCCGGGGGATCCGGCGACCCGTGTGCCGTCGTTGCGTTCGGCGATCGCCTCGAGCGCCTCGAGGTGCTCGACCATCCCCTCGGCGGTGACGGGCTCGGACGCTCCGGTTCCCGTGGGCGTCTCGACGCCGGTGGACCCGGCCGTCGCGCCCGTTGGCGAGGTCGGGGCGCCGGCATCCGGGCTCGAGGAGCACGAGGCGACGAGGCACGCGCCAACCGCGAGCACGACGATCCGACGACGTTGCATCCCGTTGTCTCTACGTTCGCCGGGCCCCGTCCGGCTCCCGGCGCGCGATCTCGATCGCCTCGCCGAGGTCGCGGATCGAGCGCTCGGTGATCGGGGCGACGACGAGGATGATCTCGCCGGCTCCCGCGGCCGCGAGCGCCCGCAGCCCGCCCGCGATGTCGTCCGGGCCGCCCTCGAGCGGGACGACGCCGTCGGGAACGGCGCGTTCGGTCGAGGCGCGATCGAGGACGACGAGCGCGCACGCGCTCCGCAGGACCTCGCCCGGAGCGCGCCCGGCGTCCTCGACGAGCCCGTCGATCCACGAGCTCAGCTCGGCGAAGCGCTCCGGCCGGTTCCCGAACGCGTCGAACCACGTGTTCCAGGCGTCGACGTGGGGCAGCGTCGCGCGCAGCACGCGCGCCCCGGTCGAGCCGATCATGAGCGGCGGTCGCCGCTCGGGCACCGGGAGCAGGACGGCGTCCTCGACCGTGTGGAACCGGCCGCGAACGCTGACATGCTCGCCGTCGAGGAGACGGCGGATGATGCCGAACGCCTCCTCGAACCTGGCGGCGCGGTGGTCGAACGGCACGCCGAACGCCCGGAACTCGGTCTCGTTCCACCCGGCGCCGATCCCGAGCGTGAACCGCCCGCCGCTCACCTCGTCGATCGAGGCGGCCATCCGGGCCAGGAGCCCCGGCGGGTGGAACGCGGCACAGGCGACGAGCGGCCCGATCCGCACCCGCGTGGTCGAGGCGGCGAGCGCGGCCATCTGCGTCCAGACGTCCCACGGCCCCACCTCGCGGCGGTCGTCCCGGTAGAGCAGGTGATCGCCGAGCCAGACCGAGTCGAACCCGACCTCGTCGGCAGCCCGGGCCATCGACAGGACCTCCGGCCACCGGACACGCCGCTCCACCTCGGGCAGCTGGACGCCGATCCGAAGCCCCGTCGTCACGGTCGGTTTGCTCCGCAACGCATCCCGTGCCTATGCTTGGGGTTCATGGTCCGCTTCCTGGTCCGCACGCTCGTCATGCTGCTCGCCAACGCGGTTGGCCTGCTCGTGGCCTCGGCCATCCTCGACGATTTCCAGATGAACGCGACCGGGTTCATCATCGCGGTCGTCATCTTCACCGTGGTCCTCGCGCTCATGACCCCGTTCCTCGCGAGCACCATGCGGCGTGGCAACGCCGGATCGGCGGCGCTGGGTGGCGTGGCCCTCATCGCGACGCTCGCGTCGCTGATCATCACGGATCTCATCTCGGACGACCTGTCGATCACGGGCATCACGACGTGGATCCTGGCGGCGGTCATCGTGTGGGTCGCCTCTTTGCTCGCGGCGTTCATCCTGCCCTTCCTCGGGTTGAAGAAGTACATGGAGAACAACTGACCCACCCGATCACGAGGGTTGGTTCGACTCCAGCGCGGCCCGCAGTCGTTGCACCGGCCCCTTGACACCGAGCTCCTCCGCGAGCTCCGCGAGTCCCGCATCGTCCCGCTCGCCGATCCACCGATCGATCGGCGCGGTCGCGTTGACCGGGACGAGCTCCTGCATCGTCGCGACGTAGTCCGCGCTCTCGCGCAGCCGCGCCCGAAGCGCCGGCTTGCCCTTGAGGGGGCCGGGCCGAGGTTCGTCCGACCGGGCGTCCTCCAGGATGTCTCCGAGCGAGTCGTACGCCTGGACGAGCGCGCGGGCCGTCTTCTCCCCGACGCCCCGGACTCCCGGCAGCGCGTCGCTCGCATCGCCGCGAAGGATGGCGAACTCGGCGTACCGCGACGCCGGGACCCCGTACTTGTCGAGCACGCCGGCCTCGTCGAGCACGAGCAGCTCCGAGACCCCCTTCACGGTGAACAGCAGGGTGATCACCGGGTCGCGGACGAGCTGGATGAGGTCGCGGTCGCCGCTCACGATCTCGATCCGGTCGGTCTCCTCTGCCGTGGCGCAGATGGCGCCGATCGCGTCCTCGGCCTCCCAGCCGCGCGTCATCGCCTGCGTCATCCCGGACAGGTCGAGGACCTGCCGGAGCATGGGGAACTGCGGCGGCAGACCTTCGGGATCCGGCGGTCGGTTCGACTTGTAACCGGGATACAGGTCGGTTCGCGCGACCGGGCGCCACTCGTGGTCGTAGACGTGGACGATCTCCTCGGGATGACGGGACACGACGAGCCGTCCCACCCAGTCCAGGTATCCGTGGAGCGCTCCGACCGGCGCGCCGGAGGGCGAGCGGATCATGTCGCCCATCGCGAAGAACGCCCGGTACATGAGGCTCGAGACGTCGAGCAGGATCCGGTGTGTCACGCCGACGCGCCGACCTCGACGAGCGCGCCCTCGGTCGCGATCCCGCACCGCTCTGGCTCGACACCCCAGCGCTCGAGCAGGTGATCGCGGATCGCGTCGAGCTCGGCGTCGGTGTGCATCGGGTCGTGGTGGAACGTGAGCAGCCGGTCGACCCCCGCGCGCTCGGCGAACGTCGACAGGTGCGACACGGACGAGTGCCCGAACCCGAACCGGCTCTCGTACTC
>DATBLA010000148.1:0-2889 GCA_036555645.1 Actinomycetota bacterium
GATCAGCCGCCGGTACTGGGCGTACGGCTGCATCGCGTCGTGGGGGACGCAGTACCAGTAGTCCCACTGGCGCGCGTGCCCCGGTTCACGCTCGGCCCACAGGACGTGCGCCTCCTCGACGAGCCGGCTCTTGCCGAGCCCCGGCTCACCGACGAGCAGGACGACCGAGCCGATGCCTTCGCGGACCCGCTCGATCGCCGATCGCAGGACCGACAGCTCGGCCTCGCGGCCGACGAGCGGCGCGTCGAGCGATCGCGCGGCGCGCACGCGCCACGGGGCCGAGAGACGGCCCCGCACGCGGTACGCGACGACCGGCTCGCGCTTGCCCTTGACCTCGATCGGACCGAGGGGCTCGACGTCGAACAGATCGGCGACGAGCCGGTAGGTGTCCTCGGCGATCTGGACCGTGCCCGGCTCGGCGGTCTGCTCCATCCGTGCCGCCACGTTCACGGCATCGCCCATCGCGGTGTACTCCTGCCGGAGCTCGGATCCGACCTGCCCGACGACGACCGATCCGGTGTTGATGCCGACGCGGACGTCGAGGTCGAGGCCCCGCTCGCGCGCGAGCCGCTCGCGGAACGGCGCGATCGCCGAGACGATCTCGAGCCCCGCCATGACCGCTCGCTGCGGGTCGTCCTCGTGCGCCGTCGGGGCGCCGAAGAACGCGAGAATCGCGTCGCCCATGAGCCGCGCGACCGTGCCCTCGTGGCGGACGACGGGCTCGATGAGGTGCTCGTAGGCCGCGTTCATCACGTCGGTCCAGTCCTCGGCGTCGAGCGTCTCGGCCATCGCGGTCGAGCCGCGCACGTCGCAGAACAGCATCGTGACGACGCGGCGCTCGCCCTCGCGCTCGACGACCGGCGCCTCCAGGCGGGCCCCGCACGCGTTGCAGAACCTCGAGCCTTCGGGGTTGCTGGCGCCGCAGGCGGGACACGACGGCATGGTCGAACCTTAGTCCGGCCTCACCCGCGGCGGGACCTCGCCGCATGCGGGCGGTGCGTCATACTGCGTGGATGCGCATCCGCCCGCGCGATTGCCTCGACCCCACGGTCGGTTCGGCGTGAGGTTCCTCGAGCACTTCCGGAGCCGCCGGCGCGCGAGGAAGGAGGTCCGGCGCGGCCGCGAGCTCGAGAAGGCCATCGCCGAGTTGGAGCTTCGCCGGAACCAGGAGGCGAGCATCTGGAAGTCCGGCAAGGGCGGCGCACACATCGACCGGTGACGCCGGCGCCGTGAGCTTCCTCCGCGAGCGGTTGGCGGCGTGCGACGAGGCGGTTCGCGCGCACCTCGATCCGGGCGAGGAGGTCCTGGCGGTCGGACGGTGTGAGGACGTCACCGAGCACGGAAGCCTCGAGCGAGGCGGTGGGTGGACGTTCGTCATGGTCACGAACACCCGTCTCCGATGGGTCCCGCATGCCGATCTGCGTTTCGAATCGGCGCTTGCCCTCGACGACATCACCGCGGTGACGGAGCGGTCGGCCGGGCATCGGTACGCGATCGCGCTCGACCACGGATCGCTCACCCGCGCGCACCACGCGCCGGCGCACCGGTTCCTGTGGTTCGCGTGGGGCAACGCCATCGCCTCGAGCGCGATGACGCGGACCGAGCTCGCGTTCAGCCGCCGCGACACCGCGGCCGCCCAGGCGTTGAGAGATCAGGCGTCGAGCCGCGAGCTCATGTGATCAGATCGACGCAGGAGGATGCGGAGGCTGACCGCGTCACCCGCCCCGGACGCGATCCCGGACCGGGGGAGCGTGCGCCGGCGGCGAGAGCGCCACTTTCGCGGGAGCCCCGAAGCTGAGGAGCCGACCCCCGACCGCAACCGCGCAGAGCCCGAACCACGCCCATCCGATGGCGAGGCCCGCGAGCGCGTCGGAGAACCAATGCACCCCGAGCAGCACTCGCGTGCAGCCGACGGCAACGCCGATCGCGACCGCGGCGCCGACCAGGGCGGCGCGTGCCCTCGGTGACGAGCCGATCGCCAGGACCAGGGCCACGGCGAGATAGGTCGCCGCGGCTGCGGTCGTGTGACCGCTCGGGAACGACGTCCCGGTGAAGTCCGCTCGAGGTCGGAGCTCCGGCCGGGCCCGGTCGATGATGATCTTGACCGTGTTCGAGATCAGCATCTGACCGACGAGGACCGACAGGACGAGGGCGAGGACCGACCACTTCCGCCACCGCCAGATCCCGTAGGCGGCAATCGCGATGCCGACCGCGACGATCGTCTCGGTGTCGCCGAGGTGCGTAACGGCCTCGAGCACGTCGTCGGAGAGCGCGGTGGCATGCGTCTCTGCCCATCGCTCGACCGCCAGGTCGACGTTCACGAACCCGGACTCCCGGCGGATCATCCAGACGAACAGCCCGACCACGGTGCCCGCGAGGACGACGCCGGCCAGGGCGACCGTGAGCGCCAGGCCGGTCGCCGTCGCGGGATCCAACCGCGAGCTCACGAATCGCCTGGCGCCGCGCCGGCTCCTCACCTGTCGTCCGATCGACGTCGTCGCGCTGAGGGCGGGGTCGGCCTGGGGCCAGTGCCGCACCAGGAGGAACCCGGCCACACCGGCGACGATCGGCAACGCCACCAAGATCCCGAGCGGGAGCACGGAGCGACCTCCTCGAAACGTTCGGACAAGCTGAGGTTTCCCCGAGCCCGTTGGGTGGGAAACACCTTCGGGATGGAGGGGAACCGCCTGTTCGAGGCCCAGCCCGGCAGCCTGCCGCATCGTCTCGCTCGCCGGTCGCGGACGCATCGCCCTCTCGTCGCCGGTGCCGCGGTCGCCAGCGTCGGCTACCTCGTCATGACGGTCGTCCTCGTCGCGATCGGCCTCGTGCTGACCAGACTGCTCCTGGAAGGGCCCGTGGGACGATGGGACGTCTCCGTTGACCGATGGT
>DATBLA010000149.1:0-4232 GCA_036555645.1 Actinomycetota bacterium
TCGGTCGGCGTCGCGACGACGGCCGCCTCGACGTCGCCGTCCAGCTCCTCCGGCGAGGCCGCGAAGGCGCACCCGAACTCGTCCGCGAGCGCGCGCGCCCGATCGGCGTCCCGGTCGACGAGCGCGGCCAGCCGGGCCCCCGGCAGCGCCGAGAGCACACGGGCATGGTTCGCGCCCATGAAGCCGGCGCCGATCACCGCGACCGAGACCGTCACGAGCGCTCCCCCCGGGCGGCGGCGACGGCCGAGCGCATGGCGAACGCCATCCGCTCCACGTCCCCGTCGGTCACGTTCGGATGGACCGGGACGGACAGCACCGAGCGCGCGGCCGCCCGAGCGACCTCGAGCACCGGGACGTGACCGATCCGCGGATGCCCGACGTAGGGGTCCATGTCCGGGACGATCTGGCGGTAGTGGATCGCCGCCTGGATGCCGTCGGCGTGCAGCTTCTCGTGGACGGCGTCGCGGTCGATCCCGGGATCGAGCCGGACGGTGTACCGGTGCCACGCGTGCTCCCGTCCCGCGGGCACGGTCGGGAGCTCGAAACCATCGATCCCAAAGAGCGCCTCGGTCAGCATCTCGGCCACGCGGCGGCGAGCCGCGGTCCAGGCCGGGAGGTGCCGGAGCTGCACGCGGCCGATCGCGGCCGCCATCTCGGACATGCGGAGGTTCCAGCCGATCGCCTCGAAGGCGTACCGCTCGCGCATCCCCTGGTTCCGAAGGATCGAGATGCGCTCCGCGAGCCCGGCGTCGTCGCTCGTGACGGCGCCGCCTTCGCCGGTCGTCATGTTCTTCGAGGCGTAGAACGAGAAGCAGCCCGCCACGCCGAGGCCACCCGCCGGTCGCCCGTCGAGCGTCGCGAGGTGCGCCTGTGCGGCGTCCTCCAAGACGGGGGGGCCGAACGACGACATCGCGTCGACGTCGCACGGCAGCCCGAACAGGTGCACGGCGACGATGGCCGCGGTTCGATCGGTCAGCGTGTCCGCGACGGCCTCGGGCGACAGCACGAGGTCGTCCCCGATGTCGGCGAACCGCACCGTCGCGCCGCTTCGAAGGATCGCGTTCACCGTGGCGGGGAACGTGAACGGCGACGTGACGACCTCGTCGCCCTCGCCGACGCCGAGCGCGGCGAGCGTGAGGTCGAGCGCGGCGGTGCCCGATGCCACCGCGACGGCGTGGCGCGTTCGCGCCAGCCGCTCGGCGAGATCGCGCTCGAAGGCCTCGACCTCGGGTCCCTGGGCCAGACGGCCACTTCGCAGGACACGGTCGACGGCCGTGCGCTCCTCGTGGCCGATGAGCGGGCCGCCGATCTCCACCACGTCGCTCACACCGAAAGCACCTCGCCGCACGCCGGGCACGCCGATCCGGGGCCACCTGGGACCCCTCTGCCGCATCGGCAGACCCAGCCCACGGCTGAAGCGGGGGCGCCGGCGACGAGCCGGTGCGGCTCGACGTCGCGCGTGACGACGGCGCCGGCGGCGACCATCGCCCACTCGCCGATCGTGAGCCCGCACAGGATCGTGGCGTTCGCCCCGATCGAGGCGCCACGGCGAACCCGGGTGGGCAGCGGGTCCCACGTCCCGCCGGTGGCCCTCGGGTGGCGGTCGTTCGTGAACGCGACCGCGGGTCCGACGAACACGTCGTCCTCCAGCGTGACGCCGGCGTAGACGGACACGAAGTTCTGGATGCGACAGCCGGAGCCGATGGCGACGCCGGCATCGACGAAGACCGAGTTCCCCAGCATGCAGCGCTCGCCGATCCGAGCGCCGCCTCGCACGTGCGCGAAGTGCCAGATGCGCGTCTCGGCACCGATCTCCGCCCCGTCCTCGACGATCGCGGTCGGATGGATCTCGACGTCGTGGCGATCGAACGCGGCGGCGGTCACGCCGGCTCCTTCGAACGCGAGCGATCGCGGCCCCGTGCGATCAGCCGGGGCCCGATCGCGAGCGCGAGGATCGTGAGCAGCCCCACCAGAAGGAGCGCGTCGTAGCGCGGGAACGGGGCATATCGGAACGCGACGGTGTGGCGGCCGCTCGGCACGGGGGCGCCGACGAGGCTCGGCGCGATCATCTGCGGCGTCACGGGCTCGCCGTCGACCGTCACCCGCCAGCGGGGATCGAACGACGCGCGCAACACGACGACCGCCGGGCGTTCGGCCACGACGTCGGCTTCGAACGCGCCGTCGGCGGGGTCGGCTCGCTCGTGCTCGACGATCCCGGCCGCGCCCGACGGGAGCCGGCCTTCGGCTAGGGTGGGCGCCGCCGGGGCGTCACCGGCGAAGGCGACCGTCGGGTAGCGCCCGGCGCGCAGCAGGTCCGAGCGGATGAACGGCGCCGCCCGTTCGAGCAGGTTCGTCCGGTCGGCCTCGATCGGCGGCGACACGGTGTCGACGACGTCGAGGTATCCGCCGGTGTCGACCTCCCAGAGCGTGAGGTCGCCGGCGCGGTCGACGTACGTCGCCGGCACGCGGGGCAGGGTCCCGGCCCGAAGGACGATGTAGCGGATCCCGAGCAGCTCGTACTGCTCGGGCCTCGAGTCGTCGAACACCCCTTCGAAGTCCGACGACAGCGACGTCGTTCGAAGGACGAACCCGACGCCGTCGGCGTCCAGACCCAGGAGCGCGGCGTAGACCGGGACGCGCCCGATCCGCTCTCGCAATCCCCAGTTGACCGCCGAGCCGCCGTAGATCCGCCCCGGCCCCCGGGCCTGGGCCTCGCGCACGAGCGACGCGAGCGCGGCGCCTTCCGAGGCGTCGACCGCGCGCTGAGCCCGGATCGAGGCGCCGGCGGCGCGGCCGAACGCCCAGCGCTCGCCGACCACCGGCGCGAGCAGGCACGCGCCGATCAGCACGACGGCCGCGGTCCGAACGGCGGGGGCGACGTCGCCGGTTCGCGATCGGAGCCAGGAGACGACGGCCCGGACGAGCCAGGCGCCGCCGACGCCGGCCAGGAGGATCCCGGCCAAGTGCACGCCGAGGACGTAGCGGTGCAGGAGCAGGTCGTCGTTGCCCGGCAGCACGTTCAGGAGCGGTCCGAGCGTGGGGCGGCCGAAGAACAGCAGCAGGCTGAGCCCCATGAGGCCCAGGAGGGCGCGAGCGCGCTCGTCGCGCCGCCAGCGGGAGACGCACACGCCGGCGCCGACGAGGACGAGGAGCGTGATCACCGGCGCGCGGTGCGCGTCGAACAGCCGGCCCGTGAACAGCCAGGACAGCACCTTCGTCGCGCCGAACGAGTCGAACAGCGACGTTCCCTGCCGGAACTCGCTCTGGCTCGTCCACCGGCCGTCCAGGAGCAGCGGGACGACGACCCACGAGATCGCGAGCACCGCGCCGAACCCGACGAGCGCCGCGCGTCCAAGGCGCGCGCGGAACTCGCTCGGCCGGACGAGCACCCACACGCCGAGCGCGAGCAGCGCGAGGTAGCCGGTGAGGAAGTGCAGCGCGGCCGTCAGCCCCAGGACGATCGCGGCGACCGCGTACCGGGGCGGGTCCTGCCGGCTCACGGCGCGCCAGGACAGGCCGAGCGCGATCGGCAGGAGCCACATCGCCCACAGCTGGGACCACAGGCCGAGGCCGTCCCACGAGTAGCTGCCGAACTCGTGCCCGTAGCCCGCGCGCTCGTGCAGGTACACGGGCGTGCTCGCGAGGAGCGGCGAGACGAGGGCGGCGCCTGCGGCCACCCACCGGTCCCAGCCGAAGAAGCGCGCGCCCACGTACACGGCGATCGGCCCGGTGACGAGCAGGAGCCAGAGCATCCCGGTG
The DNA here is from genome assembly GCA_036555645.1 of Actinomycetota bacterium. Classification (GTDB taxonomy): domain Bacteria; phylum Actinomycetota; class UBA4738; order UBA4738; family HRBIN12; genus DASSJM01. The sequence continues at coordinate 3,760 of DATBLA010000149.1, forward strand.
AACGCGCGGTCCACGCCGATCGCCAGGCCGAGGGTGCCGGTCAGGATGTGGGGAAGGCTCTGGTAGTGGTGGAACAGGGACGAGCCGAGCCCGAGGTTCGGGTACCAGCCGTCGAGGGGCAGGTGACCGTCCCGGACTCGCTCGGCCGCCCACTTCGCCATCGACAGGTGGACGGCGCTGTCGTTCGGGTTGAGCGCGGTGAGCATCTCCGCCCGCATGACCCACGCGGTGAACGCGACGGCGACGCCGACGAGGACGAAGGGGCCGAGGGATCGCTCGCCGCGATCGGCGGCTGGCGTTGAGGGCGACGCATCCGGGGAGGCGCCCTCCGCGAACCGGGCGGTCGCCTCCTCCGGCGCGGCCTCGCGCCCGCGCACGGTGAGCCCTCGGAACCCCACTGCCGCCCCCTGGTGGCCGGCACGGTGCCGGCTCGCCGGGCATCGGCAGGCACGGCGAGCACCTTGAGATTCGGG
>DATBLA010000150.1:0-15733 GCA_036555645.1 Actinomycetota bacterium
CCCGCCCACCGCGGGGTTCTGGGCGAAGTTCCTCGTGTTCCAGGTGGCGATCCAGCGAGGGGGGATCGGCGTCGCGCTGGCGATCATCATGCTCGTGAACTCCGTCGTCAGCCTCTACTACTACCTGGCCGTGCCTCGACAAATGCTGTTCGAGGAGCCGGACCACGCCCGGCCGCTCACCCCACCGGCGCTCGTGACGGCCGTGACGGTCGTGGCCACGGTCGTGGTGGTCGTCGTCGGCCTGTGGCCCGAGCTCCTGGCGCATTTCCCGCCGTTGTCTACCCTGGTGGGGAGGTAGAACCCGCTCCGGGGGGTCGTCGAATCCCCTGGAAGCAAGGAGGGATCGGCCGTGATCGGCATCAACCGCATGAAGACCTGGATCCTCATCGCCGCGATGGGCGGGCTGTTCGTGCTCATCGGGGCCCTCATCGGGGGCCGGGCGGGCGCGACGATCGCCCTCGGAATCGCACTCGTCTTCAACGTCGCGATGTACTGGTTCTCGGGCAGCATCGCCGTCAAGGCGACCCGATCCAAGCCGGTGACGGAGGCGCAGTACCCGGAGCTGTACCGGATCGTCCGCGAGCTCTCCGAGGCCAACCGCATGCCGATGCCCGAGATCTACGTGTCCGACATGACCCAGCCGAACGCGTTCGCGACCGGACGGAACCCGCGCAACGCGAAGGTCGCGGTGACGAAGGGGATCCTCCAGATCCTGGACGAGCGCGAGCTCCGGGGGGTCCTGGCGCACGAGCTGTCCCACGTCGCGAACCGCGACATCCTCGTGAGCTCGATCGCCGCGGCCATCGGTACGGCGATCTCGTATCTGGCGCAGATGGCGTTCTGGTTCGGAGGCGACGACGACAACGCCAACCCGCTCGTGCTCCTCGTGGCATGGATCTTCGCTCCGCTCGCGGCCGCCGTCATCCAGATGGCGGTGTCGCGTTCGCGCGAGTACCAGGCGGACGAATCGGGCGCGATCCTGTCACGCGACCCGGACGCGCTCGCGAGCGCTCTCCTCAAGCTCGAGGACGCCTCGAAGCGGGTCCCGGCCCCGGCCACGCTCAACCCCTCGGAGGCGCACCTGTTCATCGTGAATCCGCTGCGGGGCGGCGGGTCGAGGCGGAGCTTCGCGGGGCTGTTCTCGACGCACCCGCCGACGGCCGAGCGCGTGGCCAGGCTCCAGGAGGTCAAGGCGAAGCTGCACTAGCGCCCACGACCGCGCCGAGGTGGTCCGCTCAGAGCAGGTCCGGCAGGCCGCGCAGGTCCGAGATCACCGTGTGCGTGCCGGCTGCGCCGGCGCCCTCGATCGGCGCGGCTTGCGGACGGCGGATCTGAAACGTTCGGATCCCGAGGGCCGCCGCTCCGTCGCAGTACGCGATCTGGTCGTCGACGAACGCGGCATCCCCTGGCTCGCTTCCGAGCGCCTCGAGCGCCGCCAGATAGATGCCGGGATCGGGCTTGGCGACCCCCGCCTCGAACGACAGCACGACCGCGTCGACCTCCTCGGGCAGCCCCAGTCGCTCGACCACCGGCCGCGTCCCGTGGTCGCAGTTGCTGACGACCGCGGTCGAGATCTCCCGCTCCCGCAGGTGGCGAAGGAGCGGGATCGAGTCGTCCCACAGATGCACGCCGTCTTCGAGGAACCCCGACACGAGACCGGCGAGCGCACCCGCCCGTCCCTCGTCCCGATGGCCGGCGGCCTCGAGCACGGCCCGAAGGTCGGCCTCGACGCTGCCGTAGGTCCCGATGCTTCGGGCGTGGCGGGTCCGGTCGAACGCCGCCAGGAGCTGTTCGCGCGAGAGCCCCGAACGCTCCTCGAGCATCCGCCGAAGCGTGGGCCACTCGGTCCACGCGAGCGTGTCGTACAGGTCGAGGAGGACGGCTCGGACGCTCACGCCGTCGTGTCGAGGATCGCGCGGACGTGCCCGATCGTCGTTCGCGGGTTCACGAAGCACAGCCGCGCGACCCGCTCGCCCTCCCACGACGTCGGCTGGACGAACCCGACCTGGTCGGCCAGGGCTCGCCGCCACCACGCCTCGTAGTCGTCGGGACGCCAGCCGCGCCGGCGGAACAGGAGAACCGAGAGCTCGGGCTCCATGAGCAGCTCGAGCTCGGGTCGCCCGCGGATCAGCTCCGCGGCCTCTCGCGTGAGCTCGAGCACCCGCTCGACCGCGTCCCGGTAGGCGTCGGTACCGCTCGCCGCCAGGGAGAACCACAGCGGGAGGCCACGGGCGCGCCGGGACAGGTGGTGGGCGTAGTCGCTCGGGTTCCACTCCTCGCGGGCGTTCAGGGTGTCGAGGTACGAGGCGTCCTGCCGGTGCGCCGCCCGGGCGAGATCGGGGTCCCGATAGAGCAACGCGCACGAGTCATACGGCGCGAACAGCCACTTGTGGGGGTCGACGATGAACGAGTCCGCGTGCTCGATCCCGTGAAACCGCTCGCGCACGCTCGGCGCGACGAGGCCGGCGCCGCCGTAGGCGCCGTCGACGTGGAGCCACACTCCCCGTTCGCGGCAGATGCGGGCCACGCCCTCCAGGTCGTCGATCGCTCCGGCGTTCGTCGAGCCGGCGCTCGCCACGACGGCGAACACATCGTCCGGGTGGTCCAGGCCCGCCAGCGCGGCCGCGAGCGCGGCTTCGGTGAGCCGCCCGCGCTCGTCGTGGGCGACGGACACGACGTCGACGTCCATCACGCGGGCTGCCGAGACCACGCTGGAGTGCGCGGTGTCCGCGCACGCCACGAGCCACCGATCAGGCCTCGAGCCGCCGCGAGCCGCGGCCGCCGCGTGGCGCGCCGTCACGAGCGCCGACAGGTTCCCCGCGGTCCCTCCCGAGACGAAGACCCCGCCGGCACGATCCGGGAGGCCGGCGAGGGAGGCGAGCCAGCGCAGCACCTCGTTCTCGGCCCACACGGCGCCCGCTCCCTCGAGCCAGCTCCCCGCGTACGTGGCCGAGGCGCTCACCGCCAGGTCGAACAGGACGCTGGCCTTCGTTGGCGCGCCGGGAACGAACGCGAGGAAGCTCGGGTGGTCGGGCGAGAGTGTGGCGGGGGCGAGCACGTCGGCCCACAGCCGAAGGGCCTCGGGGCCCCCGATTCCCTCCGGCGTGACCGTCCGTCCCGCGCGCTCGTCGAGGTCCGTGCTCGTGATCGCGTGGTCCAGCGGCTGATCGTTGGCGATCCGTGCGCGCGCGAACGCGAGGATCGAGGCCGCGAGGGCCTCGGTCTCCTCCGTGTACTCGTGCATCGACCCCATGCGGGCTCCCACCTGGGAGTGTCGGATCGTCAGCTCACGAGCTCGGCGCAGAACCCCGCGTAGGCGTCGACGTACCGCTCGATGTCCGCCTCGCCGTGCTGCACCGAGATCGTCCACTGCTCCTCGTCGCCGGGGGTCATGTAGACGCCGCGATTGATCATCCAGGTGAACGACGCGTAGAAGAGCTCGGGGATCGTCTCGAGGAAGTCCCGGTAGTTCGTGAGCGGCTCCTTCCGGTAGGAGACGCATCCCTTGGCGCCGAGGTCGACCGTGTGGGCCGGCAGGTCGTGCTCGTCGATCGCGCGCTGGCAGCCCTCGGCGAGCATCGAGCCGAGCTTGCCCAGTTGGTCGTACGCGTCCTTCGTCAGCACCTCGGTGAGCGCCGCGAGACCGGCGGCCGAGGAGAGCGGGTTCCCGTTGAACGTTCCCTGCTGCGCCGCGCCCTTCGTGACCCACTCCATGAACCGGTTCTCGCCGCCGAACGCGCCGATCGTGACGCCCCCGCCGACGGCCTTCGCGTACGCGGCCAGATGCGGGCGCACGCCGTAGCGCTCCGTCGTGCCCCCGTAGGCGATCGTGCCGCCGCACTTCACCTCGTCGTAGATGAGGGCGGCCCCGTTCGCCTCGCACGCGTCCCGAAGCGCCTGCAGGTACCCCGGCTTGGGGGGCACGATGCCGACGTTCATCATCACCGGTTCGAGGATGACCGCCGCGATCTCCCCGGGGTTGTCGGCGAACGCCTGCTCGACCGCGGCCGCGTCGTTGAACGGGACGACGATCACGGTGTCCCACAGGGCCTTCGGGATGCCTTTCGAGGTGGGCTCCGTCGTGTACCACGCGCGGTCGCCGGACCCGACGCTGAACCGCATGTCGAGCACGTCGGCCTCCGGCACGACGGAGAACAGGACCGAGTCGTGATGCCCGTGATACGACCCCTCCATCTTCACGATGCGGTCGCGCCCGGTCGCCGCCCGGGCGACGCGGATCGCGTCCATCGTGGCCTCGGTGCCGGAGTTCACGAACCGCATCTGCTCGAGCTGGAAGCGCTCGCAGATCGCCTCGGCGAGGGCCACCGTGCTCTCGGTCGTCACCGCGAAGTGCACGCCCTGGTCCGCGACCGCCCGGATCGCGTCGACGATCTTCGGGTGGGCGTGCCCGACGACGTTGACCCCGAAGCCGCCGTGGAAGTCGAGGTACTCGTTGCCGTCGACGTCCCACACCTTCGAGCCGTGACCGCGACGCAGGTAGACCGGGTACGGATCACCGGCCTGGAAGTTCGAGGCGACGCCGTTCGGCAGGCTCTTCAGCGCTCGGGCATGCAGGCTCTCCGAGCCCGGCGTGCGATCCAGGAGCGTGCGGCCCTCGCGCTCGGAGATCTCCGCCGCGCGCGCCTTCAGTCGTTCGACGTCGGCCACTCGGTCCTCCTCGTTTCGAGCCGGGGACGTGCCGGAGGCGCCAATCTACCCGTGCCGCTCGGGAGCGGCCAGTCGCGCGGAGTGGACTACGGGCGGAAGTTCACGAACTGGAGCGCGATGCCGAAATCCTGCTCCTTCACGGCCCTGATGACCGTCTGCAGGTCGTCCTTCGCCTTGCCCGTGATCCGCACCTGGTCGCCCTGGATCTGGCTCTGGACCTTCACCTTCAGGCCCTTCACGAACTTCACGAGCTCGCGGGCCTTGTCCTCGGCGATGCCGACGTTCACGTTCACCGTCTGCTTCGAGGTGCTCTTGGCGGCCGGCTGGATGGGCCCGAAGTGCAGGGACTTCAGCGGGATCTCTCGGCGAACCGCCTTCTCCTTCAGGACCTCGACTGCGGCTTTCAGCCGGTCTTCGGTCGAGGAGCGGACCTCGATGAGCTTGTCGTCCTGGGTGAGCGATGTGCCGGTGTCCTTGAAGTCGAACCGCTGGGCGATCTCGCGCCTGGCCTGATCGACGGCGTTGGCGACCTCGGGCATCGAGACCTGGGAGACGATGTCGAACGAGAAGTCCTGCTTGGCCACGTGGCCATCCTAGCGTGGAGGCATCGGAGCGCCCCTTGCTATCCTTCGGCCGGAACCACGGGAGGATGCCCGAGTGGCCAAAGGGAGCGGTCTGTAAAATCGCCGGCGTAGCCTACGGAGGTTCGAATCCTCCTCCTCCCACGGATCTCCACCGAACCACCTCCGCCGATCGCAGGAGAGGACGTCGCGATGCCGCGGGATCCCGCAGTCGATGACTGGTTCGCCGCCCGAACCGACCATCCGCTGATCGATGCGATGCAGGAGGTTCGCCGAGCGATCCTCGCCGCCGACCGCCGCGTCACCGAGTCGATCAAGTGGAAGTGCCCGACGTTCTCCTACGAAGGCAACATCGCGAGCATCGATCCCAAGGCGAAGCAGCACGTGTCCGTGCTCTTCCACCAGGGAGCCACGATCCCGGGCCGGCACCCGGGCCTCGAGGGCGGAGGGACGACGGCTCGGTACATGCGGTTCGCCGACCGTGCCGATGTCAAGCGACGGCGAGACGCTGTGCAGTCGGTGATCCGAGCATGGGTCGCGATGAAGGACGGCGGCTGATCGCGAGCCCTTCCGCCGGCTCGAGCTATCCGAAGCGTCCGTAGAGCTCGCTGGTCGGATCGAAGAACCCGCCCGCCGGCCTCGCGTGGGCATGCCAGTGGTCCGGGATCCGGCGGCGCTCGGGATCGATCCAGAAGCCGTCCGGGTACCGTTCGGCGGCGAAGCCCTCGAGACGGGCGAGCAGACGGGCTTCGTCGTGGGCGTCGAGCAGCGCGTGTGCGCGAAGCACGATCATCGGGGTCCGGCACACCATGCAGTCGGTCACCCAGCACTCGTCGTCCTCGAAATGCCACGGCGTGACGCGCTCCGCGCGGCAGAGCAGGCACTCGCCGGTCACGACGGTGACTCGGCCAGCTCGACCCGGTCGCCGACCTCGATCCCGTGCTCCTCGAACGCTCCCTGCGCCAGCTCCAGCGCGCCGACGAACGCCACGCCGGGGCCGTAGCTCGGGCACGGCTCCGCCTCGCAGGGGTCCATGTCGAGGATCTCGACGATGCGTCCGCGGTCGTCCCAGAAGGCGATCGAGAGCGGGATGAGCGTGTCCTTCATCCAGAAGCTCCCCTCGGTGGGCTCCGCGTAGACGAACGCCATCCCGTCGACCGGTTCGAGCGTCTCGCGGCCCATGAGTCCGGTTCGGCGCTCGTCGGCGTCGTCCGCGACGAGGACGGTGAGGTCGATCGTCCCCTCGTCGGTTCGGATGGCGACCGGCCGGCGATCCTCGGTCGCGAGGTCGACGCGGGTGCCCCCGCACACCGTCGCGATCAGGGCGAGCAGGGCGACGAGCGCGCGGGACATGCGCCCCATCGTCCCACGCTCCGAGCCGGTCGGTATCATGACCGCCCGCGCCGGAGTAGCTCAGTCGGCAGAGCACCTCCATGGTAAGGAGGGGGTCAGGGGTTCGAGTCCCCTCTCCGGCTCCACCGTCGATCGAACGGACGACGCCCCGGACACCGGGACGGCAGCCGTCGGGAGAAACCGCAGGTCAGACGTGGCGGGGGTGACGTTCGCCGGTAGACTCTGCCTGCCGGGGCGGGGTAGCTCAGAGGCAGAGCAAGCGGCTCATAATCGCTGTGTCGCGGGTTCGATTCCCGCCCCCGCTACGTAGCGACACTCGGTCGGAGGAGCGATGAGCAAGCAGAAGTTCGAGCGGAACAAGCCGCACGTGAACATCGGCACGATCGGTCACATCGACCACGGCAAGACCACGCTCACGGCGGCGATCACGAAGGTGCAGGCCGGCAAGGGCCTCGCGGACTTCACGCCGTTCGACGCGATCGACAAGGCGCCCGAGGAGCGCGAGCGCGGCATCACGATCGCCATCGCCCATGTCGAGTACCAGACCGATACGCGCCACTACGCGCACGTCGACTGCCCGGGGCACGCCGACTACATCAAGAACATGATCACCGGCGCGGCCCAGATGGACGGCGCGATCCTCGTGGTCTCGGCGGCCGACGGCCCGATGCCGCAGACCCGCGAGCACGTCCTGCTCGCCCGCCAGGTCGGCGTCCCGTACATCGTCGTCGCGTTGAACAAATGCGACATGGTCGACGACCCCGAGCTCCTCGACCTCGTCGAGCTCGAGGTGCGCGAGCTCCTGTCCTCCTACGAGTTCCCCGGAGACGACATCCCCGTCGTGCAGGTTTCGGCCCTGAAGGCGCTCGAGGGCGACGAGACGTGGGTCTCGAAGATCGAGGAGCTGCTGACCGCCTGCGACACCTACATCCCCGAGCCCGTTCGCGACGCCGACCGGCCGTTCCTGATGTCGATCGAGGACGTGTTCTCGATCACCGGACGCGGCACCGTCGTCACCGGCAGAGTCGAGCGCGGCGTCCTGAAGAAGATGGAGGAGGTCGAGATCGTCGGCATCAAGGACACCCGAAAGACGGTGGCGACCGACCTCGAGATGTTCCGCAAGCTCCTGGACGAGGTCCAGGCCGGAGACAACGTCGGCGTCCTGCTCCGCGGCATCGACAAGGAGGACGTCGAGCGCGGCCAGGTGCTGGCCAAGCCCGGCTCGATCACGCCGCACACGGACTTCACGGCCCAGGTGTACGTGCTGTCGAAGGACGAGGGCGGCCGCCACACCCCGTTCTTCGACGGCTACCGCCCGCAGTTCTACTTCCGCACCACCGACGTCACCGGCAGCGCGAACCTCCCCGAGGGCGTCGAGATGGTGATGCCCGGCGACAGCGTCGAGATGACGGTCGCCCTCATCGCCCCGATCGCCATGGAGGAGGGCCTGCGCTTCGCGATCCGCGAGGGCGGGCGCACCGTGGGCGCCGGGCGCGTGACCTCGATCATCAAGTAAAGGAACCCCATGGCCAAAGCCGATAATCGACCGAAGATCACGCTCGCCTGCACCGAGTGCAAGCGGCGGAACTACGTGACCGTGAAGAACCGGGTGAACGATCGCGACCGGATCGAGCTGAGGAAGTACTGTCGCTGGGAGCGCAAGCACACGCTCCACCGCGAGACCCGGTAGCCGCCGGGCGGCCCGCACGCGAAGCGAACAAGGAGGAGCGGATCGTGGACGAGGTCTCGGACAAGATCAGGGCGTACGTGGCGAGCGAGCTGCTCTTCGAGGAACCGTCGAAGGCCGCCGAGCTCCAGGCGGACACGCCGCTCCTCACGATGATCGACTCCCTCGGGCTCACGCAGCTCGTCGCGTACATCGAGGAGGAGTTCGAGATCGAGATCGACGACGCGGAGGTCACCGCGGACAACTTCCGCACGATCGGCGACCTGTCGCGTCTCGTGGGCTCCAAGGCCTCATGAGCCCGGGCGCCTCGGCGCCGATCGAGTGGGTCACCCCCGACCAGGAGCGCTTCTTCCACGACGTCCTCGACTTCGCCCGGACGCTGCCCGACCGCACCGTCGAGCACGACCGGACCGAGACCTTCGACCGGGAGGCGTGGGATCGCTGCGGTGCTTTCGGTCTCATGGGACTGCCCGCCGCCGAGGAGCACGGGGGCACGGGCGCCGACGTCGTGACGACGATGCTGGCCCTGGAGGCGCTCGGCGAGGGCTGCACCGACGGGGGACTCGTCTTCTCGATCAACGCCCATCTGTGGACGAGCGTCGTCCCGATCTCGGCCTACGGGAACGAGGACCAGCAGGGCCGGTGGCTCCCGGGTCTGTGCTCGGGCTCGCTCATCGGGTGCCACGCGATCACCGAGCCCGACGCGGGCTCGGACGTCTTCTCGATCTCGGCCTCCGGTCGCAAGACCGACGACGGATGGGTGCTCAAGGCGGGGAAGACGTTCATCACGAACGCGCCGGTCGCGGACCTGCTCATCGTGTTCGTCCGCACGAGCGAGGGGATCGGGCCGTACGGCCTGTCGGCGTTCATGATCGAGAAGGGGACGCCCGGGCTCACCGTGAGCCCGCCGTTCGAGAAGATGGGCCTTCGGACCTCGCCCATGGCCGAGGTCGTGCTCGACGAGTGCGTCGTGCCGGAGGACGCGATGCTCGGCCGTCCGGGTCGGGGAGGGGAGGTCTTCACCCACTCGATGCGGTGGGAGCGGGCCTGCATCATGGCGAGCCAGGTGGGCGTCATGCGGCGCACGATGCGGGCATGCGCGGCCTACGCGCGCGAGCGACGGCAGTTCGGGCAGCCGATCGGCAAGTTCGAGTCCATCGCCGACAAGATCGCGAACATGAAGATCGCGATCGACGCCGCTCGCGGGCTCGTGCTCCGGGTCGGGTGGCTCATGGACCACGGCCACGACGCGATGGTCGAGGCGGCGGTGGCGAAGGCGTTCGTCGGCGAGGCGGCCGTGCAGACGCAGCTGGACGCCGTGCAGATCCACGGCGGATACGGCTACATGGTGGAATCCGGGATCGAGCGCGGCCTGCGCGACGCCGTGGCCGGTCGGATCTACTCGGGAACGACCGAGATCCAGCGCCGGATCGTGGCTCGCTCGCTCGGTCTGTAGGCGGGAGGCGGGTCGGGCCCGCCGACGCTCAGCCCTTGTCGCTCACGTCGACCGTCGTGACCTTCCCGAACCGGATCGCCAGGACGAGCGCGTCCATCTTCGAATGGACCCGCAGCTTCGTGAGGACGTTCTGCGTGTGCGTCCGCAGCGTGTTCGGGCTCATGCTGAGCGTGGAGGAGATCTCCTCGGGCGTGCTCCCGCCGGCCATCGCCGTCAGGATCTCCAGCTCCCTGGGTGTGAGCCGCTCGAGCCGGGCCCGCACGTCGTCGTCGATGTCCCGGCGGTGGCGCAGCCGTCGCTCGGCGAGCTCGACCTCCTCGTCGCCGTGGATGGCCTCTCCCCGATGAGCCCGGCGAACCGTCGAGGCGACGTCCATGACCGCCTCGGTCTTGCGCAGCATCCCGGCGGCTCCCGCCTGCATGGCACGGGCGAGCAGATACTCGTCCTCGTGCCCGGACAGGATGACGACGGTGGCGTCCGGGTCGGACTCCTTGATCCGTCGGGTCGCCTCGATCCCGCTCATCCCGGGCATCGAGACGTCCATGAGGATGACGTTCGGCCGATGCTCGGTGACCGAGGCCACGGCCTCGCGCCCGTCCGTGGCGACGTGGACGACGCGCAGATCCTGCTCCCGTTCGAGGGCCACCTCGAGGGCCTCTCCGAACGTGCGCTCGTCGTCGACGATGAGGACCGTGATCGGCGTTCGGGAGGCGTGGTCGGCCTTCCCGTTCTCGGTCCCGATGGCGGTTCCGATTCCGGCCATGGGCTCGCCGATGGTAGGGCGGCGCGGACCCCGAGTCACGGACCCTCGGCGCTTTCCATCCGCACGCGCGACCGAGTTGCTGTCCCTTGGCACGGTCGTTACGTTCGCAGCGTGTGCGCGCGCTGTGAATCGGTCGCACAGGAGACCACCACCCGCCCCACACGGCTGTCGGCCGAACGTCTGGTGCCGTGAGACCTCCGAGCGTTGCGTTGCAGGGGAAGACGTACGGCCCGCTGCGCCTCGTTCTGGACGAGGAGCGGGTGCGGTCGTTCGCCCGTGCCGTCGGGCAGGAGGGGGACGGCCTGCCCCCGACGATGGCGACGGTGCCCGAGCTCGCCGTGGGACTGGCGAACGTGCTCGCCGACCCGGAGCTCGGCGTCGACCTCGCGAAGGTGCTCCACACGGAGCAGGAGTACGAATGGCTTGGGCCGATCGACGCCGGCGGCGAGATCGTCGCAAGCGCGACGATCGAACGCATCCGTGAGCGAGGGTCGAGCACGTTCCTCACCCTTCGAACCGAGATCCTCGACGCGTCCGGCGAGGTGCTCGTGCGGGGGCGGACGACGCTCGTCGTGCGGGGCGACGGATGACGCTCGCGTTCGAGGACGTCTCGGTCGGTCAGGAGGTCCCGACCCTGGCGCGGCTCGTGACCCGCGAGGACGTCAAGGACTATGCGGACGCCTCCGGCGACCAGAATCCGCTCCACCAGGACGAGGCCGTCGCTCGCGCCGCCGGGTTCCCTGGCGTGGTCGCGCACGGGATGTACACGATGGGGACGCTCGCATCGGCGATCGTGCGCTGGACGGGCGATGCGTCCTCGCTCGTTCGCATGCGCGTGCAGTTCCGGGCTCCCGTGATCGTCGGCGAGACGATCGAGTGCGGGGGCAGCGTCCGTTCCCTCGATCCGCACACACGCACCGCCGTGCTCGACGTCTGGGTTCGCGTCCGGCGAGGGGAGGCCACGGAGTGGCCGATCCGAAAGAGCGAGGCGGAGGTGCGGCTCCCGTGAGGCGGGCGCCCGTCTAGTCCAGCTCGATGCGAGGCTCGCTCGGCGGCTGAACGCCGCCCTTGCCCAGGCTCGCGAGCGCGTGCATCGCGTCGCCCATCCGGTCGATGACGACCTGGATGTCGTCGTTCTGACGCCGCCCGATCGTCTCGGCCATCCGGTCGATCCGGGCTGCGAGCATCTCGTTGGACCGCTCGATCGATTCGGCGAGCGAGCCGAAGCGCTCCTCGACCATGTGGATGAGCTCGGGCGGCAGGTTCGCCTGGAGCTCCTTCATCGCGCGCAGGGCCTGCTTGGACGCCTCCTGGTCGGCGACGATCTGCTGCGCGAGCGTCTCGTTGTCCGAGCGGACGAGCTTGGCGAGCGCCGCGATCCGCTGGTCGAGGGATTGCTCGAGCTCGCCGTGGAGCGTCTGCTGCCGTCCCGCGAGCTCGGCCCCGAGCATCTGCTGACGGTCCTCGACCGACCGGGCCATCTCGTCGAACCGGGCCATGCTCGACTCGCCCATGGCGTGGGCATTGGCCCCCGCGCGCTCGATCATCAGGCTCGCGTCGTGGAGCCGCGACAGGACGTCGTCGAAGCGGGTGGCGATCGCCTGGTCCGCCGCGGTCGAGGCCTGCTCGGCGACCGAGTGGCCCAGCCGCTCGACGTGTCCTTCGAGCGCGTCGGCCATGCGGATCACGTTGCGGTCGATGGCCGCGACCGTCTCGTCCATCCGGCCGTCGAACCGGCGCTCCGTCTCGTCCATCCGGCCGTCGATCCGGCGCTCCTGCTCGTCCATCCGGCCGTCGACTCGGCGCTCCTGCTCGTCGGCCCTGGTTCCCAGCCGTTCCACCACGTCGTCGAGCCTCGCGTCGAAGCGCTCGACGACCTGATCCAGATGCCGTCCGAGCTGCGCCTCGCGCTCGCCGGCGCTCGAGCCGAGGGCCTCGATCGTGCGGTCGAGCCGCTCCGCCGACTCGTCGAGCCGGATCCCGACGGCCTGCGCGACCTCGTCCCGGATCCGGCTGGGGATCTCGTTCGCCATCGAGATCGCGACCTCCGCGAACGCGTCCGCGACGGGTCGAAGGCGATCGTCCAGGAGCTCGGCCACCCGCTCGTCGTGCGCTCCCGCCGTGCGAACGAGCTCGGACAGGATCGCCTCCGAGTCGGACCGAACGAGCTGGGCCAGCGCCATCGTGCGTCCCTCGAGCGCGCGCGTGACCGACGCGATCGTCTCGCGCGCGTCGACGCCGATCCGGTCGGAGATGAACGTGAGCTCCTCGTGCACGGAGGTGGCCCCGATCGCCATCCGCTCGTACAGCAGCTGGAGCTGCTCGCCGAGGGACGCCATCTCCCGGTCGACGGACGCTCGGATCCGCTCGCCGATCTCCTCTTCCTGGCGCGCGAGGCCCTGGAGCCGCTCGTCCGCGGTCTCGGCGAGCCGGCCGACGGCCTCGATCTGGGACTCGGTGCCCTGGACGAGGCGACCCATCGACTCCATCTGCGCGTCCGCCGAGCCGGCCAGACGCCCCATCGCCTCGACGCCCTGTTGGACGTAGGCCTCGAGCGCCTGCGAGATGCGCGAGGTCTCCTGCGAGATCAGGCGTCCGTGCTCGCGGACCCGGTCGTGAACGATCTGCACGATCGCGCGGTCGCGCTCAGCGAGCGTCTCGAGCGAGGCGGTCACCTGGTTCGTGATCGTCGCGACCTGACCGCGCACCTCCTCGATGCCCAGCGGCGATCCGGGCGCATCGGCGAGCGCATCGGCGCTGCGGGCGATCTCGTCGCGGGCGGCGCGAACGGTCTCGGCGAGCATGTTCATCGTGTCCTCGAGCCGCCCGGTCCGGGCGGCGAGCGACTGGAAGCGCTCGTCGGAGTGGGCGATCAGCGAACGGATCGCCTGATCGCGGGAGAGCTCCTGCAGGATCGTCGAGGCGACCTCGCCCTTGTCGCCGCCGGCGCCGCGCCAGACCTCGGCGGCGATTTCGTGCATGAGCGTGTTCGCGGAGTGCTGGATCGCCCGGAGCCCCTCGTCGAGCTGCTCCTGGATCATCCCCTGGTAGGCCGCGATCACCGCCTCGACGCGCTCGGCGGCCGACGGGGGGAGCCCGGCGGTCGGCGACGGCGCCGGCGGGTCGTTCTTGCCCGAGAAGAGGCTGCGTCGCCTCGCCCGGTCGGGCGGGGGGGAAGGGCTCCGAGGCTGCATATGGGCGCTCGCATTCCGGGGCCGGCGCGACGCGTCCGCAAGAGTCTAGGAGAGGCCATGTGCAACATCACGCACCTGGGGCGATCGATGCGCCGGATGACCGCCGGTCCCGGCGAGGGCTCAATCGGACAGATCGAGGCCCGCGGCATCGACCGAGTCGGACAGCTGGTCGCTCGGGAATCGCTCGAGCTGGTCGCGGATCCAATCCTGCGACGCCGCCGGATTTCGGAGCAGGAGCTCCACGTCGGCGGCCAGGAGCCGAACGCCGGGGTTCCACGGGTGGCGGTCGACGGTCCCACCCACCACCGCGCGAGCCTCGATCGCGGCGTCGGGATCCCCGGCCCGCCCGTCGATCGCAAGGCTCATCGCCAGGGCCTCCGTCGCGGTGAGCCGCCAGGGCGCCACCGCCGTTGCGGCTCGGAGCGCCCAGTTCGACTCGGCATGGGTTCGTCCCCACTCCTCGAGGGCGGATCCGAGCAGGTTGACCCCGGCGAGCGTCGTGGCCGCCGAGAGCCCGATGACCGCAGCCGTTCGCGGGACGAGCTGTCTCCTCGGATCGGGGGCCTTCTCGGGGGCTTCCCCGACCGCTCGACCACCGGCCGCCGCCCCGGCGAACAGGAACAGCAACGGGGTGAGCACCACGTCGAGGGGCTGGAGCGCGGCGTACGCGAGGAGCGTCACCGCGCTCGCCACGAGCCAGCGCCGGCTCGTCGCCGGGCGCAGCGCCCGGCGTGACACTCGGATCGCGAGCCAGCCGAACGCAGCCAGGCCGACGAGACCCGACACGACCGTCACCTCGAGCACGAGGTTGTGCGCGTCGGCCCAGTTCCGGCCCGCCTGTTCGACCTCGTCGGCGGTACCGGAGGACAGGAATCCGGTCCAGGTGTTCGCCGGCCCCCAGCCGAGCACGGGGCGGTCGGCGATCGCGCGAAGGTTCGCCTCGTACAGGGCGAGGCGCTGGCGCTCGCCGCGGAGGGTCTGGAACTGCCCGAGCGCCGTCGCGGACTCACTCGGACCCCCCGAGACGAGGCTGGACGGGACCACGGACCACAGCGCGAGCGCGACGCCGATCACGGCGGCGGCGCCGGCGATCCGGCGCCATCCTGGGCGGAGGAACCAGGCGCTCGCGAGGAGCGCGACGACCGGCAGCAGGACGGCGCTGCGCTCCTCGGCGACCGCGAGGCCGACTCCGAGCAGCCCGAACGTGGCGATCGCGCGCGCCCGACGCTCCGGGCCGGCCAGGACGGCCGGGACGCATGCGGCGAGGAACCCGATCGCGTGCACGGGGTTGCCGAACGTGGCGCCGGAGAACGCGAGTCGGGGAGCGAGGGGTTCCAGGACGGCCGGGGCGATCCGCGCGAGGAGGATGACCGCGGCGACGACGAGACCGGTCGTGACGATCCACCCGCGCATGCGCTCGACGAGGTCGTCGGGCACGTTCGGCGCGACGGCGACGATGGCGAGCGAGCACAGCAACATGACGAGCCCGGTCGCCCGGACGGTCCCGACGAGGCTCTCGAGCGGATCCACGCCCACGATGGCCGCCACGACGAGGGTGCAGGCCCACGCGAGCGCGGGGACGCCGACCCGCCGGTCATACGGCAGGCCCGATGCCCACAGGAGGAGCGTGCCCCCCGTGAGCACGACCACCTTGACGTCGAGGAACGCCTCGCGGGACAGCGGGAAGAAGGCGATGGGCAGCGCGACGACGAGCAGGAACAGACCGGCCTCGAGGGCCTGGGGGCGCCGAGCGTCCATCGGGCCGTTCATCGGCAATGACCTGCGGGAACCTGAGAACGGCCGACCTTTGCCGGGTTCGGGGGGCCGACCTATACTGGGCGTTCGAGTCCCCGCCTTCCGGCCGGACCGATGCGCGGAGGGGCGTAGCTCAACCTGGTAGAGCACCGGTCTCCAAAACCGGCGGTTGGGGGTTCAAGTCCCTCCGCCCCTGCAAGGAGCACGATGAACAGGCAGATGAAGCGAGCGCAGCGCCGCCAGGGCACGCAAGTCGAGCGTGCCCAGGCCGCGGCC
>DATBLA010000151.1:0-16812 GCA_036555645.1 Actinomycetota bacterium
GACCGAGTGCCGCCACCGCCATGACGCGGTCGCGTTCGGGGGCGAAGAACCCCGGCTCTCCGACGATCATGCCGGGCCCGTAGACCGCGAACACGACCTCGTCGCCGTCGGCGGTGGTGAGGGTGTCCTTCAGCTGTCCCGAGACGACGACGTAGATCGCGTCCGCAGGGTCGCCGACGTTGAACACGCGCTCGGAGCGAACGAGGTCCCGGATCGTCGTCGCGCGGGCGAGCGGCTCGAGCTCCGCCGGTGACAAGTCCCCGAAGAGGTACGTGCCCAGCAGGAGCGACACGCGATCGAGATCGGTCTCGGTCACGGAGCCATTATCCGGCGGAGGTTCGGATCAATCGTGCGAACGAGCGGGTCTGCGTGGTGGGCCTGGATGGACTTGAACCATCGACCTCTTCCTTATCAGGGAAGCGCTCTAACCGAGCTGAGCTACAGGCCCCGTGCGGGTTGGCCAGCGTAGACACGGGCCGGAAACGCTGTCAAACGTCGCGGCTCAGCGGCTCTTCTTCTCCGCGAGCGTGACCTCGAGGCCGCCGAGGACGTCCGCGAGCAGGTTGTAGAGGAACGCCACGAACAGGTTGATGATCGCGGCGACGACCACCATCCCGCAGCCGATCACGAAGATCCTCGTGAAGAGCCACGAGCCGTTGATCTCGAACGTCCCCGAGGCCGGCGCGAAGCCGAGGTTGCCGATCACCTCGGCGGTCTTGTCGATCGCGCCGGTCGCCAACATGATCCCGTACAGGATCAGGAGGCCGCCGAACACGATCAGCATCAGGCAGAAGTAGAAGATCAGCGAAAGCTTCAGCACCGAGATCGGCCCGACCCGGCGCACGACCACGCGCGTCTTCCGGATCTGCTCGCGCCGCTCGTGACGCGTCGGCTCCATCCGAGGCGCCGGGGCCGGCTGGGGCGTCGCGAACGGCTCGGCCTCGGGCAGCGCGTCGGCTTCCGGGCTCGCGTCGGGCAACGCCTCGGCACCGATGCCCGGCGGCGTCTCCACCTGCGCTCCCTCGCCCGATTCCTCGACGGTCTGCGACACGCCTCTCCCTTCGGTTGCGCTTCAGGGTACGCCCTCGGGGGTGCGCAATCACCCTAGACCCGCAGGAACCCGTCACCCGCGAAAAGCAGACGCAGGTGCACGGGAAGAAGTGCCGCGAGCACGAGTGGCGCGACGATCCACTCGGCGGTCTCGACGCCGTGCTGAGGCACGAGGGCGCCGAGGGCAAGGCCCGCGCCCGAGATCGCGGACAGCACGTCGGCCACCCGCGAGGGCGGCCGCAGCCGCGGCACGAGCACCACCGACGCCACGACCATCACCGAGGCGGCGAGCACGACGATGGCGAGACCGGTCCTCATGCGCGGATTATCGTCCCCGCATGAGCTCGGGCGCGGGTATCGAGCGCGACCTCCGAAGGATCCTCGCGGTCCAGGCCCTTCGCGCGTTCGCGTACGGGTTCGGCACCGTGATCCTGCCCACCGCGCTCGTGGAGTCGGGCCTGTCCGACGCGCAGGTCGGCGTGATCTTCACGGCGATGCTCGCGGGCATGGCGCTCTCGGCGGTCGCGGTCGGACTGCTCGGCGACCGCGTGGGCCGGCGGCGGCTCTACGCGGCGCTGCTCGCCGTGATGGGGCTCGCCGGCATCGTGTTCGCTCTCACGGACTCCGTAGCGGCCCTCGTCGCGGTCGCGCTCACCGGCACGATGTCGACCGACGCGAACGAGTCGGGGCCGATCACGTCGCTGGAGCAGGCGATGATCGGCCAGGCGCCGGCCGCCTCGCGCATACAGGTGTTCGGGCGCTACAACGCGGTCGCCTACCTCGCCGGGGCGGCCGGTGCGCTCGCGGCCGGCGGCCCCGGCGCCCTTCGCGACGCCTTGCCGTCACTGCCGGCCGACCAGCGATGGCTGCTCCTGTTCCCACTGCTCGCGGTCGCGTGCGTCGTGCTGGCGCTGCGCCTCACGACCGGTGTCGAATCGGGCACCGCTCGCCCGGCGCGTCCCCTGCAGCGCTCTCGCGCGAACGTCGCACGGCTGTCGTCGCTGTTCGCGATCGACGCCTTCGCAGGCGGATTCATCGTCACGACGTTCATCGTGTACTGGTTCGAGCGCAAGTTCGGCGCGAGCCCGCTGCTGATGTCGGTGGTGATCTTCGCGAGCGGGCTGCTTCAGGCGGGATCGTCGATCGTCGCCGCCCGGATCGGCGCCAGGTTCGGGCTGCTGAACACGATGGTGTTCTCGCACCTCCCCTCGAACGTGCTGCTGCTGTTCATCCCGCTCATGCCATCGCTCGGCCTCGCGATCGCGCTGCTGCTCGTGCGGTTCTCGCTGTCCCAGATGGACGTACCCACGCGCCAGGCGTACATCGCCGCGATGGTCGATCCGGAGGAACGCACGGCGGCGGCCGCGTTCACGAACACGTCGCGCTTCGTCGCTCGGCCGTTCGGGCCGGCGATCGGCACCGCGCTCATGACGAACGTCGCACTGGGGGCGCCGTTCGTGGTCGCCGGGGCCCTGAAGGCCGGCTACGACCTGCTGCTCTGGCGGTTCTTCCGCCGAATCGAGCTTCCCGAGGAGGCGCCCGTGGGAGGATCGGGCTGATGGCGGAACGGGCTCGGCCGGGCGAGGAGTGGTCGTCCGCCACGATCGTGTTCGGCGTCGCGGCCGCGCTCGGCGCGATCTTCGGGGCGGTGGACGCCTACGCGCTCGAGCTTCGGTTCCTCGCGGTGCCCGCGGCCGTGAGCGCGGCGCTCGGCCTGTTCGCGGTGGTCACCGGGATCGTCGCGCTTGCACGGCGTACGCCCGATCGCGTGAAGGTCGCGGTGGGGGTCGCCCTCGGCGTGCTCGCCGGCGGCGTCGCCTGGGCGGCCATGGTGCGCGCGGCCGACCGGCTCTGAGCGGTTCCTAGGCCTCGTCGCCGTTCGACATGATCACCGGTGCGAGCGCGACGACGTGCGCGCCCTCCTCGACCCGCATGGTGCGGACGCCCTGTGAGCTCCGGCCGACGCGGCGGATCTCCGCCGCCGGCACCCGGATCACGATCCCCGACGAGGAGATCACGAACATGTCCTGGTCCTTCGACCCGACGAACGCGCCCGCGAGCAGCCCGGTCTTCTTCGTGAGCTGGTGGCCGATCACGCCCTTGCCGCCGCGGCCCTTCACCGGGTAGTCGGGGAGCCTCGATCGCTTCCCGTAGCCCTGCTCGGAGACGCTGATCATCTCCTCGCCGTCGGAGGCGAGGCCGAGCGAGATCACCTCGTCGTCTTCGGCGAGCCGCATGCCGATGACGCCCGCGGTCGCGCGGCCCATCGGGCGCACGAGCGACTCGCGGAAGCGGATCGCCTGGCCCTTGCGCGAGACGAGGAACACGTCGTCCTTGCCGGCGGTGAGCTTCACGTCGATCAGCTCGTCGCCATCCCGAAGGTTGATCGCCGCGAGGCCCGTCCTCGACGACGCGTACTCGGGCAGGGAGGTCTTCTTCACCATGCCCTTCTTCGTCGCGAACAGCAGGAACTTGCCCTCCTCGTACTCCTTGAGATCGAGCACGGCGCTCACCTTCTCGTCCCCGGCGATGCCGACGCCCGGGAGGTTCGCCGCGTAGAGACCCCGCGCCGTGCGGGAGGAGTCGGGCACCTCGTGCACCTTCACGCGGTAGGCCTTGCCCTTCGTCGTGAAGAACAGCAGCCAGTGATGCGTGGTCGTCGTGAAGACGTTCGCGACGACGTCCTCCTCCTTCAGGTTCTGCCCGCGGACGCCCTTGCCGCCGCGGCCTTGCCGGCGGAACGTGTCGATCGGGACGCGCTTCACGTAGCCGGCGCGGCTCACCGTGATCACGACGTCCTCCTCGGCGATGAGGTCCTCGAGATCGAGCTCGCCCTCGTCGGCCTTGAGCTTCGTTCGACGGGCGTCGGCGTGCTTCGCCTTGATCTCCTGGATCTCGTCCTTGATGACGCCGCGGAGCTTCGCGGGGCTCCGCAGGATCGCCGCGAGCCGCTTGATCTTCGCGAGCAGCTCGGCATGCTCGGCGTCGAGCTCCGCGCGCGCGAGCCGGGTCAGGCGCCGAAGCGGCATGTCGAGGATGTGGTTCGCCTGGATCTCCGACAGCTTGAACTTCGTCATGAGCTTGGTGCGCGCCTCGTCGGCGTCCTGCGACCCACGGATGATCTTGATGACCTCGTCGAGGTGATCGAGGGCGATCAGGAGCCCCTGGACGATGTGGTCGCGCTCCTCGGCCTTCCGCTTCTCGAAGGCGGTCCGGCGCGTGACGACCTCGACCTGATGGTCGACGTAGTGCCCGATCATCTCGGCGAGGTTCAGCGTGCGCGGCACCCCGTCGACGAGCGCGAGCATGATCACCGAGAAGTTGTCCTGCAGCTGCGTGTGCTTGTAGAGCTGGTTGAGAACGACCTGCGGGTTCGCACCGCGCTTGAGGTCGATCGCGATGCGCATGCCCTCGCGGCCGCTCGAGTGGTCGTTGAGGTCGGCGATGTCCTTGAGCCGGCCGGCCTTCACGAGGTCGGCGATCTTCTCCAGGAGCCTGGCCTTGTTCACCTGGTACGGGATCTCGGTGACGACGATCTTCGACCGGCCGGCGACGCCCTCCTCGATCGAGCACACGGCGCGCACCTTGATCGAGCCGCGGCCGGTCTCGTAGGCGTCGCGGATCCCCTCCTTGCCGAGGATCGTCGCGCCGGTCGGAAAGTCCGGGCCCTTCACGAACTTCATGAGCTCCTTCGGGGGCGCGTCGGGGTGGTCGATCGCGTACACGACCGCGTCGATCACCTCGCCGAGGTTGTGCGGTGGGACGTTCGTGGCCATCCCGACCGCGATCCCGCCCGAGCCGTTCACGAGGAGGTTCGGGAAGCGCGCCGGCAGCACGATCGGCTGCTCCTCGTAGCCGTCGAAGTTCGGGACGAAGTCGACGGTCTCGGCGTCGATGTCGCGGAGCAGCTCCATCGCCATCCACGACAGCCGCGCCTCCGTGTACCGCATGGCGCCGGCCGGATCGCCGTCGGGAGAACCGAAGTTCCCGTGCGGATCGATGAGCGGATGGCGCAGCGAGAAGTCCTGCCCCATCCGAACGAGGGAGTCGTACACGGCCTCGAGCCCGTGCGGGTGGTACTTCTTCACCACCTCGCCGACCGCCCACGCGGACTTGCGGTGTGGGCGATCGGGGCGAAGGCCGCCCTCGAGCATCGACCACAGGATCCGTCGGTGCACCGGCTTCAGCCCATCGCGGACCTCGGGCAGCGCACGCCCGACGATGACCGACATCGCGTAGTCGAGGTAGGACCGCTGGATCTCGTCCTCGAGCTGGATGTCCTCGACCCGCCCGGTGAACAGCCCCTCCTGCGACATCGGCGCTCCCTACACGTCCAGGTTCTGGACGTCGGCCGCGTTGTCCTCGATCCATTCCTTGCGCGACGCGACGTCCTCGCCCATGAGCACGGTGAACAGCCGGTCCGCGGTTGCGGCGTCCTCCAGGGTGACGCGCAGCAGCGTGCGCCGCTCCGGGTCCATGGTGGTCTCCCACAGCTGATCGGCGTCCATCTCGGCCAGTCCCTTGAACCGCTGGGGATCGAGGGGCTTCTTGCCGTCGACCTTCTTGCGGTACTGCTCCCACTCGCGCTCCGTGTAGAAGTACAGCTCCTCCTTGCCCGCCTTCAGCAGGTACAGCGGCGGCTGCGCGATGTAGACGTAGCCGGCGTCGATGAGCTCGCGCATGTTGCGGAAGAAGAACGTCAGCAGCAGCGTCCGGATGTGCGCGCCGTCGACGTCGGCGTCGGCCATCAGCACGATCTTGTGATAGCGCGTCTTCTCGACGTCGAACTCCTCGTCCCCGACCCCGGTCCCGATCGCGGTGATGAGCGCCTGGATCTCCGCGTTCTCGAGCGTCTTGTGGAGCCGGGCCTTCTCGACGTTCAGGATCTTGCCGCGGATCGGCAGGATCGCCTGGGTCGCGGGATCGCGCGCCTGCTTGGCCGACCCGCCCGCGCTGTCGCCCTCGACGATGTACAGCTCGCACGCCGCCGGGTCGGTGAGCTGACAGTCGGCGAGCTTGCCGGGCAGCCCCCCGCCCTCCAGGAACGACTTGCGCCGTGTCAGGTCGCGCGCCTGTTTGGCGGCCAGGCGCGCCTTCGCGGCCTGGGAGCACTTCACGACGATGCGCTTGGCATCGCCGGGATGCTCCTCGAGCCACGTCATGAGGTGCTCGTTCACCGTGGTCTCGACGAGCGATCGCATCGACGTGTTCCCGAGCTTCGTCTTCGTCTGGCCCTCGAACTGCGGCTCGCGCAGCCGGACGCTGACGATCGCGATGAGGCCCTCTCGCACGTCCTCGCCGAGGAGGTTCTCCTCCTTCTCCTTGAGGAGCTGCTTGTTCCTCGCGTAGCGGTTGATGACGTTCGTCAGGGCCTTCTTCAGACCCTCCTCGTGCATCCCGCCCTCGTGCGTGTTGATCGTGTTCGCGAACGAGTACAGCGACTCCGCGAAGCTGCCGGTCCACTGGAGCGCGATGTCCGCCTCGGCGTCGTCCTCCCGGGCCTCCATCGAGATGATCTTCGTGTGGATCGACTCCCGGCCGGTCGCCAGGTGCTTCACGAAGTCGACGATGCCGCCGGTCGCCTTGAAGACCGTCTTCACGGGCGGGTCCTCGCGCTCGTCGATGAGCTGGATCTCGATGCCCTTCGTGAGGAAGGCCTGCTCCTGGAGGCGCTCGGACAGGAGCTTGCGGTCGAACTCGACGCCTTCCTCGAAGACCTCGGGATCCGGCCAGAACGTGACGATCGTGCCGGTCTTCGTCGTCGCCTTGCCCTTCGTGAGCTTGCTCGTGGACTTGCCGCGCGAGTACGACTGCGTCCAGGTCGAGCCGTCGCGCATGACCTGGACCGTGAGCTTCTCGGACAGGGCGTTCACGACCGACACGCCGACGCCGTGGAGTCCGCCCGAGATCCGGTAGCCCTCGCCGCCGAACTTGCCTCCGGCGTTCAACGTCGTGAGAACGACCTCCACGGCCGGGCGCCGATCCTTCGCCCTCGGGATGGGCTTGACGGGGATCCCGCGGCCGTTGTCCTCCACCTGCACCGCGCCGTCGGCCCGGAGCCGGACGACGATGCGGTCGCAGTACCCGGCCATCGCCTCGTCGATCGAGTTGTCGACGACCTCGTAGACGAGGTGGTGCAGCCCCCGGCTCGACGTGGTGCCGATGTACATGCCCGGCCGGAGCCGGACGTGCTCGACGCCTTCGAGGACCTGGATGTCTGCGGATCCGTACTGCGCCGGCTTCTTGCCGGCTGCCTTCATCGCCGTGCTCGCCAACGAACCTCCGTCCGGGGGAACGCGGACACGCGGACCGAGACCGACGTCCCGAGGGGGCCGCGCGAAACCGCGGTACTGACGCCTGAGATTCTACCAACCGGGGGCGACGCAGCGGGGCGATTTCGTGCGCGATTCGGGCACCTGCTGGCCGCCGAAAACGCCTGCGCTACAACGTCTTCCGTGACTCTTCCCGAACGACGACGCGGACCGTGACGACGCCCTCGCCCCCGAGCGCCTCGTTGGCCCGTTCGCGGATCTGATCGGCCAGGAATCGCACCTGCGCGCCCCACGGACCGGTGGTCGTCGCGACGACGAGGACCCCGTTGTCGAGGCTCACCGGAGCCGACTCGGCGGCCACGCGAGGACCGACCACCGAGGCCCAGTCGGCGGCGAGCGTGCCGATCGGCACGCCCCTGGAGAAGGCGCGTTCGCGCATGAGACCCTCGACGATCTCGCCGATCGCGGTGGCCTCGAGCGTCCGGGGATCCTTCCGGCCCCGCCATCCGGTGCTGTGCGGCATCCGCCCTCCCTCAGCGCGCCGAGACCGCGCCGGCCGAGACCTCGAGCACGCGCGCCGACCTGGTGGGGACGTGCGCGTCGTCGGCGACCGTCACGAACACCTGCCCCCTGGTCTCCAGACCGTCGGCCACGCGCCGCTGGCGCGCCGGGTCGAGCGCGGAGAACGGGTCGTCGAGCAGCAGCACGGGCCGGTCTTGGGTCTCGCCGGCCACCGCGCTCGCAAGGCCCAGGCGCGCGCACAGCGCCGCGGCCCAGGCCTCGCCGTGGCTCGCGAAGCTCCTCGCCGCCAGGTCCCGCACCGCGAGCGCGAGATCGTCACGGTGCGGCCCCACGAGCGTCGTTCGCCGGACGATCTCGTCGTTGCGTCGTTCGGCCAGGCGGGCGGCGAACGCATCCTCGAGCGGCTCGTCCCCGACGTTCGGGGCGTACGTGCAATCCAGGGCATACCCCGCGAGGTTCGCATAGTCCTCCGACGCGGCCGGCGCGAGCGCCTCCACCGCCTGCCGCCGCAGCCGAACGAGCGCGCACCCGGTCTCGACGAGCTCGGCGTCCCAGGCCTCGAGCCCGTCGGGCGCGCCGCGACCCTCCCATTCCTTCAGCAGCCGGTTCCGCTGACGAAGCACCTTGTCGTACGCGGTGATCGCCGACTCCTTCAGCGGCCACAGCGTCCGGATCGCATCGTCCATGAAGTCGCGTCGCTTCGATGGGTCGCCGATCACGATCGTCAGGTCGTCGGGCGCGAACGCGACCGCACGCACCTGGCGTCGCAGATCGCGCTTGCGCCGGACGGCCGAGCGGTTGAGCTGCACGCGGTTGGCGCCTCGGCCGGGGATCTCGACCTCGATGAGGAACCGGCCGCCCTCGGCCTCGACCTCGCCCCGCGCATACGCGGGACCGCCGGCATCCCGGCGAACGATCGGCTCGGTGGAGGAGGCCCGTCCGGACTGGAGGAAGAACAGGAAGCCGATTCCCTCGAGCAGGTTCGTCTTGCCCTCGCCGTTGGGTCCGACCACGGTCACGAGGCCCTCGGGGAGGTCGTCGAGTCGCGTCTCGGCGTGGTTGCGGAAGTCGCGAAGCTCCACCCACGCCAACCGCAACGCGGGTCAGCCGACCGGCGTGGGCAGCCGCACGGGCATCACGAGATACGTGAACTCGTCGGAGCCTCCGCGGATCACGCCCGGCTTCAGCCCGTCCCGAACCTCGAGCCGGACCGACTCTCCCGTCGCGGCCGCGAGCCCGTCCGCCAGGTAGGTGGGGTTGAACGCCGCCGTCACGTCCTCGCCCTCGTACTGCGCCTCGACCGCCTCGACCGCCTGCCCCAGGTCCGGAGACGAGGAGGAGAGCTTGACCCCGAGCGCTTTGAACTCCAGCCGCACCGGCGAGGTGTCGCGCGCCAGCAGGCCGACACGGCGAACGGCGTCCATGAGCTGCTGGCGGGAGACGGTCAGCCGGTTCTCGTACCGCTCGGGCAGGAGCTGCCGGTAGTTCGGGAACTCACCCTCGATGAGCCTGGACGTGAGCGTGAGCGCACCGACGGTGAACGTGATCTGACTCTCGTCGAGGAGCACCTCGATCTCGCCCTTCTCCATCGCCTGGGCGGCGCGACCCGCCTCGGACAGCGCGCGCTCGGGGACGATGGCCTTGGACTCCCCCGCCGAGGTCGCCACGAGATCGCGCACCGCGAGCCGGTACGAGTCGGTCGCCACGAGCGTGACCCCCTCGCGGCTCACCTCGACGAGCACCCCGGTCAGCACCGGCCGTGCCTCGTCTCGTGATGCGGCTCGGGCGACCTGGCCGATCGCCTCGGCGAAGCGGGCCGCCTCGGCGACGATCCGTGTCCCGCTCGGAGGCTGGAACGCCGGGAAGTCCTCCGCCGGCAGCAGGCGGAGCGAGCCCTCGTAGGCGGCGCACCGGATGTGCGCCTGCGATTGATCGGCCTCGAGGTCGACCGGCGCGTCGGACAGGCTCTTCACCGTGTCGGCGAGCAGGCGGGCCGGCACGAGCGCGACACCGGGCTCCCCCACGTTCACGTCGACGGTCAGCCGGGCCGAGACCTCCAGGTCGGTCGTCGTGAGCGTCAGGGCGCCCCCTTCGCTCGCCTCGATGAGCACCCCGGTGAGGGCCGGGATGCCCGGCCGGGACGACACCCCTCGCTGGACGGTCTGGAGCGCCTCGGACAACACGTCTCGATCGCAGCGGAATCTCACGAGTTCTCCCCCTGACGACTGCTTCTGGACTCTCTCTTCATTGATCTACGTAGTGGTAGGGGCTGGGGAAAAGGGGACAACCAGGGTCGTTCCCGAGCGTATCGGGCCCGAGTGACATGGGGATGGGCTGGGGAGATCGGTGGATGGCTCCAGGGGCCCCCGGCCTGGTCCCCCGTCGGTCCCGCGGTTTCCCCACCGGCGTCCACGGCCGTCGCCCTCCCCCATCAGGCGCTCCGTGCCCGGTCGCGGATGATCCGGGACAGGTCCTGGACCTGCCGGTAGGTGGCGGTGCGGGCGCGCATGTCCTTCTCGACCTTCAAGATCCCGTGGCGAGCGGTCGTGTGGTCCCGGCCTCCGAACGTCTCCCCGATCTTCACGAGGGACTGACCGCTGCACTCGCGCATGAGGTACATCGCGACGTGCCGCGCGGTCGTGAGCGGGCGAGAGCGATTCGGCGAGATGAGGTCGTGGACCGACAGGCCGAAGTAGCGGGCGCTCTCCTCGAGGATGAGGTCGGGAGGGATCTCGGCCTCGGCCTGCGGGAGCAGGTCCTCGAGGGCCTGCTCCGCGAGCTCGGCGTTGATCGGCTGCCCGGTGAGATCGCTCCAGGCGACGACGCGGACGAGCGCACCCTCGAGCTCGCGGATGTTCTGGTCGAACGTGCTCGCGATGAACTCGATGACGTCGTCGGGGACGTGGAGGGAGTCGCGCTGCGCCTTGAGCTGAAGGATGGCGATGCGCGTCTCGAGATCCGGCGGCTGGACGTCGACGCACAGGCCGAGCCGGAACCGCGACTGGAGACGCTCCTCCATCCCGAGCTCCTGCGGCGGCCGGTCCGAGGCGATGACGATCTGGCGATCCTTCTGGTGCAGCGCGTTGAACGTGTGGAAGAACTCCGTCTGCGTCTCCTCGCGTTTGGCGAGGAACTGGATGTCGTCGACGAGCAGAACGTCGATGTCGCGATGGCGCGCCGCGAACTGGTAGCCCTGCCGCTCGCGAACGGCCTTGATGAACTCGGCCATGAAGCTCTCGCTCGTCACGTACTTCACGCGCAGCCGAGGCGAGAGCCGGAACATCTGATGTCCGATCGCCACGAGCAGGTGGGTCTTGCCCAGGCCCACCCCGCCGTAGATGAACAGGGGGTTGTACGCCTTCGAGGGGGGCGAGTCGGCCACCGCCATCGCGGCGGCGTGGGCGAACCGGTTCGACGGCCCGGCGACGAAGGAGTCGAACGTGTAGTTCGGGAACGGCAATCCCGGCGCGCCGAGCGCCGGACGCTGCACGTCGGGCCCGGCGTCGGCGTCGACCTGATCGAGCGAGACCCGTTGCGCCGCAGGCTGTTCGGGCGCGGCGTCGAGCCGAACCGTGACGGGCAGCCCGAGGGCCTCCGTCGCGGCGTCCTGGATGAGCTCGACGTAGTGCTTGGCGAGCCAGTCGCGGACGTAGTCGGACGGAGCCACGACCTCGAGCACGCCATCGTGGAGCGTGGTGGCCCGAACGCCGTTGAACCACATCGCGAACGAGCTCTCCGGGAGCTCGTCCTGCGCCCGTTCGACGACGTGGGCCCACGTGCGTTCGGCGGCCTGCTCGAAGGATGCGATGGCCACGGCTATCCACAACGCCTTTCCACAGTTGGGGAAATCGTTGGGGGAAGACCGGGCTTCCCGAGCGGGGGAGGTCTCGGCGTCCGGTGGGGCGCGCCGGAATATACACCTCGGTTATCCCCACGGCTCGGCCCGGCCGCCCTCTTGTCACACTTTCTGCGTGCGACGGCTCAGGCCAGCCAAGATGGGCTCCGCTATACTGCGTCCCGACCGGCCCGAACGGCCGGTCGTCGACCGTTTCGGACTCCCAACCCAACGGATCCCCTGATGGCCAAGCGAACCTATCAACCGAACAACCGCCGTCGTCACAAACGGCACGGCTTCCGCATCCGGATGCGGACCCGCGCGGGCCGGGCGGTCCTGGCTCGTCGACGGGCGAAGGGCCGCACCCGCCTGTCCGCGTAGGCGTCACGACGGCGGGCACGGACGTCGCCCGGATCCTGGCCGACGGCCGGGCATTCCACGGAGAGCGGATGGTACTGTTTGTCGCCCCCGGGCCCGGGTCGGTGGCGTTCGTCGTCGGCCGGCGGGTCGGTGGCGCGGTCGTCCGCAACCGGGCCCGACGTGTTCTCCGGGCCGCGTGGCGGGAGGTCGCGCCCCGGATCCTCGACGGGCACGACGTGGTCCTCGTTGGCAGGGCGGCGATCGCGGGAGCGCGGACGCACGAGCTGGTTGCGGAGGTCGAGGAGTTGCTCTCGCGGGCGCAGGTGATCGAGCGGTGAGGCTCCGCCGACCGATGTGGATGCTCGGCGCGCCGCTCCGGTGGGCGCTGATCGCGGCGATCCTCCTCTATCGAGCCACGCTGTCGGGCTGGCTCGGTGGCCAGTGCCGGTTCTATCCGAGCTGCTCCCACTACGCGGAGGAGGCGATCCGAACCCACGGCGCGATCCGTGGAACGGGGTTGGCCGCGTGGCGGATCGCGCGGTGCGGACCGTTCACGCCGGGCGGCGTGGATCACGTTCCCCCGCGGCGAGCAGATGCACCGTATGACCCCGTCATACACTCGGGCATGCCCAGATGATCGCGTTCGCACCGTGGCAAGCGCTCCTCGACGCGCTGGGTTGGCTCGTCGCCGAGATCTACAACGTCGTTCCGAACTTCGGGGTGACGATCATCCTGCTCACGGTGCTGATCCGCCTGGTGCTGCTGCCCCTCGGGATCAAGCAGGTGCGATCGATGCAGCACATGCAGATCGTCCAGCCGAAGATCAAGCAGATCCAGCAGAAGTACAAGGGGAACAAGGCCAGGCAGCAGGAAGAGATCATGAAGATGTACAAGGAGTACGGGGTCAGCCCGTTCTCCGGTTGCTGGCCGGTCCTGCTCCAGTTCCCGATCCTCATCGCGATGTACTCGGTGCTGCGGTTCCCCCAGCACCCCATCCACATCCCCGAGGACTCCGACCTGTACAGCGTCGTGGTTCAACAGATCCCCGTCACGATGCCGGACGGCGAGCCGATCACGAGCCAGGCGCAGATCGATGCGTACGAGCCCCCGCTGCCCGGACCACCCGACGGGACGTCGTTCCTGACGATGAACCTGCTCTGTTCCGCGCTCCAGGCAGGCAACCCCGATGCGCAGCTCGGCGATCGCGTGGCGCCGCAGGGCGGTGAAGCGGTCGAGCTCTCCTACCCGGTGGACTGCGGGAGCACGGTCGTCGATCGCATCCCCTACTACCTGTTCGCGGCGCTGATGTTCGGAACCACCTTCTATCAGCAGCGACAGATGCAGAAGGCCCAGCCTCCGGGGGCGGCGAGCGGTCAGCAGCAGGCGATCCTGAAGTTCATGCCGCTCGTGTTCGGGGTGTTCGGCATCTTCTTCCCGGCCGGCCTCGTCCTGTACTGGACCACCTCGAACGCATGGCAGATCGGTCAGCAGTACTTCATGCTCAAGACACGCCCCTCTGCCGAGCAGATGGCCGAGAACGTGAAAGCCAAGCCCGGGAAGCCGGAGAAGAAGGGCTTCATGGCCGCGATGATGGAGCGGGCTCAGCAGGAGCGCGAGCGCAAGGAGACGGCGAGGCCGAAGCCGGGCACCCGCAAGCCCGGGAGCCCCAAGCCGGGTTCATCCAAGCCGGGGTCCGGTGGCAAGCCGGGCTCCGGGGGCAAGCCGGGTTCGGGAGGCGGCGGTGGAGGAGATCCGAAGAAGCGCCCCAAGCGTTGAGGAGGCCGTCGAGGCCGCCCTCGTGGAGCTCGGCGTGACCGAGCAGGAGGCCGACGTCGAGGTCGTCCAGGAGCCTCGGCAGGGCATCCTGGGCGTCGGCGCGCAGGACGCCGTGGTCGTGGTCCGCGCTCGTCCGTCCCGCGACGAGTTCCCCGAGGAAGACCTCGATGAGCAGGGCGAGATCGCGGCCGATTTCCTCGAGGGCCTGCTGGAGCGGATGGGGATCACCGCGACGGTCGAGCCGAACCTCGAGGGCGGCACGATGTACGTCGACGTCATCGGACCGGAGCCCGACGATGACGACATGGGCCTGCTCATCGGTCGCCACGGACAGACGCTCGAGGCCCTCCAGGAGCTCACTCGGGTGGCCGTCGGTCAGCGGATGGGTGAGCGCGCGCGGATCGTGGTGGACGTCGAGGACTACCGAAAGCGGCAGATCGAACGGCTCGTCGCCCGCGCTCAGGAGATCGCGGCCCGAGTGGCCCGCACCCACCGCTCCGAGGCGCTCGAGCCGATGAACCCGTTCCTTCGAAAGGTCGTGCACGACGCGGTCACCGAGATCCCCGGCGTGGAAAGCGGCAGCGAGGGCGAGGACCCCGAGCGCCATGTCGTGATCCGTCCGGCGCGGTAGGGCCGAGCGGCCTCCCGAGGCGCCCGGGCCAGGCCGGGCTAAAGGTGCTGTTTCACGTGAAACATCGATGAGCGGCCCGCCACTCGCCGAACGTGCCGAATCACTCGGTGTCGAGCTCGGCCCTGTCGAGGCCGGTCGCCTCGAGCGGTTCGAGGGCATGCTCGCCGGGCGGGCGGCCCGTGCCGGCATGATCTCCCGGGCGGACGTCTCACGACTCCGCGAACGACACATCCTCGACTGCCTTCGCGCCGCCGCCGTGGTCGCCGGAGCCGAGGACGCCTACGACCTCGGCTCCGGCGCCGGCCTTCCCGGAATCGTTGTGGCGATCGCCGTCCCCCGCCTTCGCGTGGGGCTCGTGGAGTCCCGCAGGACGCGCGCGGCCTTCCTCGAGACGGTGGTCCGAGACCTGCCTGTCGAGAACGCGGCCGCCGTGCACCGTCGCGTCGAGGACCTCTCCGAGCCCGTCGATCTGTGCTTCGCTCGGGCGTTCGCGCCCCTTCCGAGAGCCTGGGACGCCGCGCAGCGCCTCCTGCGACCCGGAGGGCGGCTCGCCTACTTTGCGGGGCGGGAGCTCGACCGGGCGTCCCTCCCCGTGGGGGCGGTCATCGTCCCGCCTCCCGCCGAGTCCGTGCTTGCAAGCGCGGGGGTCCTCGTTATCATGACTCGCCAGTGACGACGTCTCCTTCCCGCCGGGCTGCGGATCCGTCGTCGACGTCGAAGGCCGCGAACCGCGACGCGAAGAAGACCTCGACCTCCTCGAAGCGTGCTCGCCCCGCTCGTTCCGAGATCGCGGCCACGGCGGCCTCGTCGAACGCCGTGGCCACGCAGAGCAAGGCCGCGGTCCCCCGAAAGCCGAAGCGACGCACCGCATCCGCGACTGCCGCGCTCGCTCCCGCGTCCTGGGAGGGAGCCCGGATCATCGCCGTCGCCAACCAGAAGGGCGGTGTGGGCAAGAGCACGACCGCGGTGAGTCTCGGCGCGTCGTTGGCGGAGATCGGGTACCGGGTCCTGGTGATCGACCTGGATCCGCAGGGGAACGCCTCGACCGGGCTCGGCATCCGGCACGAGGCACGCGACGTGACCGTGTACGACGTCCTCGCGGCCGACGCCCCCATCGAGGCCGCCATCGTCTCGACGCAGGTCGAGAACCTGTCGGCGGTGCCGTCGACGATCGATCTCGCCGGCGCAGAGATCGAGCTCGTGAGCCAGTTCTCCCGTGAGCTCCGCCTGCGCAAGTCGATCGAGCCGCTGAAGTCGGGCGCCTACGACTTCGTCTTCCTCGACTGTCCTCCGTCCCTGGGACTGCTCACCGTGAACGCGCTGGCCGCGGCCGAGGAGCTCATCGTCCCGATCCAGTGCGAGTACTACGCGCTCGAGGGTCTGGGCCAGTTGCTGCGCAACGTCCGGCTGGTCCAGCAGAACGTGAATACCGGGCTCCGGCTGACCGGCATCGTCATGACGATGTTCGACCCGCGGACGAAGCTCTCCGAGCAGGTCGTCGAGGAGGTGCGCCGGTACTTCGGCGAGCGGGTGTACCAGACCGTCATCCCCCGGACCGTCCGTCTGTCCGAGGCGCCCGGGTTCGGCAAGCCGATCACCGTGTACGACCCATCATCCCGGGGGGCGGCCTCGTATCGGGACCTCGCACGCGAGGTGGCCGCTCGACTGCCCGACGAGACACCGCTGCCGGTCATGGACGAGGCCCCGGGCCCGGCCGAGCCGCCTCAAGCTCAACCGGCACGTGCGCCGCGGCCGCTCGTACGGGAGGTCGAGGAGCATCCGCAGGCAGAGGAGGCGCCGCCGGAGGAGGTAGCCATCGAGGTCCCCACGACGTCCACGTCGCCCCCCGACACCGAACTCACCGCCGAGGAGGAGCCGCGTTCCACGGACCCCTCGGGGGAGGAGACGGTGGAGGTTCAGGGAGCGCTGGAGGAGATCGCGCTCCCGGGGGCACGAGCGGTGGCGGTGGACGATGAATCCGCCGTGGAGGCGGAGAGTCCACCGCCCGAGCCCGAGGTCTCGGGCGAGCACTGGGGCGAATGGGACACTCAACCGGCGGTGGAGGATGCCGCGGACGGGGATGGACTCGATGATCGGGAGCCGGACCTCCCGACGAGCGATGGGTCATTCCCCAGGGGAGACGAGGCTGGCTCGGCCCCCGAGATCGAGCCGGGCGCCGATGCGCCGCGCAAGCGACGAGGGCTGTTCCGTAGAGGAGGCGGGCGATGAAGCGTGGAGGTCTGGGAAGGGGACTCTCGGCGTTGCTGCCGGGAGCGGTCGAGGAGGGGACCGGGCTCCTCGAGATCCCGGTCGACGCGGTCTCGCCGAACCCGCGGCAGCCTCGAACGCTGTTCGAGGACGAGGCC
>DATBLA010000152.1:0-21471 GCA_036555645.1 Actinomycetota bacterium
ACGCCGGCGATGTGCGGCGCGGCCATCGAGGTCCCCGACAGCACCAGCCCGCCGGTGCCCGTGCCCCCGTCCGCCGACAGGATGTCGGCGCCGGGCGCGCTCACGTCGGGCTTCAGCGCGCTCGTGCCCCGGGTCGGACCCTCCGAGGAGAAGTCCGTCAGCCGGTCCTCGAACCCGGGGATGATCGAGGGGTTCGCGTTCAGCGTGACCGCGAGCGTCCCGGTGTTGTAGCTCGCCGGGGCGTCGGGGCTCACGATGTCGGCGAGCGTGATCGCGTTGTTCTCGCTCACCATGACCGCCGGGATCGTGATCTGGTCCGCGAACTCGCCCGGCGCCAGGCCGAACGGCTCGCCGCCGAACCCGTTCCACAGGATCACGCCGATGGCGCCGGCCTCCTGCGCGCGGAAGACCTTCTCGCTCCCGTCGCAGTCACCCGCCCCGGTCGGGCCCTTGAAGACGAGCGCGATCTGCCCGTCGAAGGGTGTCCCGGCGGGGGTCGTGTCGCAGAGCTGCCGGTCGGCCGGAGCGGGCGTCCCGCCCGGATCGGACGGCGGGTCGGCCTCGCGAGCGTCCACGACCGTGCCGCTCAGGTTCGTGTCGAGGGCGCCGCTCCAGTCCTGATGCACCATGAGGCCGTTCGTCTCCAGATCCACGCCCGACGGCTCGTCGACCGTCAGCGTGTTGGCCACGAACTGGTCGATCGAGGCCGCGACCGAGATCACGCCGGGCGCGCTCGCGGGCGTGCCGAGGACGTAGGCGTTCCCGCCGGCGGGCTGGTTGCCCGAGTTCCCGGCCGAGGCCACCATCACGCTCCCGCCGTCCACGACCGCCTGTGCCGCCTGGGCCTCGAGCGAGCTCGGCAAGCCCCAGTCGACACCGCACGAGCACGTCACGACGTCGACGGCGTCGTCGGTGCTGCCGTCCTGGTCCGGGTCCATCGCGAACTCGTACGCGGCGACGAGCACGTCGGCGGTCGAGTCGCCCGAGTGCCAGACCTTGATGGCGATGATCTTGCTCTTCGGCGCGACGCCGGCGCCGATGATGCCCGCCACGCCGTTGCCGCAACACGTGCCGGCGACATGCGTGCCGTGGTCACCGTCGATCGCGTCGTCGAGCGGGTCCGGGTCCGGCACCGGCACGTCGTTCGTCGGGTCGTCGTCGGTGACGCTGTAGTTGCCGCCGACGAGGTCGGTCCCGCCGATCACCTTGTTCGTCGGGAACGAGCCGGGCTCGATGACGTCGGGGTCGTTCGCCTCGTAGTCGGCCGGGTCGCCCGAGCCGCCGAAGTCGGCGTGCGTGTAGTCGACGCCGGTGTCCACGACGCCGACGACGACGCCCTTGCCCTGCTCGCCGATCTTGTTCCACACCTTCTTCGCGCCGATGAACGGCACGCTCGTCTCGTTCTGTCGAACGACCGTCGGCACGCGCTCGACGAGGCGCACGTCGCCCCGCCGGGCGAGCGCCGCGGCGCCCTCGGCGGAGATCTCGACGGAGAACGCGTTCACCAGGCGCGTGTACCGGAAGATCACCCGTCCGCCGGCAGACTCCGCCGCCGCGACCGCGGCCGCCTGCGAGCGCATGGTCTGCGCCGAGGCCGCCCGCTGGGCGGTCGGTGCCAACTGCCCGCGGTCCAGGACCGCCGGGGCTCTCAGCTGGACGAAGTACCGTCCGGACTGTGCTTGCAGCGTCACCGCGGGCTTCCAGCCCGCCGGCAGCGCGCTCTCGGCACGCGATACGCCGCGATGTCCGAGATCCCGGGCCGCGAAGGCCGGGGCGGACAGCGCGACGAGCATGACGAGCGCGCAGGACAACACGATGCGATGTCGCATGAGGCGCGACCCCCCTCTCCAGAGAGCGCCCGGTTCCCCCCACCCCGGCGGGTCGGCGCGCTCGAATGCCCGGGGAGACTATCGCGACCGCCGAGAAATGGCGCGGGGCCCCGGCCGGAGGCCGGGACCCCGAGCGCCGTGAGACGGATCGCGGATCAGGTCGAGGTCGTGACGACCGTCCCCTGGTCCGCGAACGGGTTGTTCGGGAACACGACGAGCAGGCTCGGATCGTCGCCCGGGGCGGCCGAACCCACCTCCACCGTGATCGGCCCGCTCCCGCCGCCGTAGAACCCGCCCACGACCTGGGGCGTGACGACGAGCGCGGGATCGGTGACGTCGAGCGTCGGGCCCCACGTGTCGGTGGCGGGGTCGATCGCCCCGACCGTCTCGCACGTGACGAGCTCGATCGCCGCGGGGAACCCGCTGCACTGGGTCACCGAGTACGACAGGACGTGGGTCTCGTCCGTCAGGCCGAGCAGACCGGCGTCCACGGCCAGGCCCATGAGGGCGCTGTTGTAGACGGAGTAATCGGCGAAGTAGCCGGCGTCGCACGCCTCGAACGTGCTCGGGAGCAGGAACAGGCACACGGCGCCCGCCGAGCCGTAGTCGGCCGTGTGGACGAGGAGGGCATCGCCCTGCATCGCCGGGTCGGCGAAGACCCCGTCGGCTCCGACGTCGATGATGACGTCGGTCTCGACCATGTCCGAGATGCTGTGGATCCCCGAGGTCTGCACGACGAACTCGACCGGCTCGCTCGGCGTGTCGGCGTTCGTCAGGAAATCGAGCCAGCCCAGACCGAGCAGCGGCTCCGGGTCCGGCGGGATCCCCTCGGGCTCACCGTCGATCGTCGCGCCGGTGAACGAACGCGCGCCGATCGCGACGATGTCGTCCTCGAGCCCCGTCGTCGCCGGATCGGTGGCACCCAGCAGGTAGGTGTCGACGAACGAGACGCCCGCGGCGGGACCGCTGTCGACGTCGAGCGTG
Organism: Actinomycetota bacterium; assembly: GCA_036555645.1. Taxonomy (GTDB): domain Bacteria; phylum Actinomycetota; class UBA4738; order UBA4738; family HRBIN12; genus DASSJM01. Next base: position 2,814 of record DATBLA010000152.1, read on the forward strand.
GCCGACCCGCCCGTGAGATCGAGCGTCGCCGGGCTCACCGAGTCGTCCGAGGACGCGAGCGGCGCCACGTGCCACGGAACGCGGAGCGTGTCGTCGCCGTGCTTGGACTGCTTGATCTTCACCTGCCCGTCGACGTTCGGATGGAAGTAGAACCACCCGTACTCCTGCTCGGGCGGCGAGATCACGCTCGGGTCGAGCTTGATCCGCACGAACACCTGCCGGGACTTCCCGGGCTTGAGCGAGAAGAAGAACTCGTCGTCGAACGGCCCTCCGCTCGGTCCGACCCTGACCGTCGCGATCGCGGGGTCGAAGTCGGCGAACCGCACCGCGCCGCTCGCCTCGTACGTGTGCTTGGCCGAGTCCATGTTGTGGACGGTGATCGAGTTCACGACGACGGTCTCGTCGGCCATCTCGCGAAGACCGAGCGACAGGCTGCCCGGCGTGGCGAGGCTGACCGCGTCGGCGGCCTGATCGGCGCGGACGAGCCCGGCGCCCATGATCGTCGCCGACACCGGCGAGCCGTCGAGGTTCTCCAGCTTCGGCGTGGCCTGGTTCATGATCAGGGCCTTGATCTCCGCCGGCGACAGGTCCGGGTGCAGCTGGCGAAGGAGCGCGACGACGCCGGCGATGTGCGGCGTCGCCATCGACGTCCCGCCGATCGTGGCGGCGCCGGTCCCGGTGCCCGCCCCGGTCGAGGTGATCGCGTCGCCCGGCGCCGAGATGTCCGGCTTCAGGGCGCTCGTGTACCGGGTGGGACCCTCGGAGGAGAACGAGCTCATGCGACTCTCGTAGCCCGGGATCACCGCGTTCTCGGCGCCGATCGTGACCGAGACCGACTCGTCGTTGAACGATGCCGGGGCGTTCGGGCTGATCAGGTCCGCGATCACGGAGCTGTCCGCACCGGACAGGTCCACGGCCGGGATCGTCACCTGGTCCTCGTTCCCGCCGGTTCCGATCGGGCCCGGAAGCCCGCCGAAGCCGTCCCAGATCACGACGGCGATCGCCCCGGCGTCCTGCGCGTTGATGACCTTGTCCTCGACGAAGCAATCGCCCTCGCCGGCCGGACCCTTGAAGATCAGCGCGATCTTGCCGTCGAACGGGGAGCCGGCCGGTACCTCGTCGCACAGGATCCGATCGGTCGGCGCGGGCTCGCCGCCCGGGTCGGCCGGCGGATCGAACTCCCGCGCGTCGACGATCCCGCCGGAGATGTCCGTGTCGAACGGGACCGACCAGTCCTGCCAGACGATCGGTCCGCCGTCGGGCAGATCGACGCCGGAGGGATCGTCGACGGTGAGCTGCTGCGCCTCGAACTGGTCGATGACGGAGGCCACGCCGATCGCCTCGGGCACGTTCCCGGGCGTGCCGAGGATGTACGCGCTCGACAGGCTCGGCTGGTTGCCGGCGTTGCCGGCGGCGGCGGCGACGATCGTCCCGACCGCGTCGACGGCCCCGATGACCTCCTGGTCGACGGGGCTCACCGTGAAGTCCTCGCCGAGCGACAGGTTGATCACGTCGGCGGCGTCGCCCGTGTCGCCGTCGCCGTCCGGGTCGATCGCGGTCTCGATCGCCTCGGCGACGACGTCGGTCGTCGTGCCGCCGATGTCGAACACCTTGAACGCGATCAGCTTCGCGCGGGGCGCGACGCCCTTGCCGATGCTGCCGGAGACCCCGCGGCCGCAGCAGATCCCGCCCACGTGGGAGCCGTGTCCCCCGCCGTTGGGCACGAAGTCGAGCGGATCCGGGTCGGGCTGCGGGACGTCGTTCGTCGGGTCGTCGTCGAACGGGTCGTACCCGGTGTCGCCGACGAAGTCCGTGCCGCCGATGACCTTCGGCGTCGGGAAGCTGCCCGGCTCGATCACGGCTGGGTCGTTGGCGTCGTAGTCGGCCGGGTCTCCCGAGCCCCCGAAGTTCGCGTGGGTGTAGTCGATGCCCGAGTCGATGACCGCCACGACGATGCCCTCACCCTTGGCGCCGTGCTGGTTCCAGACCTTCGGCGCGCCGATGTACGGCACGCTGGAGGTGAGCGCAGGCATGACGCGACCTGCGCGGGCGACGGCCGACACGTCCGGACGCGCCGCGAGCCTCGCGGCGGCGGCCGCGGACAGCTGGGCCGAGAAGCCGTTGATCGTTCGGGCGAAGCGGTAGCGCACCGTGCCGCCGAGGCGCTCGGCCGCGGCGAGGGCCGCGCTCTGCGAATCGAGGATGCTCGCGACGGTCGCGCGCTGCGCAGACGCGGTCATCGTCCCGTTGGCGGCGATGCGGTCGGTGAGCGACGGAGCCCGGAGCTGCACCATGAAGACCCCGTCCTCGGCCTGCCGGGCGACCGCCGGGCGGAAGCCGGCCGGCAGCCCGACGCGGTCCGCTCTGGAGGCGCCGCGGGTGGTCGTGAAACCGGACCCGCCGGAGGCGAGCGCCGGCAGGGCCATGGCCGCCAGCAGGACGACGAGTGATGCGATGAAGGCGCGGCGATGCAAGACAGACCCCCTTCTCGAACGTGGAGCGTCGCCCTGGGCCACCCCGGCGGGCCGTCCCGCTCCGAATCCCGGCGGGAGCCTACAGCGTTCGATCTGTTCGCGCGGGTGCAACACCGGGCCGCGGCGAGCGGGCTCCACCGGCCACCGCCGGCAGGATCGAGACGGTGTCCGAATCGCCGACGGCCGTCTCGAGCGACCCGAGGTACCGAACGTCCTCGTCGTTCACGTACACGTTCACGAACCGGTGCAGCGCACCGTCTTCGGTCACGATCGTCGTCGTGATGCCGGGGAACTGGACTTCGAGGTCCGCCAGGAGCTCGCGCAGCGTCTCCCCCCGGGCCTCGACCTGAGCCTGGCCGTCGGCGCGGGATCGCAGGATCGTCGGGAGCTTCACTCGGGCCATCGGTGGTCCTCCTTCGTCACGGGGTCGGCGCGCCGTGCTCGGCCTCGGGCGGCGCCTGGCCCGGAGCCAGACCGCAGAAGGCCTCGTAGTCGATGAGCTCGGTGATCGAGGGCTCCTTGCCGCACACCGGGCAGTCCGCGTCCCACCGGACCCGAACGGTCTGGAAGTCCATCTGGAGGGCGTCGAAGATGAGCAGCCGCCCGATCAGCGGGTCGCCCTTGCCGGTCACGAGCTTCACGGCCTCGGTCGCCTGGATGCACCCGACGATCCCGGGCAGGACGCCGAACACGCCGCCCTCGGCGCAGCTGGGGACGGTCCCGGGCGGCGGCGGCTGCGGGAACAGGCACCGGTAGCACGGGGCGTCCTGTCCGGGCATGAACACGGTCGCCTGGCCGTCCCACTGGTAGATCGAGCCGTAGACGAGCGGCTTGCCGAGGAACTGCGTCGCGTCGTTCACGAGGTAGCGCACGGGGAAGTTGTCGGTCCCATCGACGACGACGTCCCAGGGTTCGAGGACCTCGAACGCGTTCTCGGACGTGAGGACGGTGTCGTAGGGGACGATCTCGATCGTCGGGTTGATCGCCCGGAGCCGGTCGGCCGCGCTCTCCACCTTGGGCCGTCCGACGTCGGCGGTGGAGTGGATGATCTGGCGCTGGAGGTTCGACTCGTCGACGCGGTCGAAGTCCAGGACGCCGAGCGTCCCGACGCCCGCCGCGGCCAGGTACATCGCGACCGGCGAACCGAGCCCGCCCGCGCCGATGCACAGCACCTTCGACTCGAGCAGCCGGGCCTGGCCCTCGCCGCCGATCCCCGGCAGGATGATGTGCCGCGCGTAGCGGCGAACCTGCTCCTCGGAAAAACGCGGCGCCTCGCTCACGCGACCCGCACCTCGACCTCCGTGACGCCCTCGGCCGAGATCGTGAATCCGCGAAGGTCCGGGTTCGCGCGGTCCGACAGCGACATCACCAGGTAGACCGCGTCGGGGAACAGCGGGCCGAGCTCGGTCGCTCCGGGGAAGAAGGCCTGGCGTACGTCCGTCTCGGACGGGTAGGCCTCCGAGTGCGTGTGCGTGTGGAAGATCGCGAGGAGGTCCCAGCCCTCGTCGTCCATCTCGGTGTAGGCGTGGAGGAGCTCGGTCGAGTCGAGCCGGTAAGAGACGGGGCTCGCGTCGCTGTTCGTCATCGCGAAGAACTTGACGGGCCGTGCCTCCTTGCCCGCCAACAGCCCGCACGCCTCGTTCGGGAACGCGGCGAGGCCGTGCTCCACCAGGTCGTCGAACGTCACGCGATCGAGCTCGAGCATCTTTGCAGGTGCAACAACGGTACCAGCGGGACGTTATTCCCCGGCCCGAACGCCGATCCGACCGGTGACGCGGATGGCGCCCGGGGTGCCGCGCTCGACCGTCCCGATCTCGGCGACGGGGACACCACGGGCCTCGAGCTCGCGCGAGAGGCGGTCGCCGTCCCGGGCCGCGATGAGGAGCCCTCCCGAGGTCTGCGCATCGGCCAGCACCAGCTGCTCGGGCAGGGTGAGCGCGCCCCAGTCGGTGTGTGGGGCGACGTAGGCGTGGTTGCGCTTCGTGCCGCCCGGCACGACGTCCGAGCGCGCCAGGTCGAGCACGCCCGGGAGGATCGGCACGGCGCCGGCGTCCACCGCCGCGGCGACGCCCGATGCCCCGGCCATCCGGTGCAGGTGGCCGAGGAGGCCGAAGCCGGTGACGTCGGTCGCCGCCGACACCCCGGCCACGACCATCGACGTGGACGCGGACTCGTTCGTCGTCGTCATGAGGTCGATCGCGATCCGCTCGAGCGCCGGGTCCGCCGTGCCGCGCTTGATCGCCGTCGAGACGATCCCGAGACCCAACGGCTTCGTGAGGAACAGGCGCGAGCCCGGTTCGGCCGTCGAGTTCCGAACGATCGCGTCGGCGCCGACGGTACCGAGCGCGACCATCCCGAACTTCGGCTCGGGGTCGGTGATCGAGTGCCCGCCGAGCACCGCCGCCCCGGCATCCGTCGCCGCGTCGATCCCGCCCTGGAGGACCCGGCCGAGCATCTCGAGCGGGAGGTCGTCGACGGGCCAGGACACGATGTTGAGCGCCAGCAGCGGCCTGGCGCCCATCGCGTACACGTCCGAGAGCGCGTTCGTCGCGGCGATCCGTCCCCACTCGTAGGGGTCGTCGACGATCGGCGTGAAGAAGTCGAGCGTGGCCACGAGCGCCTGCCCGTCGGACAGGCCGACGACGGCGGCGTCGTCTCCCGTGTCGGCGCCGACGAGCACCCGGTCGTCGAGCACCGGCATCGAGAGCGTGCCGAGCACGGTCTCCAGATCGGAGGGCCCGAGCTTGCACCCGCATCCCGCGCCGTGACTGAAGCTCGTGAGCCGCCGCGTCTCCTGCACCCGGCCAGGATAGGTCCGACGACCGCTCGACCGGTCGGAGGTGGGCTGGACGTGACCGATAGATAACGGTTATATATATCAGGTATCTCCTCGAAAGGAGGCCGGGATGCAGGAGGCGATCCTCGCCCTGCTCGCGAAGGAACCGGCGCACGGGTACGAGCTCCGTCAGCGGCTCGAGTCCGCCCTCGGCCCGGCCGGCGGCGCCCTGAACCCCGGCCAGGTGTACGTCTCGCTCTCGCGACTCGAGCGGTCGGGCCTCGTCCGCGAGGACGTCCGGCCGGGCCGAAAGGGCGACCACCCGAGCGATCGGCGCGTGTACGAGCTGACGGCCGCCGGTCGCGAGCGCGTCGGAGCGTGGCTGCACGACCTGACGTGGGCCAAGGTGGCCCCCGTCGAGTTCCACCTCAAGTTGGTGGCCGCCGCCGCGACCGGGATGGCCGATCCCGTCGCGCTCGTGGAGTCCCAGCGACTGGAGCTCCTCCGCCGGCTGCGAGAGCTCCAGGAGCACGCCCGCTCGGAGCCCGACGGGCCGGGCTCGCTGCTGCTCGAGGGCGCGGCGCTCCGGTTGCAGGCAGATGTCCGATGGCTCGAGGCGTGCGAGCGCCACTGGATCGAAGCGGAGTCGAGATGAACGCGGTGATCGAAGCGACGGACCTGGTGAAGACGTTCGACGCGCAGGACGCGCCGGTGCGGGCGGTCGACCACGTCGACCTCGTCGTCGAGGAGGGCGAGACCGTCTGCGTCATGGGGCCGAGCGGCTGCGGCAAGTCGACGCTCCTGCACATCCTCGGCGGGCTCGAACGAGCCGATGCCGGCGAGCTGAGGCTCGGCGACCTCCGCGTCGACGGCCTCTCGGAGACCGAGTGGGCGATCCTTCGGCGCCGGAGCATCGGGTTCGTCTTCCAGGCGTTCAACCTCGTCGACGAGCTCACGGCCGTCGAGAACGTCGAGCTCCCCGCCCTCCTGCTCGGAGCCTCGCGTCGCGACGCGCGTGCGCGCGCGCTCGGCCTGCTCGAACGTCTGCGTGTCGCCGAGCGGGCCGCGCATCTGCCCGACCGGCTGTCCGGGGGCGAGCGCCAGCGCGTGTCGGTCGCGAGGGCGCTGATCAACGAGCCCGCGCTCGTCCTGGCGGACGAGCCGACCGGCAACCTCGACAGCCGAGCGACCGGGGACATCCTCGGACTGTTCGCCGAGCTCCGTGACGCCCGCCAGACGCTCCTAGTCGTGACCCACGATGCCCGGGTGGCCAGCATCGGCGACCGCCTGCTCACGATGCGCGACGGGGCGATCGTCGGACAGACGCGCCTGGACACCGGGATGCCGATCGAGCGAGCCCTCGCGGGCCTCGTCGATCTCGGCGGGCCAGGGTTGGGAGGTCAGGACTGATGTCGTCGGTCGGCCTCGCCGCACGTCTCGCCGGACGCAACCTTCGGCGGCGACCGGGGCAAGCCGTGCTGTTGCTGCTCGCGCTCACGATCGCGACCGGCACGCTCGGTCTGGGGCTGAGCGTCTACGGCAGCGCGGACGACGCGTGGGATCGCGCGTGGCGCGCCACCCGGGGCTTCTCCGTGAGCTTCAACGTGTACCACCCGCCCGACGAGTCCGGGAACGACGCGTTCGTGCGGGACATGCGCCGGCGAGCGGTCGAGCTCGCCGAGGCTCCGGGCGTGGTCGCCGTCGGCGGTCCGTGGACCCACCTCTACGGGTCGATCGAGGTCGCCGGCGGGAACGAGGACCTGACCGCCGAGATCCGTGAGCCCGGCTCGTACCCGGTCGACCAGCCGCTCGTCACGAGCGGACGGTGGCTCGGTCCCGAGGACGGCGTCGTCCTGGAGGGTGGGCTCGCGAGCACGGTGGGTGCCGGACCGGGAGACACGGTGACGATCCAGGGAGCGGCGTTCCCGGTCCTCGGCGTGGCGACCACGGTCTCGCGCGGAAGGTTCCCGCTGGCCCGCCCCGCGCAGGTCTGGGTCACCCCGCGGACGGCCGGGCTGATGCGCGATCTCGGGATGACCGAGGAGGGGTTCGAGCTCCAGCTCCGGCTCGGCGAACCGTCCGAGGCCCCGGCGTTCGTCGCTCGACACGGACCCGCGTTCCGGTCCGATGCCGACTCGTCGGCGATCGCCTTCCTCGAGACGTGGGAGCAGCGACGGGCCCAATCGCACTCCGACATCGACATCGTCGCCGGCACGCTGCTCGCCTCCGGCACGCTGATCGCGATCCTCACGATCGCGACCGCCGCCGTGCTCGTGGCGGGCCGGATGGCGGCGCGAACCCGGCAGGTCGGCACGTTGAAAGCGGTCGGGGTCACGCCCTGGCAGGTCGTGCTCTCGCTCCTGCTCGAGTACGGGGTCGTCGCGCTGACGGCGGTCGTCGCCGGGCTGGGGATCGGATGGCTCCTCGCCCCGGTCGTGGCGGATGCCTCGGTGACCCTGCTGGGGAGCCCCGAGCCTCGGATCACCTGGATCCAGGTGGCGATCGTGTCGGGCGTCGCGTTGCTCGTCGTGCTGGTCGGCACCGTCCGGCCCGCGTTCCGGGGGATCCGGCGCAGCACCGTGAGCTCGCTGACGCGGGGGGCTCGGCCGCCGAAGCGCCCGGGGCGGCTCGCCCGGTGGGCCGCCGGGATCGGGCTCCCGGTCCCCGGCGTGCTCGGCCTGCGCTCCGCCTGGCGGCGCCCCGGCCGGCTGGCCACGAACGCCGCCGGGCTGACGTTCGGGGTCGCGATGATCGTCGTGGCGCTCGCGCTGCGGGACAGCCTCGAGGTGCTGAACACGGTCTCGTCCGAACCGGGGCATGCCTCGAGCGACGCCGCGGTCGCGGTCCTCTACGAGCAGATCCGCGCGATCGTCCTGGCAACCGCGGCGCTGCTCGTCGCGCTCGGCTCGATCAACGCGTTCATCGTCGCGGCGTTCGCGGCCCGGGACGGCGCCAGGAGCCACGCGGCCGTCCGCGCGGTCGGGGGGACGCCGCGCCAGACCGTGATCGCGCTGATCGTTTCGCAGCTCGGCGCGTGCGCGATCGCCGTCGCCGTCGGGATCCCGCTGGGGCTGGGGCTGTGGTCGCTCATGGAGGGCGGTGACCTTCCCGAAGCGGACGTCTCGGCGAGCGCGCTCCTCCTCGTCGCCGCCGTCGTTCCGCTCGTCTTCGCCGCGGTGGTGAGCCTGCCCGCGCGCCGTCTCGCGAACCGGCCCATCGCGCCGCTGCTCACCTACGAGTGAGGCTCCGTCGGTAGGCTGCGCCGGATGCGCACCGCGGTCGTCGGCCACGTCGAGTGGGTGGAGTTCGGCCGAGTCGACGCGGTCCCTCGCGCCGGCGCGATCGCCCACGCCACCGACGCGTGGGAGGTCCCGGGCGGCGGCGGCAGCGTCGCCGCGGTCCAGCTCGCGCGGCTGAGCGGAGCGTGCACGTTCTACACGGCGCTCGGCGACGACCCCCGAGGGACGTGGGCCAGGGCCGAGCTCGCCCGGCTCGGCCTCCAGGTCGAGGGCGCGGCGCGCGACGAGCCGACCCGGCGCGCGATCGTCTTCGTCGACGACGCCGGCGAGCGCACGATCACCACGCTCGGCGAACGGCTCGAGCCCTCGAGCGCGGACCCCCTCCTGTGGCACGCGCTCGGCGAGGTGGACGCGGCGTTCGTGACGGCCGGCGATCCGAGCGCCGTCCGCGAGGCGCGGCGCGCCCGCGTCCTCGTGGCGACGACTCGCGTCCTCGACCTGCTCGATGAGTCGGCGGTGCCGCTCGACGCCGTCGTCGGGAGCGCTCGCGACCCGGCCGAGCGCTACGAGCCCGGACGCCTCGTCCCCCCGCCCGGACTCGTCGTCCTCACCGAGGGGAGACTCGGTGGACGATGGGAGACGGCGGACGGGCGACGCGGGAGGTTCGATGCCGTCGAGCCGCCGGGCCCCATCGTCGACACGTACGGCGCCGGAGATTCGTTCGCCGGAGGACTGACGTACGCGCTGGGGGCCGGGATGGAGGTCGAGGAGGCCGTCGCGCTCGCGGCACGGTGCGGCGCGTGGTGTGTCGCCGGTCGCGGACCGTACGGGAACCAGCTGAACGCAGACGATCTCGACTGACCCGGCGAGACGCGCCGCTCAGAGGGTGGAGGACACCTCCATCCGGTGGTGCTCGGCGACGCCGGCCGAGGCGGCGATCGTCGACGGACCCAGGAGCAGGTCCCCGTCGCGCAACTCCTCTCGGATCGCCGCGAGCTCACGGCGAGTGAAATCGCAGCGGGGCGGCTCGGGCGCGATGCCGTACAGCCGCGCCGCGTTCAGCCCGAGGACCTTCGCCTTGATCCGCGGCGTGAGCGCCGGGTACCCGTATCGCTCCTGGAACTCGCCCGAGATCGCGAACGCGCGAAACGCCTGGATCTGCGGCTGCGGCGAGCCGTAGAACAGGCAGTCGGTCCCCCACACGACGTTGTCCTGCCCGACGTGCTTCAGGAGCTTGCCGAGGACGTGCGCGGCCTGGGTCGGCGTTCGCATGACGTTCCACCACGTCGAGCCGAGCTCGGCGTACACGTTCTCGTTCGGGCCGATGCCCGCCCGCTCGAGCGAGGCGATGAGCCGGTTCACGCCGGCCTCGGCGGTCGCGGGCGTGAACGGCCCCTCGAACCCGCCGGACTCGTAGCCGGAGTGGTACACGACGAAGTTCACGTCCGGGTTCGCGCGCGCCGCGGGACCGACGTCCATCGGCGAGGAGAACCGGCTGCCGCCCGAGAAGCCCTTGTGCACGCAGATCGTCGTGATGCCGAGGTCGACGCTCTTGCGGATGAACGGCTCGCCGACCGTCGGCAGCCCCGCCTCGTGGTCGTCGAGCCACCACGCGCCGCCGCCCGGGTCGAAGAAGTCGGGGAAGTGCGTGAACGTCTTCCAGGCGGCGATGTCGTATCGGCGGGCCGTCCGCTCCATCCCGTCGAGCACCGACTCGAGCGATCCGACGTTCGGCAGCACCTGCCCGTGCAGGAGCACGCGCTCGTCTCGACACAGGCCCTCCACGATCCGGCGGGTCTCGCCCATGATCTCGGGCGACAGCGGCGAGCCCTCCGGGTAGATCGGCAGCGCCGAGAGCACGACGACGCTCGTGTCGCTTCGGATGAAGAACGCCTCGAGGAAGTGCTCGATCGAGTAGCACACGCGCGGGTCGTCCTCGCCGCAGTACTGCTGCGGGAAGCTCGCGTAGAAGCTCTCCCCGTTGAACACCGGGTTCAGGTCGTACTCGAGGAGGTGACCCTGCACGTCCATGATGAACTCCTCGCCGCCGATCGCCCCCTCCGCCGCCTCCGGCTCGGTCGGCGCCTCCGACGGGATCTCGAACCCGCCCCCCGGCTCGGAGGTCGGCGTGTCGGTCTCGGCACGGTGCGCCTCCCGCGTGCACGCGTCGAGCGCGAGCAGGACGGTGGAGGCCGCGCAGAGCGAGCGCAGGAACGTTCGCCGCGGGACACCCAGCCGCCGGGCGTTGTCCTCGCACGCCTGACGTGCGCGAGCGGCGGACTCTCGAACGACCGGCGAGAGCGGGACGGGGTCGTACTCGCCGTTCGAACACGGTCCGAACGAGATCGGCAGATCGGGCTCGGTCACGGGCTCTCCGATGACTGACCGTCTCCTCACCGTAGGGGTTCCGCGGCGCCCGGGGAAGCCCATGATGTCCCGCGATCGGACTCGGCGTACGCTCCGGCCGTGGACGTCCGAAGCTTCCTCGCGGAGCGACCCCCGTTCAGCGCGCTCGGCGAGGACGAGCTCGACCGCGTCGTCGCGAGCGTCGAGATCGAGCACTTCCCACCGGGCGCGGTGATCCTCGAGCAGGCCGGCGCTCCCGCGACCCACCTGTACATCCTGCGCAAGGGGGCCATCCAGATCGTCGACGAGGGCGAGGTCATCGACGAGGTCGGCGACGGCGAGGTCTTCGGGATGTGGTCCCTCCTCGGGCAGGTCACGCCCCTCGCCACGGTTCGGGCCGCCGAGGACTCGCTCTGCTATCTCCTTCCGAAGGACGTGGCGAGCCAGATCTTCCAGAGCACGCCCGGGATCGCCTTCGTCGTGTCGACGGTGCGCCGGGACCTCCTGCACTCACAGGAGAATCGCAAGGCCGCGATCGACCCCGCGCGGTACCGGCAGGTCGGCGCGATCATCCGCCGCCCCCCGGTCACCTGCGGGCCCGAGACGACGGTCGCCGAGGCCGCCGACCTCATGGCCCGCGAACGCATCTCGAGCCTGCTCGTTCGCCACGACGGCCAGCTCGGGATCCTGACGGATCGCGATTTGCGCTCTCGGATCGTCGCGCAGCGGCGAAGCGCCGACACGCCCGTCCGCGAGGTCATGACGCCGCAGGCGCAGACGATCGGAGCCGACGCGATGGCCGGCGAGGTGCTCCTGACGATGCTCGAGGGCGGGTTCCACCATCTGCCGGTCGTCGACGGGGGCCACCTCGTCGGCGTCGTGACGGACACCGACCTCATGGGGATCGGTCGGGACACGCCCTTCGCGCTGAAGAGCGCGATCGAGCGCGCCCCCGACCGCGCGACGGTCGTCGAGGCGGTGCGCGATCTCCCGCGCGTGATCACCGCGCTCGTCGACGCGAGCACGGACCCGGTGGACGTCGGCCACGTCATCGCGTTCACGATCGACGCCGCCACGCGCCGGCTCCTCGAGCTCGGAATCGCCGAGCTCGGCGAGCCGCCCGTGCGCTGGGCGTGGCTCGCGCTCGGGAGCGCCGCGCGGCAGGAGCAGGCGATCCGGACCGACCAGGACCACGCGCTCGCCTTCGAGGGCGACTCGGATGTGGCCGAGCCGTACCTCGGACGACTGGCCGAGCTCGTCACGTCGGCGATGGAGGAGGCCGGCTTCCCGCGATGCCGCGGCAACGTCATGGCCACGAACGAGGCCCTGCGCCTGTCGCTGCACTCGTGGGTCGATCGCTACGACGTGTGGATGAACGAGGTCGACCCGAAGGCGAGCGAGCAGCTCTCGATCGTCTTCGACTACCGGCAGGTGACGGGCGACCTCGTCGCCGAGCCGCGTCTGGACGAGGCGATGGTGTCGGCCCGGCAGCGACCGCAGTTCCTGAGGCGGCTGGCCCATCGGGCGCTCGACCTGCGACCGCCGATCGGGTTCGTCCGCGGCCTCGTCACCGAGCACGGGGGCGAGCACCCGGGCGCAATCGACCTCAAGCACGGCGGCATCCTCATCATCGGCAACCTCGCGCGCGCCCATGCGATCGCATCGGGGGTCACCGCGAAACGAACGCTCCACCGGCTTCGAGGAGCCGAGGCCGCCGGGAGGATCGACGCCGAGACCCGCGAGGGTCTCGAGGAGGCGTTCCGGTTCCTGTGGGAGGTGCGGCTCGCTCACCACGTCGAGCGGATGCGCCTCGGACACGAGCCCGACGACTTCGTCGATCCGAAGGAGCTCGGCGACGTGGCGCGCCAGGGATTGAAGGAGTCGTTCCGGATCGTCGCCAGGGCGCAGAAGCAGCTCGCGCTCGACGCCGGCGTCCGGGCTCGCTAGTCGCTCGCCGGAGCCGACCCGATGGCGTGGTACCCGCCGTCGACGTGCACGAGCTCGCCCGTGACGCCGCGCGACAGGTCCGAGAGCAGGAACACGAGCGCGTCGGCGACCGGACCGGCGTCGGTCGCGTCCCAGCCGAGCGGCGCGCGCGAGCCCCATCCCTCGGCGAGGTCCCCGAACCCGGGGATGCCCTTGCCGGCGATCGTTCGCAGCGGTCCCGCCGACAGCGTGTTCACGCGGATCCCGAACGGGCCGAGATCGCGGGCGAGGTACCGGGTGATCGACTCGAGCGAGGCCTTCGCCACGCCCATCCAGTCGTAGACGGGCCACGCGACGCCGGCATCGAAGTCGAGCGAGGCGATCGCGCCCCCGTGGTCCTTCATGTGCGGCAGCATCCCGACCGCGATCGCCTTCAGCGAGTAAGCGCTCGTGTGGATGGCGGTGCCGACGCTCTCCCACGGCGTGTTGAGGAAGTTGCCCCCGAGCGCGTCCTGTGGCGCGAACGCGATCGCGTGCAGGAAGCCGTCGAGCCGCCCCCACCGGCGTCCGATCTCGTCGGCGACCGCCGTGACGTGCTCGGGATCGGTTGCGTCCATCTCCAGGACGTCGACGGGACTCGGCAGCCGGCGCGCCGACTTCTCGGTCAGACTCATCGCGCGGCCGAAGGACGTGAGCACGACCTCGGCGCCGTGCTCCTGGAAGGCGCGGGCGGCGGCGAACGCGATCGATTCGCGCGTCAGCACGCCGGTGACGAGCAGCTTCTTGCCGTCGAGCACCATCGTGACCCCCTGACGGTTCCCGGCATGCTATTCGTACGGGCGTGGATCTGAAAGCGACGCCGAAGGTCGAGTTGCACCGCCACCTCGAGGGCGCGATCCGGCTGCAGACACTCATCGACCTGTACCGCGATGCCGGGGCGCCGCTCGAGGCGTCGGCGCCCCAGGACCTCGCGTCCGCCGCGCAGGTGCTCGCTCCGATGACCTCGCTCGAGGAGGTCCTGTCGCGGTTCACGATCGCCCAGGGCGCGTTCTTCGACGAGGCCGCGGCCGAACGGATCGCGTTCGAGGCCGTCGAGGACCTCGCCGCCGACGGGGTTCGGCTCGCGGAGCTGCGCTTCTCGCTCGAGTTCCTGTGCGAGCCGCACGGCCTGGACTGGGACGCCGCGCTCGCCGCGATCGTCCGAGGCGTCGAGCGCGGCCGGCGCGAGCACGACGTCGCCGTCGGGCTCATCGCGATCGCGAGCCGCAACTACGGCATCGACTCGGCGGTTCGCACCGTCGAGTTCGCGATCGCGCACAGCTCCGACTTCGTCGCCTTCGACCTCGCGGGCGACGAGCGCGCGTACCCGCCCTCGCTGTACCGGGAGGTCGTGGCCGAGCTCGACGGCAGCGGGCTGAAGCTCACCACGCACTACGGCGAGTCCGGCGGGCCCGAGTTCCCCCGGGAGGCGATCGAGGCGCTCGGGACGCTCCGGCTCGGCCACGGGGTCAGCGTCGCCCGGGACCCCGAGGTCGTCGCGCTCGTGCGCGACCGCGGAGTCGCGCTCGAGATGTGCCCCACGTCGAACCGCCGGACCGGCGCGATCACCCACATCTCCGACCATCCCGCGCGCCGGCTCCTCGATCAGGGCGTGCCGGTCACGATCAGCACCGACAACCCCGGGCTGTTCGCGGTCGACCTCACCCACGAGATGGAGGTCTGTCGCGACCGTCTCGGGTTCTCCGACGACGATCTGCGGGTGGTCACCGCGAACGCCCTCGAGGCGTCCTTCGTCGACGAGGCGACGAAGGACGACGTCCGCCGCCGCCATTTCGCCTGGCTCGACGGCTGACCCTCTCGTTCACTCGACGGCGCGAAGCGCCTTCCACTGCTCGGGCGTGATCCCGGGGAACGTGTAGTAGCTCGCGCCCAGCACGTCGCGCTCGATGATCGTGTCGACGAACCCGCGGGTCTCGGCGCCGGTGGCGTCGAACGAGATGCCGCCGATCACGTGGATCGGGACCTTCATCCCCGCCGTCTCCTGCCGGATGATCGAGACGTTCTTCGCCGTGTACCAGGCCGCGTCGTCACGGCCGCTGACCCGATACGTGAAGTACGTCATCGGCAGGAACGCGTCGTAGGTGCCGGCGAGCCCTCGCCAGGGGAACCCGGGCCAGTAGCCCGGGTCCTGTCGCATGCGGCGCGGCGAGGCGACGATGGCGCCGAGCGGATACGCGCGACCGGCGGCGCGGCGGATCCGCGTCGACAGCGCGAGCAGGCGAGCCGTCCTCACGCTCGGCCGGCGCACGATCGAGGATTCGATGTCGAGCGCGAACGAGTCGAAGCGGTTCCCGGCCGCCGTCTCGAACGCGATCGCGCGCAGCGTCCGGCGCAGGTCCAGGTCGACGTCGCGGAACCCGGGCAGGTACCACGCCACGACGTGGAGCCCGCGCCTCTCGGCGGCGTCGAGGAACCCGGCCACCCCTTCCGGGTGCACGAACGGCCGGCTGCGGTTGTAGTTCGAGGTCTGGAGGTAGATCGTCCGCACGCCCTGGGCCGCCATGTCGTCGACCGTCGCCGCCGGGTGCTTCCAGGCCCGCTCGTCGTAGATGTCGATCCAGGTCCCGAGCCCCCGGAACACGCCGGCCCTGTCCGGCCTGTGCCCGGTGGCCGACGAGGGCGAGCTCGGCGAGGGCGCGAGCGGGCTGTCGTGGGTCGGCGCGGGCACGTCGACGACCGTCGGTGCCGACGGCGTTGCGTCGATCTCCGGCTCAGCGACCTGCCCGTTCGCCTCGGGCGCGCTCCGGCACGCGCCGAGCGCCGTCACCCCCAGCACGCCGACGACGAGCGCGCGCGTCCACCTCGATGCCATCGAGTCCTCCTCGGGTCGCGGATCCGAACGGATCCCGAACAGAACAGAACGTCCGAACCCCTCCAAGGTTCGGCAGGGAGACGGGATGGCCTGAGGGGGGACCACTAGGATGTCGGGCTCGAGCACGAGCCCGCGAACCTCTGACCGGGAGGCAATCGGATTGAGCGAGTCGACCTCGGCGGCCCAGAAGCTGATCGACCGGTACTGGGGCGGACTGCTCCAGACCGAGCCGCTCCTGGGAACGGTGGTGGGTGACCGCCGATACGACGACCGGCTCCCCGATCCCGGACCCGATGGCCGGGCGGCCCGCGAGAGCCTGCATCGCGGCGCCCTTGAGGAGCTCGCCCTGTTGCCTCGCGACCTGCCCGACGAGGACGTTCGCCTCAGCCTCGACATCCTGGCCGCGATCGCCGACCGCGATCTGGCCTCGCTCGAGCACCGCACCGACCGGCTGTGGGCGGTCAGCCATCTGTGGGGTCCGGCCGCTCTCATCGGTGAGCTGGCGTCGCTCCAGCTCGCCGACACGCCCGAGCGCCTCGAGCGCTACGCGGCGCGGATCGCCGCTACCCCGGCGTTCTACGACGCCGCGATCGAGGTCATGCGCGAGGGCGTGGCCGACGGCGTGACCGCTCCGAGGATCGTCGTCGAACGGACGATCGCGCAGACCGACCGGCTCCTGGCCGCCGGCCCGGACGGATCGCCCGGACTGGCGCCGGTCGCCCCCGAGGACGACGCGGGCCGCGAGCGTGTCACGAGCCTGATCGCCGAGGCCCTGCTCCCGGCGCTCCAGCGGTACCTCGACGCGCTTCGGGCGTACCTGCCCAGCGCGACCGAGACCGTGGGGCTGGGCGCGCTGCCCGGCGGCGAGGCGATGTACGGCGCGCAGATCCTGTCGTGGACGACGCTTCCCCTTGACCCCCGCGAGGTCCACGAGCTGGGGCTGGCCGACCTGGCGAAGATCCAGGAGGAACGCCGACGTTCGGCCCAGGCGCTCGGCTCGCCCGACCCCGCCGCGGCGATCGCCGAGCTGAACGGCAACGGCGCGAACACCCTCGCGTCGAGGGAGGATCTGAAGGCGCTCGCCGAGGAGCAGGTCCGGCGGAGCTGGGAGGTTGCGCCCCGGTGGTTCGGCAGGCTGCCGAGGGAGAACTGCGAGGTCCGCCTCGTCGAGGAGTTCCGCGAGGCCGACATGCCGTTCGCCTTCTACAACCCCCCGACCGACGACGGGTCACGTCCCGGCGTCTACTACGTGAACGGCTTCGAGCTCGACCGCCGGCCGCGTCACCAGCTCGCCTCGACGACCTACCACGAGGCGAACCCCGGCCATCACTTCCAGATCGCCCTGGAGCATCAGGCCGACGCGCGTCCCCCGCTTCGCCGCTTCGGCGGGTTCCTGGCCGGGAGCGCGTTCGCCGAGGGGTGGGGCCTCTACAGCGAGCGCCTCGCGGACGAGATGGGCCTGTACGAGGACGAGGGCGACCGGCTCGGGATGCTCGACCTCCAGGGCATGCGCGCGGCGCGGCTCATCGTCGACACGGGCATCCACACCCTCGGGTGGACCCGCGAGCAGTCGATCTCCACGCTCGAGGAGGCCGGCGTGACCAGGGTCGATGCCGAGATCGAGACCGATCGGTACATCACGATCCCCGGGCAGGCGCTCAGCTACAAGATCGGGCAGTTCGAGATCGAGCGCCATCGCGCCGCCGCCTCCGAGCGCGAGGGGTTCACGCTCTCGGCGTTCCACGACCGGCTGCTGTCCCTCGGCTCGCTCCCGCTGGCCGTGCTCCGCCGCGAGCTCGAGCGCTAGACGCCGTGGCGCGAACGATCGACCGCGCGCGCGTGACGAGCCTCATGCGCCGCGAGCTCGAGGCGTTCGAGCGCGATCATCCCCGCTCACGGGCGCTGTTCGAGCGCGGCGGGGCCAACCTGCTCGCCGGGGTCCCGATGCCGTGGATGAGCGAGTGGGCCGGGTCGTACCCGGTCTTCGTCGCCGAGGCCGAGGGCGCGCACTTCGTCGACGTCGACGGCCACGAGTACGTCGACCTGTGCCTCGGCGACACCGGGGCGATGACGGGCCACGCGCCGAAGGCCGCCGTCGATGCGATCGCGACGCAGGCGGCGAAGGGCATCACGCTCATGCTGCCGACCGAGGACGCGATCTGGGTGGGCGCGGAGATGGAGCGACGGTTCGGCCTGCCGTTCTGGCAGTTCTGCCTCACCGCGACCGACGCGAACCGGTTCGCGATCCGGCTCGCGCGGGCGATCACCGGCCGGCCGAGGATCCTCGTCTACAACTTCTGCTACCACGGCTCGGTCGACGAGACGATCGCCACCCTCGAGGACGGCCGGATCCGATCTCGGCCCGGCAACGTCGGGCCGCCGGTCGATCCGTCCGAGACGACGCGGGTGATCGAGTTCAACGACGTCGTCGCGCTCGAGGCGGCCCTGGGCGAGGGCGACGTCGCGTGCGTGCTGGCGGAGCCGGCCCTGACGAACATCGGCATCGTGCTCCCCGATCCCGGCTATCACGAGGCGCTGCGCCGTATCACCCGCGCGACCGGGACCCTGCTCGTCGTCGACGAGACCCACTGCCTGTGCGCGGGGCCGGGCGGGGCGACCCGCGCGTGGGGTCTCGAACCCGATCTGCTGACGATCGGCAAGCCGCTCGCGAGCGGGGTTCCGGCCGCGTGCTACGGGATGAGCGCCGAGGTGGCCGAGCGATCGCAAGCGTTCATGGACACGCTGCCGACGACCGACGTCGGCGGGATCGGCGGAACGCTCTCGGGCAACGCGCTCTCGCTGGCCGCGATGCGCGCGACGCTCGAGCACGTCCTCACCGATGACGCGTTCGACCGGATGATCGCGCTCGGCGAGCGCTGGGCCGCCGGCGTGAAGGACGCGATCGACGAGCGCGAGCTGCCGTGGGAGGTGCAGCGGCTCGGCTGCCGGGCCGAGTACTGGTTCACGCCGACCCCGCCCCGCACGGGCGGCGAGGCGGCGGCGGCCGACGATCCAGAGCTCGCCC
>DATBLA010000153.1:0-27685 GCA_036555645.1 Actinomycetota bacterium
TACGGGATCCTCGGGCTCGCGATCTTCGTCGAGCTCCTCGGCCCGCTGACCGGTCCCGGGTCGACCGGCGGCCGGAGCCTGCTCGCGGGCGGCCTCACGATCGCGCTCATGGTGCTGCCGATCGTGATCATCACGACCCAGGAGGCCCTCCGAGCCGTCCCCCGGAGCATCCGCGAGGCCGGGTTCGGGGTCGGCGCGACCCGGTGGGAGGTGGTCCGGAGCCACGTCCTGCCGTATGCCGCTCCCGGCGTGCTGACGGGGTCGGTGCTCTCGATGGCCAGGGCGCTGGGGGAGACCGCGCCGCTGATCATGGTGGGCGCGGTCACGGGGTTCCTCGCCACGCACGGGGGGATCGTTCGGGCCCTCCAGGAGCGCTTCACGTCGCTGCCGACGCTGATCTTCGCGTACGTGAAGAAGCCGCAGGCGGAGTTCCAGGATCTGGCTGCCGCTACGATCCTGGTGCTGATGGTGTTCATCTTCGCGGTGAACCTGACGGCGATCCTGTTGAGGAACCGATATGAGCGAACGTGGTGACCGGATGGACACCGAGCTGACCCACGCCCATCCGGACGAGCAGGGCCAGGGAGTGATCGTGCAGATCGAGCGCGAACCCGGCGCCGCGCCGGCCGCCGATCGTGAGCTGGTCCTCGACGTCGAGGGCCTGTCCGTCTACTACGGTGACTTCCGCGCGGTCCGAGACGTCACCCTCCCGGTCGGCAAGCGCGAGATCACGGCGCTCATCGGGCCCTCCGGATGCGGCAAGACGACCGTCCTCCGCTGCCTGAACCGGCTGAACGACCTCATCGAGAACGCGAGGATCGAGGGGAGCGTTCGATACCACGGCGTCGACCTGTACGACCCGCGGGTGGACCCCGTCGAGGTGCGACGGCGGATCGGGATCGTCTTCCAGAAGCCGAACCCGTTCCCGAAGTCGATCTACGACAACATCGCGTTCGGCCCGAAGATCGCCGGGTACAAGGGCAGCATGGACGAGCTCGTCGAGGAGTCGCTGCGACGCGCGGCCCTGTGGGACGAGGTGAAGGACAAGTTGAAGGACTCGGGCCTCGCCCTGTCCGGCGGGCAGCAGCAGCGGTTGTGCATCGCGCGCGCGATCGCGACCCGTCCCGACGTCATCCTCATGGACGAGCCGTGCTCGGCCCTGGACCCGATCGCGACCCAGCGGATCGAGGACCTCATGCAGGAGCTCGTCTCCGAGTACACGATCGTCATCGTCACCCACAACATGCAGCAGGCGGCGCGCGTCTCCGACCGGACCGCGTTCTTCACCGTCGAGGTGGACGAGGCCACGGGCCATCGGACGGGGACGGTCGTCGAGTTCGACCAGACCGAGACGATCTTCACGAACCCGAACGATCCTCGAACCGAGGACTACGTCACGGGGCGGTTCGGCTGATGGGGCGACCACACTTCCACGAGGAGCTCGAGGCGATGGAGCTGCGCCTGCTCACGCTCGGCGAGCTCGCGGGCGCGGCGGTCGCGACCGGCGTTCGGGCGATCGTGGATCACGACGACGAGGCGGCGGAGGGGACGATCGCCGGGGACGACGACATCGACCGCCTCTACCTCGAGATCGACCAGGGGATGCTGTCGATGCTCGCCCTCCAGGCGCCGGTGGCGGCGGACCTGCGCCTGATCTCGGTCATCATCCACTCGAACCTGCACCTCGAGCGGATCGGCGATCAGGCGGTGAACATCGCGAAGATGTACGAGTTCACGAAGGATCACCCGAGCACCGCCTCGATCGTCCAGCAGATCGGCGAGATGGGCGACGTGGCGGTCGAGATGGTGCGCGTCGCGATGGACGCGCTCCGGCGGCGCGACGCCGAGCTCTGCATGCGACTGCCGAAGATGGACGACCCGATCGACCGGCTGAACCGGAACATGGCGTTCGAGGTCGCCAAGCTCGCCGACGACCCCGCCTCGCTCCAGTGGGGCATGCACATGTACATGGCGGCCCGAGCGCTCGAGCGCGTGGGCGACAACGCCGTCGACATCGGCGAGCAGGTCGCGTTCCTCGTGAGCGGCGAGTTCCGCGAGTTCACGGACGCCTCGCATCCCGGGGGCGTCGATGCCGGTGCCGACTGAGGGCGCGAGGATCCTCGTCGTCGAGGACGAGGACTCGCTCGCCGACTCCGTCCGGTACAACCTCGAGCGCGAGGGCTACGAGGTCTCGGTCGCCTCGGACGGCCGCCGCGCCCTCGAGCGGTTCCGGGTCGAGTCGCCCTCGCTCGTCATCCTCGACCTCATGCTGCCCGAGATGTCGGGTCTGGACGTCTGTCGCCTCATGCGGAGCGAGTCGGACGTCCCGATCATCGTCGTGACGGCGAAGGACTCGGAGGCGGACAAGGTGACCGGGCTGGAGCTCGGCGCCGACGACTACGTGACGAAGCCGTTCTCGATGCGCGAGCTCGTCTCACGGGTCCGCGCGAACCTGCGGCGGAGCCAGGCCGCCGGCGTGGCTCCGTCGTCCGACGAGGTCCTGACGGGTGGGCAGGTGCGCATGGACGTGGCTCGCCACGAGGTGGCCGTCGGATCGGGGAGCGTGGACCTGCCCCCGAAGGAGTTCGAGCTCCTCGAGACGTTCCTGCGCCGCAAGGGCCGGTTGCTCACCCGTGACTTCCTCATCGAGCAGGTATGGGGTCCGGACTACTTCGGGGACACCCGGACGCTCGACGTCCACGTGAAACGGCTGCGCCGCAAGCTCGAGGAGGATCCCCACCAGCCGGCTCACCTGCTCACCGTCCGGGGTCTGGGGTACAAGTTCGTCGACTGAGCCCCGCTCCGGGGCTTGGAGCCCCGGACGGGCTGCGCCATAATCCCAGCCTGCCCGTCGTTCTGCCCAGACCATGGATGCCATCGCTTCCCCGCCCGAGGAGTTCGCCGACGGCTCGCGGTTCCTGAACCGGGAGCTCTCCTGGCTCGAGTTCAACGCGCGGGTCCTCGCGCTCGCCGAGGACGCCTCGCTCCCGCTGCTCGAACGCGTGAAGTTCGTCGCGATCTTCGCGAACAACCTCGACGAGTTCTTCCAGGTCCGGGTCGCGGGCCTCCAGGAGCAGGTCGAGGCCGGGGTCGTGAAGGCGGCGTTCGACGGGCGGACCCCGGAGGAGCAGCTCGCCGGGATCCGGGAGCGGTCGCAGGAGCTCGCGACGCGGGCCGCCGAGCTGTTCGCGGCCGAGCTCGTCCCCGCGCTCGAGAAGGAGCGGATCCGGATCGTCCGCTCGCTCGAGGGGTTGGACCCGGCCGAGGTCGAGTTCCTCGACCAGGAGTTCGCCGAGCGGATCTTCCCGGTCCTCACGCCCCTGTCGGTCGACCCCGCCCATCCCTTCCCGTACATCTCGAGCCTGTCGCTCAACCTCGCGGCGATCGTCCGCGACCCGATGACCGGCGTCCGCCGCTTCGCGCGGGTCAAGGTGCCGCCGCTGCTCCCCCGATTCGTGGCGCTGCCCGGTGGCGAGCGCTTCGTCCCGCTCGAGGTCGTCATCGCCTCCCACCTCGACTCCCTGTTCCCGGGGATGGAGCTCGTCACCCATCACGCGTTCCGGGTGACGCGGGACGCCGACGTCGAGGTGGAGGAGGACGAGGCGGCCGACCTGCTCGAGGCGATCCAGAGCGTGCTTCGCCGGCGCCGGCGGGGTGCGAGCCCCGTCCGCCTCGAGGTCGACGAGACGATGAGCCCGGAGGTCCTCGAACGGCTCCGGCGCGAGCTCGACCTCCAGGAGCAGGAGGTCTTCGTGACGCCCGGCCTGCTGGACCTGGGGGCGCTGTGGGCGTTCGTGGCGCTCGAGCGGCCGGAGCTGAAGCACGCGCCGTGGGTGCCGGTCACGCAGCCGCGCCTGGCGGACGGCGAGGCGGCTCCGGATCTGTTCGAGGTGCTCCGCGCGGGCGACGTCCTCGTCCACCACCCGTACGACTCGTTCTCGTCCTCGGTCGAGGCCTTCGTCGAGCAGGCCGCCCACGATCCGGCCGTCCTGGCCATCAAGCAGACGCTGTATCGGACCTCCACACAGGAGAGCCCGATCCTGCGGGCGCTCATCCGGGCGGCCGAGCTCGGCAAGCAGGTCGTGGCGCTGGTCGAGCTGAAGGCCAGGTTCGACGAGGAGGCGAACATCACGTATGCCCGCGAGCTCGAGCAGGCGGGCGTCCACGTGGTCTACGGCGTCGTCGGGCTGAAGACGCACGCGAAGGTCTCGCTCGTGGTCCGCCGCGAGGAGGGCGGGGTCCGCCGCTACGCCCATGTCGGGACCGGGAACTACAACCCCGTCACGGCGAAGCTGTACGAGGACATCGGCCTGCTCACGGCCGACCCGGAGATCGGGGCCGACCTCACGGACCTGTTCAACCTGCTCACGGGCTACAGCCGGCAGCGCGAGTACCGGACGCTGCTCGTGGCCCCCCACTACCTGCGCGCCGACATGCTCGAGCTGATCCGGGAGCAGTCCCGCGACGGCGGGCGGATCGTGCTGAAGATGAACTCGCTCGTCGACCCGGACATGATCGACGAGCTCTACGAGGCCTCGAAGGCCGGGGCCGAGATCGATCTCATCATCCGCGGCATCTGCTGCCTGCGCCCGGGGATCCCGGGGCTCTCCGACCGGATCCGGGTTCGGTCGCTCGTCGGCCGCTACCTCGAGCACTCGCGGATCTTCCGGTTCGGCGACCGGGAGGACGTCGCGCACTACATCGGCTCGGCCGACCTCATGCAGCGCAACCTCGACCGTCGCGTGGAGGCGCTCGTGCCGGTCTCGGATCCCGCGCTCACGGCTCGCCTGGACCAGGTGCTCGAGGTGCAGCTCGTCGATGACACGCTCGCCTGGACGCTCGGGAGCGAAGGCGCGTGGACGAAGGTGCGGAGCGAGCGAGGCATCGACGCCCAGCAGCGTCTCCAGGAGATCGCCGTCGAACGTGCGCGGGCGGCGAGCCCGTGAACCTCGAGCGCGAGACGAAGCTCCAGGTCCCGCCCGGGTTCCGGCTGCCAGACCTCGCGGCCGACGGGTGGACGGCCACCGTGGGCGAGCCCGAGCGACTCGTCACGATCTACTTCGACACGCCGGATCTCCACATCGCCCGGTGGGGCTGCAGCCTGCGCCATCGCCGGGGGGAGGGCTGGACCGTGAAGCTCCCCGATCGCGGCGACGAGGACGACGGCGCGTTCCTCGCCCGACGGGAGGTCGTGTTCGAGGGCGCCGAAGCGCGCCGGCCGCCCGAGGCCGCGGTCGACCTCGTCCGCGCGTACGTGCGGACGGCTGCGCTCGGCACGGTCGCCCGCCTCCACACCCGGCGCGCCCGTGTCGACGTCACCGACGAGCTCGGTCTCCCGCTGGCCGTCGTCACCGACGACGAGGTCTCCGTCATGCAGGGCCGCCGGGTCGCCTCGCGGTTCCGGGAGGTCGAGGTCGAGCTCGTCGAGGGGACGCCGCCGGAGGTGCTGGACTCGCTCGTCGGCCGGCTCCGCGACGACGGCGGCGCCACCGTCGACAACGTGTCCAAGCTCGCCCGCGCGCTCGGACCGGCGGCGATCGAGGCGCCCGAGGTGATCGTGCCCGAGATCGACCGGGATGCGACGGTCGCGGAGGTCGTGCGTCGCGCGATCGCGGCCTCGGTCACGCGCCTCCTGCGGCACGATCCCGACGTCCGGCTCGGCGAGGACCCCGAGGCGGTGCACCAGGCGCGGGTGGCGACGCGACGGCTCCGCTCGGATCTGCGCACGTTCCGCGACGTCGTCGAGCCGTCGTGGGCGGCGCCCCTGCGCGCCGAGCTGCGCTGGCTCGGCGGCGAGCTCGGAGCCGTTCGCGACGCGGAGGTGCTGCGCGACCGGATCGCCGGCCGCGCCGAGGCGCTCGAACCGCGCGACCGGGCGGGCGTCGACGCGTTCGTCACCGGGCTCGAGCGCCGCAGGGCGCAGGCCCGGTCCCACCTGCTCGGCGAGCTCCGCACCGAGCGATACGACGCCCTGCTCGATTCCCTCGTCGAGGCGTCCGCCGCACCGAGGGTGCACGAGGAGCTGGCGCAGACGCGAGCGTCGGAGGCCCTCCGTCCCGCGCTCGAGGCGCTCTGGAAGCACCTGGCGACCGCGGTCGGTCAGGCCGGCACGGAGGGGTCGGACGAGGCCCTGCACGCGGCTCGGATCCGTGCCAAGCGGATGCGGTACGCGGCCGAGGCGGTCGTGCCCGCGAGCGGAAAGCGCGCCAGGGAGTTCGCGGAGGCCGTCGCCGATCTCCAGGACGTCCTCGGCGAGCACCAGGACTCGGTGATCGCGCGGGCGTGGCTCCGCGAATCGGCCTCGCTCGGCGATCCGTTCGTCGCCGGCGAGCTCGCCGCCGTCGAGGCGGCCGCCGCCTCCGACGCTCGAGCGAGCTGGCCGCGAGTCTGGAAGGCCTTGTCGCGCAAGCGGCTACGCTTCTGGGCGTGAACGACCCGATCCGGGCGGCTGGGGGGATCGTGCTGCGCATCCCTCGCGACGACGACGGTCCCGAGGTGGCGCTCATCCACCGGCCTCGCTACGACGACTGGTCCTTCCCCAAGGGCAAGCTCCACGACGGGGAGGACGACGAGACCGCCGCGCTCCGCGAGGTCGCCGAGGAGACCGGTCTGCGCTGCGCGATCGAACGGGAGCTCGCGGACGTCACCTATGCCGATCGCAACGGCCGCCCGAAGGTCGTGCGCTACTACCTCATGCGAGCCGAGGCGGCCGAGGGGTTCGTCCCGGGCCACGAGGTGGACGAGCTCCGCTGGGTCCCGGCGTCCCAGGCGCCCGGGATCCTCAGCTACCCGCACGATCGCGACCTCCTCGCCAAGGCGCTGGACGCGTGACCTCGGGTCCGATCCACCTCCTTCGCCACGCGAAGGCGGGTCACCGTTCCTCGTGGACGGGCCCCGACGAGGAACGTCCGCTCAGCCCGCGAGGGCGGCGCCAGGTGCGCGCGCTCATCGAGGCCTTCGAGGGGATCGAGCTCGCCCGGATCGGGACGAGCCCGTTCGTCCGGTGCGTGGAGACGGTCGCCGAGCTCGCCGCCGCCCGAGGGATCGCGCTCGAGGTGATGCCGGAGCTCGCCGAGGGCCACGACCTGGACGAGGTGTGGGCGTTCGTCCGATCGCTCGACGAGCGCCCGACGCTTCTCTGCGGTCACGGTCCGGAGATCTCGGACGTCATGCGCCGGGTGGCCGAGTCCGGCGCGCGGGTGGACGGCCACGGCCTGGCCAAGGGCTCGGTCTGGGTGCTCGAACGCGACGGCGGACGGATCGTCGCCGGCAGCTATCGGCCCGCCCCATCGGGGTGAGTTCGCGCGAAGCCGACCCGCGGTCGGTCAGGGCGTGATCGGGGAGATCCAGCTCGCGAGGTGCCCGATCCCCGCGAAGCCGAGGCGTTCGTAGATCCGCGCGGCGTCACCGCCGGGCTCGGCGAGCAGGTACGTGCACTCGGCTCCCATGGCGGCGGCCTCGGCGAGGACGCGCCTGGTGAGGGCCGAGGCGTACCCCCGGCGCCGCGCCGCGGGGAACGTCGCGACGTGATCGACGAACCCCACCCGCTCCAGGACGAGCAGCGCGGCGACGGCGACGGTCGCGTTTCGGTCGGGCTCCGGACCTGAGGGAGGTTCCGACACGGCGAACCAGCGCCGTCCCGCGGGGATCAGCAGGTCCCGCTCGATCGCCTGCAACTGGTCGATGACCTCCGCGAGCTCGATGCCGAAGAGCCCGGACGACTCGCGGTGGAGGGCCCAGAACCCGTCGTCGAACTCGTCGACCTCGACGACGGGATCGGGCGACGGAGGCGGCGGCGGGGTCCCGTCGAAGACCATGACGAGGTCCCACGAGATCCGCTCGCCGAGGGTGCTCGCGGCCGCCACCAGATCGATCTGGTCCTCGGGGTGGAAGACGACGACGTGCGAGCGCGAGCTCCCGCTCCGCGCCATCGCCGGCAACAGCTCGGATCGGATCTCCTCCAGCCGGACCGGCTCTCGAGTCTCGACGCGGGCGCAGTTCGCCTCCTGGATCCGCGGATAGCGCGCGTCGGAGACGACCGCCCCCCACCAGGTCGACTCGACGCGTTCGAACAGCGCGTCCTGCGCCCGCCAGGATCGCAGCAGCGGCTCGAGATCGTTCATGCCCGGCATGTTCGCAGCCGGGCGCGTGTCCGCGTGCGGTAGGCTCGGCGCCGCCGTGATCACGTGCCGGATCTACCGCGACGGCGAGCTGCAGGACGAGGCGCCGTTCGATCCGGCCCTCCTCGCGACCTCGCGTGACGGATCGGGGCGAATCTGGGTCGACGTCGTCGATCCCAGCGACGAGGAGCTGCACACGCTCCAGCGCGAGCTCGGCCTGCACGAGCTCGCGGTGGAGGACAGCCGGAGCTGGGGTCAGCGGGCGAAGGTCGACTTCTATCCGGAGCATCTGTTCCTCGTCGCCCACGGGCTCGACCTCGCGTCGGATGCCGAGCTCGTCGATCGCGAGGTGCACGTGTTCGCGGCGGGCCGCTCGTTCATCGTGACGATCCGCCGTGAGCCGCGCTTCGAGTTCGACCGCGCCAAGGCGCGCGTCTCGACGGCGGCGCACCTGTCGGAGGAGGGCATCGGCCATCTCCTGTACCTGCTGCTCGACGAGATCGTCGACGGGTACCTCGACACGATCGACCGGTTCGAGGACCTGGCCGACGACATCGAGGAGGCGGTCGCCCAGGCCGAGGACCGCGACGACGCCGAGACGTCGCGGTCGATCTCGAGGCGGATCTTCCATCTCCGCCAGCGGGTCGTGCGGTTCCGGCGCGTGGCCGGCCCGATGCGTGAGGTCGTCGACCTGCTCCTGGAGACGCCGTCGATCGCGACCCCGCCGCTCGTCCCGTATTACCGCGACATCCTCGATCACGTGATCCGAACGATGGAGCTCGCCGACAACGTGCGCGATCTGCTGACCTCGGCGCGAGAGCTCCAGCTGGCCCAGGTCACGAACCGCCTCAACGTCGTGACGAAGCAGCTGTCGGCCTGGGCGGCGATCATCCTCATCCCGACGCTCATCGCCGGCATCTACGGGATGAACTTCGATGACATCCCCGAGCTCGGGTGGGCGTACGGATACCCGTTCGCGCTGGCGATCATGGGCCTGTCGGCCCTCCTGCTGTACTGGGTCTTCCGCCGGCGCCACTGGCTCTGAGATGTGCCGCGCGCTCGTCGTGCTGTGTGTGGCAGAAGACGTGGCAGCGCTCGCTGCACTGAAGCGGGCGACGGTGGCCGCCGAGTGGGAGCTCGCCCCCGGTGCCACGACCGAGGACGAGGCGCTCGCTCAGCTCCACGAGCTTCGCCCGCACGTGGTCGTCGTGTTCGGGGCGTTCGAGCGGTTCGCCGAGCGGGCCGTGCGGGCCTACCCGGGGCTACGGATCGTGGCGGACCGAGACCTGCCCGGGGCGAGCGTCGTCGCCACCTCGTTCGACGAGGTGCGGGGCGCCGTGGGGCGTCCCCGCCCGGGCGGTCCCGTGCGGTCCTAGGCGCAGCCCCCCCACGCGCTCCACGAGCCGAGGGCACCGGCCATGCGGATCGACACGATGATGTTCGCGCGACCGTTGAACACCGATCGGTTCGGCTGGCCCCATCGGTGCGCGCGACCGGGCCAGTAGCGGGTCGACTGCTGGAACAGGCCGGCATATCCCCCGTTGCCGTTGTAGGCCCGCGGGTTCAGATGGGATTCGCACTGCGCCACCTGAACGGCCTTGGCGGGAGTTCCGGGGCTGTCCCAGCGTCGCGCCGCGCACTTGATCAGCTGTCGGATGTGCCAGGTCCCCTCTCGCCAGTCGTGATCGCACACCTGGCGTGAGACCTCGGCGGCCTCAGCGCTCGGGGCCGTGTGTGCCGGGACGAGCAGCGAGGCGCTTGCGAGCGCCGCGACGAAGGCGCGGCGCAGGATGGGTCGTCGGATCATGTGTGGGCTCACCCCCGCGCCGGACCGGGTTGGCGACCGGGTCCACACCGGGCTCGAGCGGGCTTGCCGAGCCGGATGCGCGGTAGGTCATGGGTGGTGGATCACCTCCTCGGGTCGGGACACCGTGTGACCTTCGGCGCCTCGCACGACCGGCCCCGCCCCTCATGCCACCCGCATCCACCCGTCACCGGGCGTGACGGAAGAGCGAGCGGGAGTGAAGGGGGGGATCGGGCCGGAACGTCCTACGGCGCCTGAACGACCCTACCAACGGGGTACGACATGGATCTGACCCTGGGTCAGACCCTCGGCCCCGGTACGATGAGGTCGTGACGACGATCCTGCTCGCCGCGCCACGGGGCTACTGCGCCGGCGTCGAACGCGCGGTCGAGGCGGTCGAGCGCGCCCTGGACACGCACGGCCCGCCCGTGTACGTCCGCAAGCAGATCGTCCACAACCTCCACGTCGTCCGAGACCTCGAATCCAAGGGCGCGATCTTCGTGGAGGAGGAGACCGAGGTGCCCGAGGGGGCGGTCGTGGTCCTGTCGGCCCACGGGGTGGCGCCGACCGTGTACGCGAACGCGACCGAGCGCGGCCTCACGGTCCTGGACGCCACGTGCCCACTCGTCACGAAGGTCCACCTCGAGGCCCGGCGCTTCGCAACGCAGGGGCGGACGATCGTGCTGATCGGACACGCCGGGCACGAGGAGGTCGTCGGCACGACGGGCCAGGCGCCCGATGGCACGATCCTGGTCCAGGACATCGAGCAGGCGCGGACGGTCGAGGTCCCCGACCCCTCGAACCTGTCCTACCTCACGCAGACCACGCTCTCGGTCGACGAGACGAACGCGATCGTCGCGGTCCTTCGCGAACGGTTCCCCGACATCCAGGGCCCTCCCCGGGAGGACATCTGCTACGCGACGCAGAACCGGCAGGACGCCGTCAAGGAGGTCGCTCGGCGTTCGGACGTCGTGCTCGTCATCGGCTCGGACAACTCGTCGAACTCGAACCGGCTCGCCGAGGTGGCCCGAGAGCTCGGGACCCCCGCTTACCTCGTCGACGACGAGACCGAGGTCGACCCCGCATGGGTCGAGGGGGCGGAGGTGATCGGCCTGACGAGCGGCGCGTCCGCGCCCGAACGACTCGTCGAGCGGATGATCGCGTGGCTCACCACGCTCGGCGCGACCGAGGTCGAGGAGGTCCGCCACACCCAGGAGCACCTGCGCTTCTCGGACGTTCGCGTCTGAGATCGGTTCGGGCTCAGCTCCAGGCGGAGAACTGATCGCGATCGTCCTCGACCGTATCGAGGTGGGGGATCGCGACGAGCGTCCGTGTCGTGCTGACGCCCGGCAGCGGGAGCAGATGGTCGACGATCACCCGGCACGCCTGCTCCCACGGGTAGGGGATCTCCACGATGAGGTCGTACTCGCCCGCGATCAGCGCCACGGCGGACACGTCTTCGATCGCGGCGATCTCCTCGACGAGGGGGGCGGCCTTGCCCGGCTCGGCAACGACGTGGACGAAGCAGGCGTCGCCGCGCTGCTGCATCGGGACCGGCGTCCGAAGGCGCCCTCCCGTGATGCCGAGGAAGTCGGTCGGGACGACGGGACAGGTGAGCGTGCGCTCGACCCCGTCGATCCGGTGGATCTGCCCGATCACGTCCTGCGCGATCCCGGCGAGATCGGGACCGCCGATCGCGGCGACCGCGTCCCACTCGCCGACCACGCCGACGGCGTTCCTGACGCCGTTCGCGTTCTGCAGCCGCACGACGACGTCCTCGAGCGTGCCCGGCCGCACCTTGAGGTAGACGAAGGCGTCCATGCTCGTCGTGAAGGCTAGGGGCGCGTCGGGGGCGACGCAAGGATGAGCAGCGGGGTCAGGGCGCGGTCGTCGTGACCGCGCGACAGAGGGCGTCGAGCTCGTCCGAACCCTCCTCGGGGCCGACCGCGATGAGCCGGTCGCCTGCCTGGAGCCGGAACGGTCCGCGTGGCCGGTAGATCCATCGCTGCCCGCGCTGCACCGCCAGGACGAACATCCCGGTCTCGGTCTCGAGCCGCAGCTCCCGCAGGCTGCCGCCGTCGGCCGGCGTCCCCGCGTCCACGAGCGTCTCGGTGCTCGTCTCCTCGGTCTCCTCGAGCGCGAGCTGCACGACCGGATGCAGCGGCTCGCCGTGCTCGACGTACCAGGTGAGGTCCCGCGCCGCATCGGTCATCGACTCGCTGGCGCTGCCGAGTCGCAGGAGCCCCCGAAGCTCGTCGGGGTTGCGTGCCTCGGGCGCCGCGCGGAGCACCCACGACTCGAGCTCGTCGTGCAGGATGTCGCTTCGCGCCTCGAGCGCGCCCACCTCGGCGGCGAGCGCGCGGTTGTTGAACAGGATCGAGGAGTACGCGAGCCCGACGGCCGCCTCGGACAGGTCCTTCAGCTCGATGAGGATGTCGACCGCGCGATCGAGCTCGGACAGCGGTGGCGGGTCGTCGTCGGGAGGCTCCGGCCGCGGCGAGGCGCCGGCGAGCACGCGCAGCAGCGCCACCCCCTCCTCGGGCCCGCGCACGAGCAGCACGTCGCCCTCGGAGAGCACGTCGTCCGGACCCGGATCGAACTGCCAGTCGATGCCGCTGCGGATCGCCATCACCCACATGCCGGTCTCGGTGGGCAGCGACAGATCGCGGAGCGACCGGCCGATCACCTGCGCGTCCACGCGCACCTTCACGCGAGCCGTCATCTCGTCGGCGTGGCGGAGGTCCCGGCGAAGCCCGTCGGGGATCCCGAGCCGGGCCTCGACGACGCGCGCGATGTCCGAGGCGGCGTCGCCGATCTTCTCCACGGCGTCGGCGATCCACAGCACCCCCGCCATCCCCTCCGCGTCCTCGGGGCTGCGCGCGGCGAGCATCGCCACCTGGCGGAGCCGGCGCAGGTGCCCGGTCATCCGCTCCTCGAGCCGCTCGACCTCCCGCGCGAGCTTGTCGTCGTTGAAGAAGACGGCCGCGTAGGCCAGGTCGACCATGAGCTCGGAGGCGTCCTTCGCCTCGACGAGCAGGTCCTTGACGCTCTTCGGTTGCTCATCCATCGACGGCGACTCCCAATAGTGACATAGCGGCCACGAAGGCGACGATGCCCGCGAGGTCCATGAGGCCGGTGTTGAGGGGGACGGTGTGGTTGTCGGGGTCCAGCCCGAATCGAGCCGTCCCGACCGCCAGGTAGTAGCCGAGGAGCACGATGACCGGCAGGAGCATGGCGCCGGCCAGGATCGTGCCCCAGATCGTGGTGGCGACGCCCGGGATGGCCTGGCCGACGATCCCGGACAGGCCCGCGCCCAGGATCCCGATGAACGCGAAGATCGTGATCCCGAACACGACGACGAGCGCCCCGTCGACGAGCGCCGGCGGCTCGGGCAGGCCCCGGGGCGTGATGACGCCGATCCGCAGGCGTGAGGACAGCCGGGAGGACAGGATCCCGCCGAGCGCGCCCGCCTGCGAGATGAGGGGAGGGATGAGCATGAGCAGGCCCGGGTAGAGGAAGAACCGCTCCGACTGCGATTCGAGCAGCGTGCCGGCGAGCACGTCGAGGATCGGCACGATCACGATCACGGCGGTCATCTCCAGCAACGTCCGCGCGATCCCCGGTTCCGCCCGCAGTCCGGCCACGATGCCGATCACGGTCGCGACGAGACACACGATCGCGACGACGTCGCTCACGGTCTCCGAGCGAACGAGGAACGTCGCCAGGAACAGGGCGGGGAGCGTGACCATGTCCCCGACGGCCGTCACGACCGGGGTGGCCACGGCATCGAGGTCGTAGCCGCGGCGGAACGACAGGACCGCCACGCCGATCGTCGCGACGAGCACGAGCGCCGCACCCGTCGTGCCGCCCACGACCGAGATCGTGACGAGGTCGCGCAGCGGGATCGAGGGCTCGTCGAACACGACCGAGGCCAGGCGGGCCAGGCACGCGATGTAGATCGAGGACGTGAGCGTGAGCACGAGCCCGATGACGGCGTTCTGCCGGAGCACGCCGCCCCGGCGCCAGGACACCTCGAACAGACCGGCCGCGATGCTCGTGCCGAGCCGGGCCCCCGTCGTGCCCGAGATGACGCCCCGCATCCCGACGGTGGCGGGGATGAGGATGAACAGCCCGGGAAGTTCCTGGAGGGTTCCGGTGATCGCGCCGAGCGTGAGCCCGGCGACGAAGGCGGCGAGCGTCGACACGACGAGCGCGACCAGGCCCTGACGCCGCGTTCGGCGCTCGGCGCGCCACAGCGCCCACAGGTTCAGCGCCCGGCGACGGAGCGCGACCTCAGCCATCGACGACCCCCGGGAACGACGACGCGACGAGAACCGCGGCGAGTCCGCCGGCGAGGTGGACGAGTGTCAGGCCGGAGAGGAAGAACGTGCTGGGGACGAGCGCGACCAGGCCCTGGCGGAGCGTTCGACGCTCGGCATGCCAGAACGAGACGATGCCGCGAGCGGGGCGCGAGAAGGCCATAACGGTTCGCTCATCGGGTCCTTACCTGTCTCTTGGCACCTGTCGGGTGGGTCCGCAGGCCGTGCTGCCGGGGGCCGATGTGGCCCGGGGCAGTATGCGCCCGACGCCTGCGCAGGACAACCGTTGGGCCCGAGGGCCTCGGCGCTCGCTAGGGGGTGGCCTCCTCGACCCAGTCGCGGGTGATGAGCAGCCAGAACGCGAGCCCCGCCCAGGGGCCGTACCGGCGAAACCGCCGCTCGATGGCCGCGTCGGAGACGGTCCGGCGGCCGACCGTCCTCGCAAAGGTGGGGCGGGTCCAGGAGTCCAGGATCAGCCGGTGGTACCGCCCGACGGTCATCATGATGTGGGCCGCGGCGTAGGGACCGACGCCGGGCAGCGCGAGGAGCCGAGACTCCATCTCCTCGTCCGGGAGCTCGGAAGGGGAGGCCGTCGACAGGACCTCGAGGTCGGTCTCGCCCGCGGCGACCGAGCGCGCGAGCTCGACGAGGTAGGCCCCCCGATACCCGGCGCGCGCGACGTCCCGGTAGAAGCCCTCGCCGGCCGCGGCCATCGCCGAGGGCGACGGGAACGCGCGGCCCCAGGGTCCCGGCGGCGCGCCGGGCGAGGGATCACCCAGATGCTCGACGATCGCGTGGACCATCCGCTTCGTCGCCGACCAGGCGCAGTTCGTCGTGCAGATCGTCTTCACGACGTCCTCGAACACCGTCGGGCTCCGCACCATGCGCCCCGCGCCGGTCGTGACCCAGGCCAGGTCCGGATCGCTCGCCGCGGCGTCGTAGAAGCCGGAGAGGTCGGCGTCAAGTCGCAGGACGTGTCGAACCGTGGCGGCGAGTCCCTCGGTCGTCGCGCCCGAGACGGCGGGGCCGAGGATCGTCATCCGCGCGTGGCGGGCCCGACCGGGCTCGATCCGGACCGTCCTCGGCCTGCCGCGCGGGGGTCGCAGGGTGAGCTCGACGGATCGGTAGTCGGGTGCGGGCCGCATCGGCGGCAGATCGACGAACCCGTGCGAGTTGAGCGTTCGGACGAGGTCGACGGGCTCTCCGCCCGCGCCCCGCAGCGGGAGCTCGACGGGCTTCACGCGCCGGGGCGCTGCCGCTCGCGCCACGCCCGGACCTTCGCCCGGTTCCCGCACACGGCCATCGAGCACCAGCGTCCCGAGTGGTTCTTCGACCGATCGTAGAAGGCCGAGCGGCAGGTCTCGTCGGCGCACAGCTTCAGGTGGGCGAACGTCCCGTCGAACGCGCTCACGAACGCGATCGCGACCATCGTCCCGAAGGCGGCCGCGACGCCGCGCGCCTTTGGCTCCAGCGTCGGCGTGCCCGAGGCGTGGAAGTGCGGGTGCAAGCCGGCCGTCCGGCCGGCGTCGTCGATCGCCTGCGCGTCCGCGCCGGAGATCGTCGCTCCGGCGTCGGCGACGATCAGGCTGCGGAACGCGTCGCGCAGCCGCAGGTACCTCTCACGGTCGGCCTGGGTGAGGCGTTCTTCCCTTCGGATGAGGCCGCGTTCGACGAGGAACCCATGGATCACCTCGGCGGGCGGATCCTGGGACCGGCCATCCGAGTCGTGGACGTGCAGGTTCAGGAAGCGCTGGAGGAGCTCCAGGTCGCCCGGGGCCGCCGGGCTCGTGTCGTGGACGGCGATGTCGAGGGACATGCGGCCTCCAATCGTACACCAGCGAAATTCTTTGACAAGTTACCGCTAACCAGTATAGGTTGTGTGAAGGTTACGGAGCGAGGGTCGGAATCGGGAGGTGAAGGAACCGTGCTCGGACCCGCATTCATCGAGATGGCTCGCATTCGAGCCGAGGCCCTCCGGAACGACGCCGGCCGGCTCGGAGTCGCCGGGCGCCGCCGTCGGCGGAAGGGTCGCGCCCGTTCGCAGCCGGCGCCGAGGCGCGTCTCGGCGAGCGAGCCTCGCCCCGCACACGGACGGGTGGGCTGAATGGAGTCCCTCGCGGCGGTGCTGACCGTGCTCGCCGTCGTGTGCCTGTGGGTGGCGGCCGCGCTCTTCGGCAGGGACACGAGGGGAGCGGGCGGCTGGTCGCCGGCATCGAGCATTCGGGATCGCTCCCCGCGACTCCGAGATTGAGCGACCCGCCTCAATCCGGCCGGGGTCCCGGCGCGAACCACGCCTCGGACGGCGGCGTCACCCAACCGCGCCCGCCGTCCGATGCCTCGCTCCAGAGGCGAACGAGCCGGGCGCATGCCGTCCGGCTCGTTCGTCCGTAGCATCGGCGCCATGACGCTCGAGTTCACCGAGTGGGCGACGGACATCCTGCGCCGCACGCACGAGGCGGCCAGGCGCTTCAATCAGGACGCGACGGTCCGCGTCCACCGGGGCGAGGCCGGGGTGACCTTCGAGCTCACCGACGAGCGCCTCGCGGACGACGTCCTCATCGAGGGCGACGGCTTCCAGATCTGGGCCGAGGCCGGCCTGGCCGGCACCGTCGACGTCGTCGAGCCCCACGACCAGCTGATCCTGCGGCCGCCCGGCGATCCGACTCGAAGCGTTCGAGCGCACTGAGTCGGGGAGCCGCGGGGCTACACTTCTCCCCACGGTGACGCCTGCCCACGAACCCGACCATCCCCCCATCCGCGCCCTCGGGGCGGCCGGCCCGGTCATGCTCATCGGGGGCGCGGAGGACAAGGTTCGGGACCGGCTCATCCTGTCGCGCTTCGCGGAGGCGGCCGGTGGAACGGCGGGACACGTCGTGGTCATCTCCACGGCCTCCTCGCTCGGCGAGCTGGCGACCGACCGCTACCGCGAGCTCTTCTCCGAGCTCGGCATCGGACGGGTCACCGGGCTGCGGCCCGAGGAGCGCTCCGACGCCGAGGACGCTTCGGTCTGGAAGGTCGTGGACGGCGCGGACGGGGTGTTCCTGACCGGCGGGAACCAGCTGCGCCTGTCCTCCGTCGTCGCCGGCACGCGCCTTGCCGACGCGCTGGCTCGCGCCCACGACCGCGGCGCGGTCCTCGCGGGCACGTCGGCGGGCGCGAGCGCGATGGCGGCCCACATGATGGCGTTCGGTCGGCCGGGGGAGACGCCGAAGAACCGGATGGCCCAGCTCGCCGCCGGGCTCGGCATCCTCGAAGGCGTCGTCATCGACCAGCACTTCGAGCAGCGCGGGCGCTTCGGGCGCCTGCTCGCGGTCGTCGCGCAGTCGCCCTCGCTCGTGGGGATCGGCCTGGACGAGGACACGTGCGCGATCGTCCACGCCGACCGGACGATGGAGGTCCTCGGCAAGGGGGCGGTGACCGTGCTCGACGGCTCTCGCGTCCTCACCGACGCGCATCAGGCGAAGGCGCATCGCCCGATCATGGTCTCGGGCGCCATCGTGCACTCCCTCCCCGCCGGCGCCTGGTTCGACCTTCGGGGGCGCACCCTGCTCGCGGGGGCCCCGGGAGAGGAGCGGGAGGCCTCGGAGTGACCGAGAGCCGCACCCGCTCGCGCGCCGAACGAACGCGCGCGAAGGCGGAGTCGGCCGGGAAGAAGCGCCCGCTCAAACCGGACCTTCGGATCATCCAGTCCCAGGTGTTCCGCGGGCCCAACTACTGGTCCTACGAGCCCGCGGTCCGGATGCTCGTCGATCTCGGGTCGCTCGAGGACTGGCCCTCGAACACGATCCCGGGGTTCGTCGACGGGATCCTCGCGATGCTCCCGGGCATCGCCGAGCACTCGTGCTCGCTCGGCCGCCGCGGCGGGTTCGGCGAGCGGCTGGCCGAGGGCACGTGGGTCGGTCACGTCGCCGAGCACATCGCGCTCGAGCTCCAGCGCGAGTCCGGCGCGCACGTCTACCGCGGCAAGACCCGGAGCGCGGGCGAGCCCGGCCGCTACAACGTGATCTTCGGCTACTGGGAGGAGCGGGTGGGCGTCGCCGCGGGCGAGCTCGCCGTCCGCGTCGTCAACCACCTCGTGGATCCCGACCCCGACTTCGATTTCCTCGCCGAGCTCGAGCGCCTCATCCTGCTCGCCGAGCGCCGCGCCTTCGGTCCCTCGACGCAGGCGATCATCGACGAGGCCGCGAGCCGGGACATCCCCTGGATCCGCCTGAACGAGGCGTCGCTCGTGCAGCTCGGCTGGGGCAAGTACCAGCAGCGGATCCGCGCGACGATGACGTCGAAGACCTCGGCCCTGGCCGTCGACATCGCCGGCGACAAGGACGTCACGCGCCGGCTGCTCGCCTCGGCGGGCCTGCCCGTCCCGCGCGGCGAGATCGTGCGGTCCGAGGACGAGGCGCTCGCTGCGGCCGAGCGGATCGGGTTCCCCGTCGTCACGAAGCCGCTCGACGGCAACCACGGGCGGGGCGTCGGTCTGGACCTTCGGAAGAAGGGCGAGGTCCGCACCGGGTTCAAGCGGGCGCTCGCCCAGGCTCGGCACGGCCAGGTCGTCGTCGAGAGCTACGTCACGGGCAACGACTACCGGGTGCTGGTGATCGGCGGGCGGATGGTCGCCGTGGCCGAGCGCGTGCCCGCCCACGTGATCGGCGACGGGAAGCACTCGGTGGTCGAGCTCGTCGAGATCGCGAACTCCGATCCTCGCCGGGGAATCGGTCACGAGAAGGTGCTCACGAGGATCACCGTCGACGACGCCGCGCTCGAGCTGCTCCGCAAGCAGGGATTCGGCATCGACGACGTGCCGGACGAGGAGGCGCTCGTCAGGCTCGCCTCGACCGGGAACATGTCGACCGGCGGCATCTCGATCGACCGAACGTGGGAGGCGCACGAGGAGAACGTCGAGATCGCCGAGGAGGCGGCCCGGGTCGTCGGCCTGGATGTCGCCGGCATCGACTTCCTCGCTCCGGACATCGCGCAGCCGGTCCGCGAGACGGGCGGGGCCATCGTCGAGGTCAACGCCGCGCCGGGCTTTCGGATGCACACCCACCCGACCGAGGGTGAGGCGCAGTTCGTCGCCAAGGACGTCGTGGACCTGCTGTTCCCCGCCGGCACGCCCTCGCGGATCCCGATCGTCGCGGTCACCGGATCCAACGGCAAGACGACGACGACGCGGATGATCGCGCACATCTTCAAGGGGATGGGCCGGTCGGTCGGGATGACGACGACCGACGGCATCTACATCGACGAGCGGCTCGTGAAGCGGGCCGACGCGAGCGGCCCGAAGTCGGCGCAGATGGTGCTCCAGAACCCGCGGGTGGACTTCGCGGTCTTCGAGACCGCGCGCGGCGGCATCCTGCGCGAGGGCCTGGGCTACGGCAAGAACGACGTCGCGGTGGTCATGAACGTCACCGGCGATCACCTTGGGCTGAAGGGGATCGATTCGCTGGAGCAGCTCGCCGCGGTGAAGCAGGTCGTCGTCGAGGCGGTCCCCCGAACCGGGTTCGCCGTGCTGAACGCGGACGATCCGCTCGTCGTCGAGATGCGCAAGGCCTGCAGCGGCACCGTGATCCTGTTCTCGATGCAGGACCGGAACGAGCTCGTCGAGCGATGGGTCCGGCGGGGCCGCAAGGCGGTCGTGCTCGAGCGGGGACCGCTCGGCGAGATGATGGTGATCCGCGAGGGCCGCCGGACGATGCCGATCGCCTGGGTGCACACGCTCCCGGCCACGTTCGAGGGCCGCGCCCGGATGATGGTGCAGAACGCCATGGCCGCCGCCGCGGCGGCCCACGCCGCGGGCGCGCACCTCCACGACATCCGCCAGGGTCTGCGCTCGTTCACGACGTCGATCTACCAGGCGCCCGGGCGGCTGAACGTCTTCGACCTGAACGGCGTGAAGGTCCTCATCGACTACGCGCACAACGCGGCGGGCCTGGAGACCCTCGGCGACTTCGTGGAGCGACTCACGTCCGACGCCCCGAAGGCTCGCCCCGGCGAGGCCTCCTGGAGCGCCAATCTCCGGCTGGCGGTCATCGCCACGGCTGGGGACCGGCGGGACGAGGACATGCGCGAGCTCGGCCGGGTCGCGGCCCGGTTCTTCGACGACGTGATCGTGCGGGAGGATCGGAACCCGCGCGGACGCGAGCTCGGCGAGACCGCCGCGCTCGTCCTCGACGGGGTGCGCGAGGCGATGAGCGCGGGCGCGCGGGCCGGCAACGCCGAGGTCGTCCTGGACGAGATGGACGCGACCCGCAGGGCGCTCGGCCGCTCGCGACCCGGCGACCTCGTCGTGCTCTGCGTCGACCACGCGACCGAGGTCTACAAGGAGCTCGAGGACCGACGCTCGCTCGCCGCCCCGACGATCTTCGCGACCGGCGGGAACGGTCAGCTCGACTCGTCGGGCGGGGACCCGGACCTCCTCGGGGTCTGAGCCGCCGGATGGATCCCGCCGCAACGCGCGAGGCGCTCGAGCAGGTCCGCGACGAGCTCCGGGCCGAGCTCGACGAGCTCACCGCCGTTCCGCGCGACCCGATGGCGGCGGTCTCGTTCGGCAAGCGCGTGGGGGAGGGGACGACCCAGGCCGTCGAGCGCATCGCGCAGGTCGACGTCGCCAAGCACCTGGACGCGAAGCTGCGCGACGTCGAGCGCGCGCTCGGCAAGCTCGCTGAAGGGACCTACGGCGCGTGCGATGTCTGCGGCTCGGCGATCGGGAAGGAGCGACTGGACGCGATC
This sequence comes from Actinomycetota bacterium, assembly GCA_036555645.1. Taxonomy (GTDB): domain Bacteria; phylum Actinomycetota; class UBA4738; order UBA4738; family HRBIN12; genus DASSJM01. The sequence continues at coordinate 20,970 of DATBLA010000153.1, forward strand.
CCGTGGGCCGTGCTGTGCCTGGACCACGCCGGGGCCCGCTAGGCGCGCTCCCGCTCCTCTACTGCCCCTGCGCCGTGCTCACGAGGCGGCGGACGCGCTTGGGCGTCGGGCGCTCGGCTCCCGATCGCTCGAGCCACGCGAAGATCTCGGGTCGCATGCCGAGCGCCGTCACGCCGATGACGTCGCCGGGCCGGGATCTCGACAGGATCCCGCGGAGCGCCGACAGCTCGTCCGCGTAGACGTCGACCTCGCTCGCCCCTCCGTCGCGCGCCCCCGCCAGGAGCCGTTCGACGATGTCGCGGGGCTCGCGGCCGCGCAGGTACCGGTGGAGCTCGGCGATCGCGATGCGATCGGCCCCGCGCGCCGCCCGGTAGGCGAAGTCGTGCAGGATCTTGTCCGTCCGGTCGCCCGCCGTGCAGATCGCGAGCCACGTCTGCCGATGCGGCGCACAGAGCCCGCGACAGATCTCGGTGAGCCCGGCCATCCCGGCCTCGTTGTGCGCGTAGTCGATCACGAGCACCCGGCCGTCGAGCTCGAACAGGTTCGCTCGCCCCGGGTTGCGCTCGGCGTCCATGACGAACGATCGGAGTCCGCGAACGACGGCCCGCTCCGACAGGCCGGCGCCGAGCGCGGCCGAGGCGGCCTGCATCGCGTTCATCACGTTGTGCCGCGAGACGCCGGCGATCGTGAGCGGGATGTCGAGCAGGGCGAGGAGCGGCCGAGAGCGCGATCCGTCGAGCACGGTGAGCCAGCCGTCGAGCGGCACCGTCGCGCGCCCGCCCTCGCCGAGCACGTCTCGGATCGCCGGGTGGTCGGTGTCGTGCGAGCAGAGCCACGGACGACCCGTCGCGCCGCGTCGCATCGCGAGCACGCGCGGGTCGTCGGCGTTCAGCACGTCCCATCCCTGCGGACGCGTGATCTTCGTGATCGTCGCCTTCACCTCGGCGAGCTGGTCGAGCGTCCGGATGCCGTGCAGGTCGAGGTGGTCCTCGGAGACGTTCGTCACGACCGCGACGTCGTTGGCGGCCACGCCGATGCCCCGGAGCAGGATCCCGCCTCGGGCGGTCTCGAGCACGGCGACGTCCGGCCGCTGCTCGAGCGCCTTGCCGGCGCCGCCGAACCCCGAGTAGTCCCCCGCCTCGACGAGCTCGCCGTCGCCGCGGTAGACGCCGTCGGTCGAGGAGTAGGCGACGCTCCGACCCGCGCACCGGACGAGATGGGCGAGCAGCCGCACGGTCGTCGTCTTGCCGTTCGTCCCCGTGACCGAGATGACCGGGATGTCGGGATCGGGCACGCTCGGCTCGGGCCCGGGCTCGACCGCGCCGACGCGGCCCCCGGCCTCGGCGAGCAGACGCTCGACCGAGCGGCGCCCGTCCAGGCTCGCCGACAGGATCCCGGCGACCTCGGTGGCCGCCGCCGTCGCCGTCCCGAGCCGGCGCCACGGGAACGCGACGACGATCTGGCCGCTCTCCGGACCCGGGCGACTCCGAACGCCGAGCCGGACGCCCTCGATCGCGGCGAGCCGCCGCGTGAGGTGAGCGCCCATGCGGGCGACGGCCCGGCGCCGCTGATCGCTCTCGGGAGCCCCGGGCCGTCCGCCGGAGCCGACGCGCTCGAGCGCCGCGGCGAACCGCTGCTCGTCCATCGAGATCCACGGCTCGACGTCGAGGGTCAGCTTGATCGCCGGTCTCGGGAAGTACAGGTTCGGGCCGTCGAGGACCCGAAGCTCGGCGATCTCGACGTCGGGGGTGCTCACGCGGCGAGCATAGGCCGGGTGATCAGCCGGGGTCGCCGGCGTGGTACCTGCGGAACGCCGGGACCCGCCATGCGACGAGGCCGGCGCCGGCGATGCACAGCAGTCCTCCCGACACGACGGAGGCCATCGGCGAGAACGCGGCGGCGACCAGACCGGCCTCGAGGTCGCCCAGGCGGGGGCCGCCGGTCACGACGAGGATGTGGATGCCGAACAGCCGCCCGCGCAGATGCTCGGGGACGGTGACCTGCAGGATCGTGTTGCGGAACACGGCCGAGATCACGTCGGCCGCCCCCGCCACCGCGAGGAAGAACAGGCCGAGCCACAGGTTCGAGCCGACCAGGCCGAACGCGGCGATGCCGGCGCCCCACACGACCACGGCCCAGATGACCGCGAGCCCCTGATGCTTGATGCGTCCGACCCAGCCCGTCGTTGCCGCCCCGATGAACGCGCCGACGGCAGGGGCGGCGAACAGCAACCCCACCGCGGCGGTGCCCTCGTGGAACTGCGTGACCGCGAGCACCGGGAACAGCGCCCTGGGCATGCCGAAGACCATCGCGATGATGTCGATCGTGAACGTCGACTGGAGGACCTTGCGGCCGCGGAGGAACCTGAAGCCCTCCCGCACGGCGCGCCACCCCACCGTCGCGCGCTCGCTTCCGGTGGGAGGCATCGGCCGGATCAGGATGGACGACAGGAGCAGGAGCCCGATCGAGACGAGATCGATCGCGTACGCCCACGAGAAGCCCAACGTCTGCACCACGACGCCGGCGAGCGCGGGCCCGATGAGCCCGGCGCCGTTCCACAGGACCTGATTCAGCGCCGCCGCGGCCGGCAGCAGGGTCGAGTCGAGCAGTCGAGGCGTCATGGCGCTGCGCGTGGGGCTGTCGATCGCGCTCGTTGCCGCGATACCGGCCACCGCCACGTAGATCAGGACGAGCGGCGGATCTCCCTGGAGGGCGCCGGCGAGCAGGAGTCCGGACGACGCCAGGTACCCGATCTGCGACGCGATGAGGATCTTGCGCCGATCGAACGCGTCCAGGAACGTGCTTCCGCCGAGGGTTCCGGCGACGAGCCCGACGAAGCCGACGAGCCCGAGGAACCCGACCGCTGCCGTCGAGTCGGTGAGCTCGAAGACCTGGATGTACGTCGCGACGATCGTGAACTGCGCGCCGAACGTCGACGCGAGCAGACCCAGCCACAGTCGCCGGTAGTCGCGCGAGACGCGAAGGGGGGTGGTGTCGACCGCGACGTTTCGCACCGCCGAGCTGAATCTCGACCGGCGGGGACTTGGGGGTGACGGACCGGCAGAACTCACGTCGGGACGCTAGCAGGGTGAGCGCCACTGGCGTGGATAGGTGCGGGTCCTGGTTGTGCTGCCTGGAAAACGCGTGTCGGTGGTGTCGACGACCCAATCGGACCTCGGATCTGAACACGCATGACGACAACCACATCAACGCTATCGTCTAGGAGGGACGATGAGGAACAAGGGTCACCACAGGTTGATGATCATGATCCTCGTCTCTGCGGCCAGCCTCGTGGCCTGCGGGGGTCGGCAGGGAGACGTTCCTGCGCGCGTCGATCTCGGGATCGGATCCGAACGATGGTTGGCCGAGGATCTGGCAGCGCTCATCGCGCATTCCGATGCCGTCGTTGTTGGGTCAGCAATCGAGGTTGTCGACGGACGATTCATACCCGGGCACGACCAGTTGCTCGCCGAAGCCCCGGCCGAGGAACAGGGCGAGGGGCATCTCGTCGATGGGCGTGATCCGCATCAGTTCGTGGAAGTACATCTGAAGGTCGATGAGGTCATGTACGGAACCGTCGACTACCCCGCGGGATCAGACGTGGTGGTCTTCGAGGAGGGCTTCGGCATCCCGCCGCTGAGTTCGCTACGCGGTGACAGGGGTGTCTACTTCTTGGAACTGACCCCCGACTCGACGATCCCGCCCTCCTATCACCTCGTCACGAGTCAGGGACGCTTCCTCTTCGAGGGCAGAGGGGTGGTGCCATCCAACGTGGAGCGAGGATGGGAGGAGTCTCTGGCCACTCTCTCGCCGGAGGAGCTGAATCTCGAGATCGCCAAACTCGCCGCCATGCTCCCACCGCCCTCTGAGGGTGCCTAATCGCTCGAGCATTGAGATGGCGCCCGTTGACGGAGACACAAGCCGAATGGGTTAGGCGGCGCCGATCGCCTCGTCGAGGATCGACAGGCCCTCGTCGAGTAGGGGCTCGTCGATCGTGATCGGGGGAAGGAGCCGGATCACGTTGTCGTAGGTCCCGGCCTTCAGGATGACCACGCCGTTCTCCAGGCACCGCCGGACGATCGCGTTGCCGGTCGGGCCGTCGAGCGGCTCCTTCGTGTCGCGGTCGGATACGAGCTCGATCGCGACCATCATCCCGCGCCCGCGAACGTCGCCGATCGCCGGGTGACGCGCCTGCATCTCGCGCAGCCGATCGAGAATCGTGCCGCCGAGCGTCCGCGAGCGTTCCAGCAGCCTCTCGCGCTCCACCTGGTCGAGCACGGCGAGCGCCGCCGCGGCCGCGACCGGGTTGCCCCCGTAGGTCCCGCCGAGCCCGCCGACGTGGACCGAGTCCATGACCTCGGCCCGGCCGGTGACGGCGCTGATGGGCAGCCCGCCGCCGAGCGACTTCGCGCTCGTCACGAGGTCGGGCACGACGCCCTCGTCCTCGATCGCGAACCACCGGCCGGCCCGGCCCATCCCGCTCTGGATCTCGTCGGCGATGAACAGGATGCCGTGCTCCGCGCAGAAGTCCGCGAGGCCCTTCAGGAAGCCCGGCGCCGGGACGATGAAGCCTCCCTCACCCTGGATCGGCTCGACGATGACCGCGGCGATGTTCTGCTCGCCGATGTGCTTGTGCATCTCGTCGGTCGCGTACGCGAGCGCCTCGGCCGCGCAGGCCTCGGGCCCGGTCGGCCACCGGTAGGGGTAGGCGAACGGCAGGCGGTAGATCTCGGGTGCGAAGGGCCCCATGCCCTGCTTGTACGGCATGACCTTGGCGGTCAGCGACATCGCCAGCAGCGTGCGGCCGTGGAAGGCGTGGTCGAACGTGACGATCGCCTGCCGGCGGGTGGCCGTGCGAGCGATCTTCACGGCGTTCTCCACCGCCTCGGCCCCGGAGCTCGCGAACATCGTCTTCTTCTCGACGTCACCGGGCGCGAGCGCGTTCAGGCGCTCGGCGAGCTCGACGTACGGCTCGTTCACGGTGACGTGGATGCACGTGTGCGTCTCGCGCTCGAGCTGGTCCTGCGCGGCCTTCACGACCGCGGGCGAGGTGTGGCCGACGTTGAGGACGGCGATCCCCGTGGCGAAGTCGATGAGCCGGTTGCCGTCGACGTCCTCGATGATCGCGCCCGAGGCGCGGGACGTGACGATCGGGTGGGTGTTGAAGATCCCCTGCGGGACGGCTGCGGCGCGGCGGTCGAACCACTCGCGCGACCTCGGGCCCGGGATCTCGGTGACGAGCTTGCGCTCCTGCGGGATGTCCACCGACGGTGTCCTCCTCGTGAGGCCGGCGTCGGCCACAGTCTGCCACGGCGGCGGTCCTGCCTGCCTCGGGCCTGCGGGAACGCCGCGCGCGGGTGGCCCCCGACGCGCCGGTTTCGGCATACTTGGGGCCTTCGCGCCCGTCCCGGGGCGGACCGGAAGGGGAGGCACGGATGTCCGACGTGAAGACGTACAAGATGTTCATCGGCGGCGAGTGGGTGGACGCCGCCGACGGCAACGTCCGTCAGATCGTGAGCCCCGCGAACGGCGACGTGATCGCCGAGGTGCCCGAGGGCACCGCCGAGGACGTCGGCCGGGCGGTCGAGGCCGCGAAGACCGCCTTCGAGGAGACGTGGTCCGACGCGACCCCCGGCGAACGCATGCGGGCGCTCCTGAAGATGGCGGACCTCGTCGAGGAGCACGGAGACGAGATCGGCCGCATGGAGTCCGAGAACGTCGGCAAGGTGCTCGCGCTCACGATGTCCGAGGAGGTGCCGGTCATCGCGGACCAGTTCCGCTTCTTCGCCTCCGGCGCCCGGGTCCTCGAGGGCCGCGCCGCGGGCGAGTACATGAAGGGCTTCACGAGCATCCTGCGGCGCGAGCCGATCGGCGTCGCGGGCCTCATCGCCCCCTGGAACTACCCGCTGTACATGGCGGCCTGGAAGTTGGGGCCGGCGCTCGCCGCGGGCAACGCGGTCGTCATCAAGCCCGCCGAGAACACGCCGCTCACGCTCCTGCGGTTCGCCCAGCTCATCGCCGAGGCCGAGATCTTCCCGCCGGGGGTCTTCAACGTCGTGACCGGCGACGGCGTCCCGGCGGGCGACGCGATCGTCCGCCATCCCGACGTCGGGATCGTCTCGATCACCGGCGAGACCTCCACCGGCAAGCTCATCGCGAAGAACGCCGCCGACACGCTGAAGCGGGTGCACCTCGAGCTCGGCGGGAAGGCGCCGGTGATCGTGTTCGACGACGCGGACGTCGCGACCGCCGCCGAGTGGATCCAGGTCGCGGGCTTCTTCAACTCCGGTCAGGACTGCACGGCCGCCACGCGCGTGCTCGCCGGGCCGAAGGTGTACGACGACCTCGTGTCCGAGGTCGTCTCGAAGGTCGCCGAGATGAAGGTCGGCGACATCTTCGACGACGAGGCCGCGATGGGATCGGTGATCTCGGACGTGCAGCTCGAGCGGATCCGCGGGTTCGTCGACCGGGCCCGCGAGGGCGGCGCCACGATCAAGATCGGCGGCGAGGTCATCGACCAGCCCGGGTCCTGGTACGCGCCGACCGTCGTCACCGACGTGGCGCAGGACGCCGAGATCGTCCAGAACGAGGTCTTCGGCCCGGTCGTGACGATGCAGCGGTTCGCCGACGAGGACACCGCGCTCGCGTGGGCCAACGGGGTCGACTACGGGCTCGCCGCATCCGTGTGGACCCGCGACGTCGGCCGGGCGCTCCGG
>DATBLA010000154.1:0-2105 GCA_036555645.1 Actinomycetota bacterium
TGGCGTTCGGGATGGCGCGGGACGACCAGCTCCCGTTCTCGAAGGTCATGTCCAAGGTGAACCCCAGGCTCCACACGCCCGTGTGGACGTGCGTGATCATCGGCTCGCTGTCGGCGATCCCGTTCATCCAGTTCGCCGGCGCGAGCACGATCGCCGTCGGGGCGACGGCCTCGATCTACTTCAGCTACCTCCTGGGGAACCTCGCGTTCGCGCGCGCGCGGATGAAGGGGTGGCCGAAGGCCAAGGCGCCGTTCTCGCTCGGCAAGTGGGGCCTCGTGGTCAACATCATCGCGGTCATCTGGGGCGCGGCGATGCTGCTGAACTTCCTCACGCCCTCCTCGGCGACGTCGGCCTTCGATCCGAACGCCTCGGGGGCGAACTACCTGCGGATCTTCGCGGATCCCAAGCCGATCCAGACCGACTACTACGTCGAGGGCGAGCAGCTCGTCGACTTCAAGATCGACTTCCTGAACAAGATCCCCGTGATCTGGACGGTGTTCGCGGTCGTGATCATCGTCGGCGCGATCTACTACCTCGCGGTGCAGCGCCGGAAGCCGTACGAGGCGGTGGTCCTGCCCGAGTCGGAGGTCGTCGAGGTCTGAGTCGCGGCATGCGTCCGAGGGGGCGGCCCGAGGCCGCCCCCTCCGCGCGTCCCGTGCCATCATCGGGCCGATGCGGATCGTGACGAGCCCGAAGGCCCACGCCTACATCGCCGAGCACGGCGGCTCCGTCTGGGTGTGGCTCGATCCGCATCGCGGCATCGTCGGCTCCTACATCTGGCTGGAGGCGCACGCCGAGCCGCCGCGGGCGAGCCGGCGCACGAGCTTCACGAGGAGCTCCCGCCGCCCGCACCGGTTCCGGGAGCTCGAGCAGGACGGCGTCGTCGTCCACTACGACTTCGGACGGATGGACCCGCCCGAGGAGCTGCACCTGGATCTGAAGGGCTGGAGGAAGGGGACGCGGCGGCTCGAGGCCTACTGGAACGGCTTCGTGTTCGCCGGCGACGACGTCCCGCCGCCGGTCAGGCCCTGATCCGTTCGCCCTTCGGGTCGTACAGCGGCTCCTGGGTGACCTCGGCGCCGATCCATTCGCCGAACACCTCGACCTCCACCCGCGTGCCGACGTCCGCGAGCCCAACGGGGAGATAGGCGTAGGCGATGCTCGCGCCGACCGTGTAGCCGATCCCTCCGGAGGTGACCCGCGCGACGACCTCGCCTCCGGTTCGGACCGGCTCGTTGCCGAGCGTCGACGAACGCGGGTCCTCCAGGACGAGGCACGTGAGCGTCCGGTCCTGCCCTTCGGATCTCCGGCGTTCGAGCGCGTCGCGGCCGACGAAGTCCTTGTCGGGCGCGATCGCGAACCCGAGCCCGGCCTCGATCGGGGAGTCGTCGGGGGTCACGTCCGATCCCCATGCGCGGTATCCCTTCTCAAGCCTGAGGGAGTCGATCGCCCGATAGCCGGCGGGGACGAGGCCGTGGGGCGCTCCGGCCCGAAGAAGCGTGTCGAACAGCGTGGAGCCGAGCTCCATCGGCGCATACAGCTCCCATCCGAGCTCGCCGACGTAGGTCACCCGGAGCGCGAGACACGGGACGTCGCCGACCGTGATCTCGCGCGCGGACATGAACGGGAAGCCGACGTTCGACATGTCGTCGGGGCAGATCGCCTCGAGGATGTCGCGGGTTCGCGGACCCCACACCCCGAGGCACGCGAGTCCAGAGGTCACGTCCCGGACCTCGACGCGTTCGGCGTCGCCGAGCTGCTTCGTGATCCAGGACAGGTCGAGACCTCCCGACGCCGTGCCCGTGATGATGCGGAACCGGTCCTCGGACAGGCGGGTCACCGTGAGGTCGCACTGGATGCCGCCGCGACGGTTCAGCATCTGCGTGTAGACGACGCGCCCGGCCGCGACGTCGACGTCGTTGGCGCAGATCCGATCGAGGAACGCGCAGGCGTCGGCACCGGACACCTCGAGCTTGGCGAAGCTCGTCTCGTCGAACAGCCCGGCCCGCTCGCGCGTGGCGACGTGCTCGGCGGGGATGGCCGTCGACCAGTGCTGGCCGGCCCATCCTCGCGGCCGCGTCCCCGCGTATCGGTCGTCCTCGTTC
>DATBLA010000155.1:0-22049 GCA_036555645.1 Actinomycetota bacterium
ATCATCGGCATGCGGGTCGAGCCGCCGACCATGATCACGTGGTCGATCTGGTCGACGCCCTTGCCCCAGTCCTTCACCGCGAGGTCGAACGGGTCCTTGCAGCGCTGGACGAGATCCTCGGTCATCCGCTCGAACTCCGCGCGCGACAGCGTCATCTCCAGGTGCAGCGGCCCGTCGGCACCCGCCGAGATGAACGGCAGGTTGATCGTGGCCTCGGCCACCTGCGACAGCTCGACCTTCGCCTTCTCCGCCGCCTCCTTCAGCCGCTGGAGGGCCATCCGGTCGGCGCCGAGGTCGATGCCGTAGTTGTTCTTGAACTCCTTGACCATCCAGTCGATGACCCGCTGATCCCAGTCGTCCCCACCCAGCTGCGTGTCGCCGTGAGTCGACTTGACCTCGAACACGCCCTCGCCGATCTCCAGCAGCGACACGTCGAACGTGCCGCCGCCCAGGTCGAACACGAGGATCGTCTGGTCGGTCTGCTTGTCCAGGCCGTAGGCGAGCGCGGCCGCCGTCGGCTCGTTGATGATCCGCAGCACCTCCAGACCCGCAACCTGACCGGCCTCCTTCGTGGCCGTTCGCTGCGAGTCGTCGAAGTACGCGGGGACCGTCACCACCGCCTGCGTGACGGTGTCTCCCAGGTACGCCTCGGCGTCGCGCCGGAGCTTGCCGAGGATCTGCGCGGAGATCTCCTGGGGGGTCCACTGCTTGCCGTCGACGTCCAGGCTCCAGTCCTTCGAGCCCATGTGCCGCTTCACGGACCTGACCGTTCGGTCGGGGTTCGTGATGGCCTGACGCTTGGCGACCTCACCGACGAGGATCTCGCCGCTCTTGGCGAAACCCACGACGGAGGGGGTGGTCCGCGACCCCTCGGCGTTGGGGACCACGACGGGCTCGCCGGCCTCAAGCACGGAGACCACCGAGTTCGTGGTCCCCAGATCGATGCCTACTGCACGTGACATCCGGGCGTCCTCCTCGCTCGAGCCGTTCCGGCTCGGTTCATCAGTAAGCCTGCATCATAGAACTTGAGCGCCTGAGCATCAACCCTGTGCCTGGTTCAGGGGTGCCTTCGAATCCTCGAGCCTGCCACCGGGCGCGTGCCTGCGGGGTATGCTCGCCGGCATGCCGGCCAGGGCAACCCTGCTCCTGCTCATGTTCGCCCTGGCCTTCGGTCTCGCGGGCCGGCGCGCACGCCTGCTGTTCCGACTGGCCAAGCTTGGGCGGCCGGTCGACCGCGGCGGCGACCTCGGCGTCCGGCTCCCCCGGGAAGGAGTGGAGGTCCTCGGCCAGCGCAAGCTGTTTCAGCGAGCGCTGCCCGGCCTCATGCACGCGCTCATCTTCTGGGGCTTCCTCGTGCTGCTCACCACGATCGTGGAGGTGGCCGGCCAGGTCATCGACCCGGACTTCGAGCTCCCGATCATCGGCGGCACGTGGTGGCTGGGCCTCCTGCAGGACGTCTTCGCCGCAGGTGTCGTGGTGGGCCTGGGGATCGCCGTGTGGATCCGCGTCGTCCAGCGTCCCGAGCGATTCGTCGGGAGCCACCACCTCGAGGCCTACCGGATCCTCGGCCTCATCTTCCTCATCATCGCCACGCTGTTCCTCGCGCGCGGTGCGCGGATCGCGGCCGGCCACGCGCCCGAGTCCTGGTGGACGCCGGTCTCGACCGCCACGGCGAAGGTGCTCTCCCCCCTGTCCGAGAGCTGGCAGGAGGCGGCGATGTGGACGTTCCTGTGGACCCACCTCGTCGTCATCCTCGGGTTCCTCGTCTACCTCGGGTACTCGAAGCACCTGCACATCGCCACGAGCGCCATCAACGTCTTCTTCTCGAACACGAGACCTCGCGGCACGCTGACGCCGCTCCGCATCGATCTCGAGGCCGCCGACGAGGACGTCCACCTCGGGGCGGCTTCGATCGGCGATCTCTCCTGGAAGCAGACGCTGGATCTGTACGCCTGCACCGAGTGCGGGCGCTGTCAGAGCGCGTGTCCCGCGTGGAACACGGGCAAGCCGCTGTCGCCCAAGCTGCTCGTGATGAACCTGCGCGACCACCTGTTCGAGCAGGGACCGGTGGAGCTGGAGGCCCGACGTTCCGGCGAGTCGGTCGAGCCGGTCCCCCTCGTCCCCGAGGTCATCGACCCGGAGGTGCTGTGGGCGTGCACCACGTGCGGGGCGTGCATGCAGGAGTGCCCGGTCGACATCGAGCACGTCGACACGATCGTCGACCTTCGCCGGAACCTCGTCATGGCCGAGTCGAGCTTCCCCGCGGAGGCCGGGGCGCTGCTGCGCAACCTCGAGGGGACGAGCAACCCGTGGGGGCTCCCGCAGGCCGAGCGAGCGGACTGGGCGTCGGGGCTCGGGGTGCGCGTGATCGGCGAGGGCGAGCGCGCGCCCGAGTACCTGTACTGGGTGGGATGCGCGGGCTCGTTCGACGACCGCGCCAAGGCGATCTCCAGGTCCGTCGTCGCGCTCCTGCAGCGAGCGGGGGTGTCGTTCGCGATCCTGGGGCCGCGCGAGCTCTGCTCGGGCGATCCGGCCCGGCGGATCGGCAACGAGTATCTGTTCCAGACGCTCGCCGAGCAGAACGTGCAGACGCTCACCGATGCGGGCGTGACCACGGTGATCGCGAACTGCCCCCACTGCTTCAACACGCTGCGCAACGAGTATCCGGACTACGGCGGCCGCTTCGAGGTGCTCCATCACACGCAGCTGCTGTCTCGCCTGGTCTCGGAGGGCCGCCTGCGGCCGACCGGGCGCGTCGAGGCCACGATCGCCTACCACGACCCGTGCTATCTCGGCCGGCACAACGACGTCTACGACGCGCCCCGCTCGGTGCTGGGATCGGTCCCGGGCGTGAGGACCGTCGAGATGCCCAGGCACGCCGAGCGCGCCCTGTGCTGCGGGGCCGGCGGCTCGCGGATGTGGCTCGAGGAGCGGATCGGCAAGCGGATCAACGAGGAGCGCATGGACGAGGCCGCCTCCACCGGCGCGGACACCGTCGGCGTCGCCTGCCCGTACTGCCTCGTCATGCTCGACGACGGAGCCCGGGCCCGCGGGGACGAGTCACGCGTCCTCGACCTGGCCCAGCTCGTCGAGCGATCGGTCGGCCCGCTCGGATCGGGGAACCCGGGGGCCTGACCCCCACTCAGGCACGCAGCTCCACCCGTGCGTGGCAGGCACGCATCACCAGGTCCCCTCCTCAGGTTCAAGGCGGCCCCCGGAACGACCGAAAGGAGAACTAGACCAAACGGTCCGGCATGGCCGAGCGACGGGTGCCGACCGGAAGGTGCCGGATGTCGCGAGCCGCGCTCGCCCATCAGAGGCAGGCGGCGCCGGCTCCGGTGCGGGAGTGGAGGACGGTGGACACGACGATGGCGGTTCGACGCTCACCGGAGAGCGCCCCGGGGACGACCCGGCGCGCCGGCGCCGGTGATGCCCTGGTCGATCTCGGCGGATCCCAGACGGGGACGGTGGACAGCGACCGGGAACGTCTGGCCTACATCGTCCACGACGGCCTCACCCAGGTCGTCACGGCGACCGTGCTCGAGCTCGACTGGCTCGCCCGCCAGGCCGAGCTGAAGCCCGAGCGCGCGATCGACGCGCTCCACGCGGCCGCCGACGAGCTTCGAAAGGCGCTCGAGGAGATCCGAGGGGTGCTCGCGACGCTCACCCCGCTCGAGCCCGACGAGACCCATTCGATCGAGGACCTCCTGCGGGGGGTCGTCGAGCGCTGGCAGCTCCCGACGACGTGGTCGATCGAGGGCGATCTCGGCTCGGTGCCCGCCGGGATCCTCGAGGTCGCCTCCTCGGTGATCCGCGAGAGCGTGGCCAACGTCGCCAAGCACGCCGACTCGGGCGACGTGGAGGTTCGGGTGATCGCGTCGCCGCGATCGGTCGAGGTTCGGATCGAGGACCACGGCAAGGGGTTCGCCGACGCGAGGTCGACGGCCGGACACCTGGGCCTCGAGATGATGCGAAGGCGGGTCGCCGAAGTGCACGGATCGCTGGACGTGCGTTCGGCTCCCGGGAAGGGAACCCGGGTGGTCGCCAGACTGCCCATCAAACGACGGAGGGCAGCCTCGTGAAGGTGTTGATCGTCGACGACCACGCGCTCGTGCGCAAGGGGATGGGACACGTCGTCCGCGAGTGTCTCGGGGAGGTGGAGATCGCGGAGGCCGGCAACGCCACCGAGGCGCTGGAGGCGATGTCGAAGGACATCGACGTCGCGCTCGTCGACGTGCGGATGCCCGACGCCGACGGCCTCGAGCTCCTGCACGAGATGAAGGCCCGGTGGCCGGACGTTCCGGTCATCATGCTGACCTCGTTCGACCACGCGCACTACGTGCGGCGCGCGCTCTCCGAGGGCGCCGCCGGCTACATGCTGAAGGACGCGACGCCCGAGGATCTCGAGCAGGCGATCCGGGTCGCGGTCTCCGGCGGTGGCAACGTGCTCTCGCCGCGCGTGATCCAGAACCTCTTCGAGACCATGGAGGGCGGCGGCGACAACGGTCACGCGCAGCCCCGCACGACGGGATCGCTCACCCAGCGGGAGACCGACATCCTGGCGCTCCTGGCCGAGGGCAAGAGCAACCGCGACATCTCGCGGGCGCTCTTCCTGTCGGAGAAGACCGTCAAGGCGCACCTGGCCGCGATCTTCCGCAAGCTCGGCGTCACGAACCGGACCCAGGCCGCGATGGCGGCCGTCTCGATGGGGATCGGGCCCGAGCTCCATCCGATCGAGTCCCCCCGCGCGAGCGGAGGCTAGCTCCGGGAGCACGGATGTACGACAAGAGGAAGCAGGACGACGAGACGCCTGAGTCCGCACAAGCCCGGCGAGACGAGCAAGCCTACGAGTACGCGTGGTACCGAGCGCTGAAAGCGCAGTCCGAACGTCGCCTCGGCGAGGATCCGAAGGACGATCGGGATCCGCGTCCCCGTGAGGACACCGAGCAGGCATCCGACGAGGCGCCCGTCTCCCAGACGCCCGTCGACTAGGTCGAGGCTCCTTCCCCCTCGCCGAACTCCTCGAAGAACCGGCTCGCCGTGGGTCCCCGTTGCCCCTGGTACTTGCTGCCGGTCCTCGACGACCCGTACGGGGTCTCCGCCGCGGTGGACAGGCGGAAGAACGAGATCTGGCCGATCTTCATCCCCGGGTAGATCGTGATCGGCAGGTTCGCCACGTTCGACAGCTCGAGCGTGAGGTACCCGTCCCAGCCCGGGTCCACGTATCCGGCCGTGGAGTGGATGAGCAGTCCGAGCCGGCCGAGGCTCGACTTGCCCTCGAGGCGGGCGACGAGGTCGTCCGGGAGCCGGACCCGCTCGAGCGTCGATCCGAGCACGAACTCGCCGGGGTGCAGGATGAACGGGTCCTCGCCGCGGACCTCGACGACCTCGGTGAGGCCGGGCATCTCTCGGCGGACGTCGATGTACGGGTACCGGGAGCTCGCGAAGACGCGGAACTGGGCGTCCACGTGGAGGTCGACGGACGCGGGCTGGAGACAGGCCTCGTCGAACGGATCGATCTCGATGCGGCCGGCCGAGACCTCCATGCGGATATCGACGTCGGACAGGATCATCGCGGCGGGATGCTACCGGCCGGCCAGGATCGCGCCTGCCGGCATCGCGCCTGCCGGGATCGCGACGGGGCGCGGACGCTAGACTGAGCCGGTCCGGAGACGGACGGACCACGCGGGCGTGGTTCAATGGTAGAACGCAAGCTTCCCAAGCTTGAAACGGGGGTTCGATTCCCCTCGCCCGCTCCGCGAGACCGGCGCATCAGGCATGCTTTCCGCCGCGGACCGAGCCGAGCACGACCGGGCCCGTCGGACACAGCTCGAACAGCACGCAGTCCTCGCACCGCGGCCTGCCCGCTTTGCAGATCTCGCGGCCCAGACGGATCAGCCCGACGTGGAGCGGGACCTTGAGGTCGGGGGCAAGCCCGTCCTCCAGGAGCCGCTGGGCGCGCTGCGCGGACGTCGCCGGAACCAGCCCGAGGCGCGTGGCGACCCGGTGCACGTGGGTGTCGACCGGGATCGCATCGCGGCCGAGCGCGAACGCCATCACGACCGCCACGGTCTTGGGGCCGACGCCGGGCAGCGAGGCCAGGTAGGCCACCACCTCCTGATCCGGCATCGTCCGCAGGTCCGAGAGCGAGCTCGCACCTTCGCGGGCGCGGATCTCCTCCAGGATCGCCTGGATCCGCGGTGCCTTCGTGTTCGCGAGCCCGCCCGAGCGGATCGCCTCCGCGACCTCGGACGTGGGCGCCGTGGCCACTTCGTCCCAGGTCGGGAACCTCGCCCGAAGCGACGCGAACGCGCGTTCCGCGTTGAGGTCGCTCGTGTGCTGCGAGAGCACGGTGAGGATCAGCTCGTCGAGCGGGTCCGTGACTCGGGGCGGTGCGAGGTCGCCGTAGTGGCGTCGCAGGCGTCGTTCGATGGCCCGGACCCGGCGGCCGTCGAGGCTCACGTGCCGGCGGGCGCGTGGTTTCGGAACTGCGTCAGGTGCGGCAGGAACGTGAGAGGGATCGTGTCGGTGGGACCGTTGCGGTGCTTGGCGACGATCAGGTCGGCGAGGCCCTTCTTGGCCGGATCCATGTCGTCCCGGTGGATGAACATCACGACGTCGGCGTCCTGCTCGATCGCGCCCGATTCCCGCAGGTCCGACAGCTGCGGCCGCTTGTCCTGCCGGCGCTCGGGATCGCGGTTGAGCTGGGAGACCGCGATGATCGGGATGCCGAGCTCCTTGGCGAACATCTTCAGACCCCGGCTGATCTCCGCGATCTCCTGCTGGCGGTTGTCCACGCGTCGCGTGTGCGACATCAGCTGGAGGTAGTCGACGATGATGAGCCCGAGCCCCTCGCGTCGCGCGGCCAGGCGCCTGGCCTTGGCCCGGATGTCCACGAGCGTCACGTTGCCCGAGTCCACGATGAACAGCGGCGCGTCGTGCAGCGTGTCCGCGGCCTGTGTGATCCGCGACCAGTCCTCGGCCACAACGCGCTTGTTTCGGACACTGTCCCAGGGGACGCGGGCCTCGCCGCAGAGCAGGCGCATCCCGATCTCCCACCGCGACATCTCGAGGGAGAACATCGCGACCGGCAGGTTCGTCTCGACGGCCACGTTGCGGGCGACGTTCGTGACGAACGACGACTTGCCCACGCCCGGGCGAGCGGCGGTCACGATGAGATTGCCGGCCTGCATCCCCGACAGGAGCGCGTCGACGTCGCGGAACCCAGTCGGGACGCCCGCGAAGGCCGACTCCCGGTTCTGGATCTTCTCGAGATCCGTCATCGCCTCGTCGACGAGGTCGCGCAGGGTGGCGACCTGGTCCTTCTCGTCGTGTCGGGCGACCTCGTAGATCCGCTGCTCGGCCTCGTCGGCTACGCGCTCGGGCTCCTCCGGGGCGCCGAACGCGAGCTCCATGATGTCGCCGGCAGCCGAGATGAGCCGGCGGAGCAGGGCGGTCTCGGCGACGATCCGCGCGTACGACGGCGCGGCGGCCGGCGTGGGGACCCGCTCGACCAGATCGTGGATGGTGAGGTGACCCCCCACCTCCTCGAGCGTCCCGCGTCGCTTCAGCTCCTCGACCGCGGTGATCGCATCGACCGGGTCGCCACGACCGTAGATCTCGCGCAGCGTCCGGAAGATCGTGGCGTTCGCGGTGCGATAGAAGTCCTCGGGCCGGACGATCTCGATGACGTCGGCGATCGCGTCCGCGGAGATCATCATCGCCCCGAGGACGGACTCTTCCGCCTCCAGGTTGTGCGGAGGTACCCGATCCGGCCTGATCCGCCGGACGTCGTCAGCCGCCCGTACCAACCCCGCCCCCCTCCGCGCTCGATCCGGCCGTCAGGCTAGGCTCGGGACCGCCCCGTCTCCAGTGGAGAACGCGTGGGGAAACTCGATCCGCTGGTCGTGCCCGAAGATTCCTTGTCACTGTGCCCTCCACCTGCGATTCCCCATGTGGACATCGCTGGGGAACACCGTGTGTACCGGACCCTAATGACACGCCTGTGATTCGAGCCCTGATTCGCGGTTCAAGGTCGCCGACCGGCCGGTCGGACACGCCACTATCCTGCGGGCGTGACCGCCCCGCGACTGCTCGTCATCCAGCACAACCTCGACGACCACCTCAACGAGCTCGGCGGGCCGCTGATCGACGCCGGGCTCGAGATCGAGCCCTGGTTCACGACCACCGGCCCCGAACCGGACCTGGACGCCTCGGCGTACCACGGGATCGTCTCGCTCGGGGCGCTCGCGGGCCTCGAGGACGAGGCGGAGCATCCGTGGATGTCCACCGAGCGTCGAGTCCTGGAGAAGGCGCTGGCCGGCGGCGTGCCGACGCTCGGGATCTGCTTCGGCGCGCAGATGCTCGCGAGCATCGCCGGCGCCGAGGTTCGGCGGGCCGAGGTGCCCGAGATCGGATGGGCGACCGTCGAGATGGACCCCGCCGCCGCGGACGACCCCGTCCTTTGTGTCCTCGGGGAGAGGTTGAGCGTGTTCCAGTACCACTACGACGCGTTCGGCTCACCGGAGAACGGGCGGATCCTCGGATGGACCGGCGCGACGAATCAAGTGCTCGCGGTCGGCGAGCGCGCCTGGGGCGTCCAGTTCCACGTCGAGGTGAACCCGGGCACCGTGTTCTCGTGGATCGGCACCTACGGCGAGGAGATGCGCGCCCACGGCGTCGATGTGGACGCGGTCGCCGTCGAGACCCGGGATCGCTGGACGACGTACCGCGAGGTGGCTCGCGCCCTGTCGTCGGCGTTCGCCCGCGAGGTCGTCGCCTTCGCCGAGTGCGCCTGAGGCCCCTTCTTCTCTTCGGACCCCGGCGCTACGCCGGCTGCTCGTCCGGGACGACCTCGACGGAGATCACCGGGTCGACCTCGGCGAACAGGTGAACGCGAACCTCGTGGACGCCGACCGAACGGATCGGTTCCTCGAGGTGCACGTCGTGCCGGTCGATGCGAACGCCGACCTGGCGATCGAGCGCTTCCGCGACGTCGTTGGCGGTCACGCTGCCGAACAGCTTGCCCTCCTCGCCTGCGTGGGCCGAGACCTGGACGGGCGAGGCGAGCAGCCGCTGGGCGAGCTGCTCGGCCTCGGCCTTGGCCTGGTTCACGCGGACGCCGTGGGCCCGCTTCAGGCTCTCGACGTGCCGGACACCGCCCTTCGTAGCCTTCACGGCCATCCCACGAGGCAGGAGGTAGTTCCGCGCGTAGCCGTCGGCCACGTCCACGACGTCCCCGGGGACCCCGAGCTTGTCGACCGGTTTCTGCAGGATGATCTTCATCGCGTCGAGTAGGGAAGCAACGCCATCTCGCGCGCGTTCTTGACGGCGGAGGCGACGTCGCGCTGGTGCTGGGCGCAGTTGCCCGTCACCCGGCGAGCGCGGATCTTCCCGCGCTCGGAGACGAACTTGCGCAGCGTCGCCGTGTCCTTGTAGTCGACGTAGGCGATCTTGTCCTTGCAGAAGATGCAGACCTTGCGCTTCTGCTTCTTCTGCCAGCCCTTCTCGTCCTTTTCCCGCTTCGCGGGCCGTTTCCTAGCCTTGGGGGGCATCCAGCGGTGTCTCCTCGTCTGCCATGGGAGCGCCGACCGTGGCGGGCGTCCAGTCGCTCGAGCTCGAGCGTCCCTGTCGCTCCACCTTCGCGGTCGCCCAGCGCAGGCTGGGCCCGACCTCGTCGGCCTCGATCTCGATGACCGTGCGCTTGTCGCCCTCCTGGGTCTCCCAGGAGCGCATCTGGAGCCGTCCGCTCACCACCACGCGCGTCCCGCGCGTGAGGGACTCGGCGCAGTTCTCCGCCAGGGTCCGCCAGCCGTTGACCGTGAAGTACGACGTCTCGCCGTCCTTCCAGTTGCCCGACTCGTCCTTGTAGCGCCGGTTCACCGCCACGCGGAACTTCACGACGGCGGCCCCGTTCGGCGTGTACCGCAGCTCGGGGTCGTCCGTGAGGTTGCCCACGATCGTGACCTGGTTCTCGCTCGCCAACTCCATCACCTTCCGATCGATCCGCTCCCCGACGGATGGCGTGCCGGGGAGGGGGAAGCTCCGTTACGCGGCCTCGCCGCGCACCACGACCTTGAACCGCAACACCTCGTCCGCCAGGTGGAGCGTCCGCTCGAGCTCGACGATCGTCTCGGGCTCGGCCGTGAACTCCACCACGACGTAGAACCCCTCCGACTGGCGATCGATCTCGAACGCGAGGCGCCGGCGGCCCCAGCGGTCGACGTTACCGACCTGGCCACCGCTCTCGCCGACGATGCGCGTGATGCGATCCGTCGCCGCGGATACGACCGACTCGTCGGCCTCCGCGGGCAGGATGATCATGACTTCGTACTGCCTCAGATCCCCACCTCCTCTGGTCTGGACGGCCCCCACGGGGGGAGCAGGGTGTGGTTGGCCCCCAGAGTGTACCCGTCGTCTTCGTGAGCGACCCTAGCACCGGACACCGACAGCCCGGCAGGCAGCGGATGGTGGGCGCCGGATCGGTACACTCCGACGGACTGCCGTGCACTCACCGAAGGAGGCGCGAGCGATGAGCGTGACGATCCACGATCTCCGAACCTGGAAGGCGGAGGGCCGGCGTTTCGCCATGCTCACCGCCTACGACTTCCCGATCGCGAAGATCCTCGACGAGGCCGGGATCCCCGTGCTCCTCGTCGGCGACTCGGTGGGCAACACCGTCCTCGGGTACCCGAACACCCTGCCCGTCACGATGGACGAGATGCTGCATCACACGCGAGCCGTGACCCGGGGCGTCACGAACGCGCTCGTGGTCGGCGACATGCCGTTCCTGTCGTACCAGGTGAGCGTCGAGGACGGCATCCGCAACGCCGGCCGGTTCCTCAAGGAGGGCGGAGCCCACGCGGTGAAGATCGAGGGAGGCCAGTTCGAGCTCGTTCAGCGGCTCACCGACCTCGGGATCCCGGTCATGGCCCACGTCGGGCTCACGCCGCAGGCGGTGCACGGGATGGGCGGCTACCGCGTCCAGGGCCGTGGCGAGGAGGCCGCGCGCCGGGTCACCGACCAGGCACTCGCGCTCGAGAAGGCCGGGGCGTTCTCGATCGTCCTTGAGGGGATGCCGGCCGCGCTCGGAGCCGAGCTCACCCGAACGCTCCAGGTGCCGACGATCGGCATCGGGGCGGGTCCGGACACCGACGCCCAGGTCCTCGTGCTCCACGATCTCCTCGGGCTGTCCGAGCGGCTGCCGAAGTTCGCTCGCGCGTACACGGACCTCCGTGGCCAGATCGCGTCGGCCGCGCGCGCCTTCGCGGACGACGTCGCCGAGGGTCGCTTCCCCGACGAGGCCAGCTCCTACGACTGAGCGCCCCGACCCGGCCGGGGGGACTACCCCGGACGGACGGTTCCAGGTTCACTCCCCCGTCGCCTCAGGAGCGACCGCGGCCATGCCGAAACGAACAAGCGACGACGGGCCCGCGCCACCGGGGCGCGCCCGTCCCGGCGAGGCCTCTCGGTCCTCGTCGCGAAGGTGACAGCGGGGCCGCCTCCCCCTCGGCGGTCCCGCTGCGCATCTGGGGCCCGAATGCCGGAGCCGATCGACCGACTCCACGATCACGGCCGGAGATAATCGTGCGGTGCCGGCCGCCACGCGGACGATCGGGCTCGGAACGATCTTCCTGCTGCTCGCCGGGACCCTCGCGCTCGGCCACGCGCTGAAGGCCCCGTGCGTTGCGGGCGACTGGACCGACGGCCGCCAGTACACGCGGCTGTGCTACTCGGACATCATCCCGCTGCTCGGCACGGAGCAGCTCGCGTCGGGCCGGCTCCCCTATCTCGACCCGTGCGACGCCGCCGCGCCGGGTGAGTGCGACGAGTACCCCGTGCTGAGCATGTGGACGATGCGGGTCGCCGCCTGGGCGTCGGGCCCGGACATCGCGCGCTTCTACACGGCGAACGCCCTCATCCTGTGGATCGCGGCGTTCGTCATCGCCCTGCTCCTGTACGCGATGGTCGGCGCCCGAGCCCTCTACTTCGTGCTCGCGCCGACGCTGGCGATCTACGCGACGACGAACTGGGATCTCATCGCGGTCGCCTTCGCGACGGGTGCCACGTACGCGTACGTTCGACGCCGCGACGTCTGGTCCGGGGCGCTCCTCGGCCTGGGCGCGGCGGCGAAGCTGTTCCCGGCGCTCCTCGTGATCCCGTTCGTGGCCGGACGCCTGCGTGGGCGCGAGTCCGATCGGGGCGTGCACCTGGCATGGGCCGCCGCCGGGACGTGGATCGCGGTCAACCTCCCGTTCGCCCTGGCGGCGCCGCCAGGCTGGTGGGAGTTCTTCCGATTCAACGCCGCGCGGCCGGCCGACTGGGACAGCCTGTGGTTCATCGCCTGCCACCGCGCCACCGGCGACCTCGGGTGCTCGGGCACGCGAGCCGTGAACGTCGCCTCGGCGCTGCTGTTCGTCGCCTCGGTCGCGCTCGTGTGGTGGGCGAAGGAGCGGCGCGACCCCGGGTTCGCCAGGTGGACGCTCGGGTTCCCGATCCTGGTCCTGTTCCTGCTCACGAGCAAGGTGTACTCGCCGCAGTACGGGCTGTGGCTCCTGCCGTGGTTCGCGCTCGCGCTGCCGAACCTCGGCCTGTTCGTCGCGTTCCAGACCGTCGACGTGGCCGTGTTCGTCACGCGCTTCTCGTGGTTCGGCACGCTCGGCGGCCACGAGGGCGGGCTCGCCGGCATCGACATCGGCCCCTTCGAGGCCGCCGTCGTGGTCCGCGCCGTCATCCTCCTGCTCTGCGTCGTGGCCTGGGTCCGCCGGCGCGATCCGGCGCCCTCGGCGGTCCCGGAGCCGATTCCCGCGCCGGCCTCGCTCGTGGAGGCGCCGTCGTGACCCACCGGACCCGACCGGTCACCGAGGCAACGGGCGAGGTCTCGATCGCCCCGGACGAACCCGCGCGCGACCGGATCCGCCGCGCGCTCGCGTTCTGCACGCTCGCCTACCTCGGGCTGCGGCTCGCGATGCTCGTCATCGGGCTCGCCGGAGTGGCGCTGTTCCCGCCGCTCGACCCCGTGAGCGTGCCGGGCTGGCCGGCTCGTCCGGTCCCGGACCCGGGCTGGCACAACCTCCTGACGGCGTGGGAGCGGTTCGACGCGCTGTGGTTCCTGCGCATCGCCGAGTCCGGGTACCGACTCGAGGACGGGAGCGCGGCGTTCTTCCCGCTGTTCCCGTTCGCGACCCGGGGCGCGGCGTCGGTGCTGGGAGGCCACGAGCTCCTGGCGGCGACGCTCGTGTCCAACCTCGCGTTCATCGGCGGCCTCGTCGTGACGTACATCCTCACCTGCACGGAGCTGTCCGAACGCGCGGCGCGGACGACGGTCCTGCTCATGTGCGTGTTCCCGACGTCCTTCTTCTTCCTCATGCCGTACTCCGAGTCGCTGTTCCTCCTGCTCGCCGTGACGGCGTTCTGGGGGGCCCGCCGGGGCAAGTGGTGGGTGGCCGCCGCGGCGGGCGCCGGAGCTGCGCTCACCCGAAGCGTCGGCATCGTCCTGGCCCCCGCCCTGCTCGTCGAGGCCCTGCAGCAGCGCTCGGAGGGTCGGGGGCCGGCGTGGCCGGGCCTGGCAGCGGCGTTGGCGACGGTCGGCGGGCTCCTCGTCTACCTCGCGGGCTGGGGGATCGGCGCCGGCGAATGGCTCGCGCCCATCACCCGGCAGGCCAACTGGGAGCGGACGTTCTCCTTCGCCCCCGTGACGCTGTGGAACGGGACGACCGCCGCCTTCCGCTACCTCGGCCAGCCCAACGGTGGCTACTGGCTGCTCGACTGGCTCATCGTCGTGCCGATGGTGGCCGCATCCGCCTACGCCGTCGTCCGCCTGCGCCCCGCGTTCAGCCTCTACCTGTGGGGCGGACTGCTCGTCCCGTTGAGCTTCGTGTTCGAGGGTCGGCCCCTCATGTCGATGCCGCGGTTCGTCCTGCCGCTGTTCCCCGCCTTCTGGGGCCTCGCGCTCGGCCTCGAGCGGCTCCGCATCCCCCGGTCGGTCGCCCTCGTCGCGGGGGCCGTGGGCCTGGGGCTCCTGTCGGTCCTGACGGTCAACTGGTACTACATCTTCTGACGGGTCCGCGCCGACATATAGGATGAGCGCGGCCGCCCGGCCGCCGGAGGGTGCCCAGCGTGACGACGATTCGAGTAGCGATCGCGGACGACCACTCCCTGGTCCGGCAGGGCCTCCGCCGGTACCTGGAGATGGCCGATGGGATCGACGTCGTCGGCGAGGCCGCCAACGGCAAGGAGCTGCTCGAGCTCGTCGAGAAGGAGAGCCCCGACATCGCGCTCGTCGACATCCGGATGCCGGAGATGGACGGGCTCGAGGCCGCCCGGCAGATCCGCGACACGCACCCCAGCGTCGGCGTGATCATGCTCACCGCCTACGACGACCGCCAGTTCGTGGTCGAGGCGGTCCGAAGCGGGGCGCGCGGGTACGTGCTGAAGGCTCGCGACGCCGAGCACCTCATCCAGACCGTGCGCCTGGTCTCGGGCGGGAACATGGTGATCGACCCGCAGCTCGTCGTCGCCCTGGCCGAGGAGCTCTCGCAGGCCAAGGAGCGCGACCGCCGGGCCGAGACCCTCACGGCCCGCGAGATCGAGGTGCTCCAGCTGCTCGCGTTCGGGCACACGAACCGCGACATCGCCGAGCGCCTGTACATCTCTCCGGACACCGTGAAGACGCACCTCGAGCACATCTTCGAGAAGCTCGGCGCCTCCGATCGCACGGCCGCGGTCGCCGAGGCCCTCCGCCGCCGGCTCATCGAGTAGCCGCGCCGGCACTCGCCGGCTCGCCCGGGGCCTCACGCACATGCGTTAGTCAACATGGACTATCGGCGTCCCCTCCGTCCGAGGCAGGGGACCCCCACTCGGGCGACTCCGGGTGGGTGATGGAGTCGAGCGGGCCGCTGGGCCATCATGCGCTCGGAGATGGTGACGGAGAACCACCCGCCGACCCCGTGGATCGCGCGCGCCCTCCTTCTGCTCATGGGCGCCGGACTCACGGTCGCCTACGCGACCTCGGCCGATCGATTGCGTTCGATCGACGGCGTCCCCCAGGCGATGGTCTGCGGCACGTGTCTGTTCGCCGCGGCAGTCATCCTCATCCGTTCCCGACGCGCCGACGCGTGGCGGAGCGCCCCGTGGTTCGGGCTCGGCGTGCTCGGCGTCGCCGTCGTGAGCGCGGCGCTGCTCGTGCTCGAGTTCCGCGGCGTCATCCCGGACGGACCCACCCCGTACGACGCCGCGTTCCTCGTCGTCGCCGCGCCGTTCCTCATCGGTGTCGGGGTCGAGCTTCGCGACCACGTCCCGCAGGAGGATCGGCGCGAGATCGCCGCCGACATCGTGCTGCTGACGCTGGCCGTCGGCACGATGCTGTTCATCAGCCTGCGGCCGATCGACTCGTCGATCCAGGTCATGGTCTCGGCCGCCGGGTTCGCGGTGATCGTCGCCGGCGGGTTCGCGGCGTTCGGCGCGCTCGCGCTGTGGCTGCCGAACCCCTCCCACCTCGGCCTGCTCGCCGCGACGTGCGCGATGTGCGCCGGGATCCTCACGTTCGCGATCCAGTGGCTCGACGGATCGTTCGTGCCCGGCCAGCCGAGGATCGACCTGCCGATCACGCTGGCGTCGCTGCTCATCGCGATGCTCGTGAGCGTCTTCCCTCGCCGGGGCGAGGATCGGATGAGCCGGCCAGCGCGCTACGGACGGGCCCTCGTGACGACGCTGTCCGTCACGGCCGCCTGCGGCGCGCTCGCGCTCGTGGCCGTGAGCGCGATCCACGAGCGGATCGACACCCTCGAGTCCTCGCTGTTCATCGCGATGCTCGCGACGGCCGTCGCGGTCCGCATCCTCCTGAACCAGGTGCGCGGCACCCACGCCCAGCACGCGGTGCACGAGGCGCTGGACCAGAAGGAGGTGGCGCTGCGCGAGACCGACAAGGCGCTCGCGCGGCTCCAGCGGGCCAACGAGACGCTCCGCTCGTCCGAGGAGCGCCTGCGGACCGTGTTCGAGGCCGCCGTCGACGGGATCATCGAGCTCGACCACAAGGACGTCATCGTCCGGGCCAACACCGCGTTCTGCCGGCTCGTCGACCTCCCGCAGTCGCTCGTCGAGGGCCAGCCGTGGACGGCGCTGTCGGCGTCGATCGGGGCGGACCCCCAGTTCTCGAGCCTGCCGATCACGGGCCAGGGGACGCTCCAGCGCGAGGGACACGCGATCTACCTCGAGTCCCGCACCTCCGAGGTGCCCGGGGACCCGCCGAGGCGGCTCCTGCTCGTGCGCGACGTCACCCCGGCGCGGGTGGCCGACCAGACGATCCGGTCACTGTTCAAGTTCCTCCAGGACCGCGACGAGGACCGCACGCGGATCATGCGCCGGACGAACGCGGCGATCGAAAGCGAGCGCAACCGCATCGCGCGCGACCTGCACGACGGACCCGTGCAGGGCGTGTCGGCGGCCTCGCTGTCGCTCGAGGCGGTCCTGCTCATGCTCGCGGCCGGCGACCTCGGCGAGGGCACGGAGGTGCTCGCGAAGGTCAGGCGCGAGCTGTCGGAGGAGGCGGACAACCTCCGCCGGCTCATGTCGGGCCTGCGCCCGCCGCTGCTCGAGGAGCGCGGGCTCATCCCGGCGCTCCGCGAGACGCTGGACCGGTACGGGCGCGACAACCAGGTCCGAACGGAGTTCGCGGGCCAGGTCAACGTCGAGATCCCGCAGGACCTCGAGACGCTCGCCTACCGCGTCGTGCAGGAGGCGCTGTCGAACGCGACGAAGCACGCGCAGGCGAGCGGCGTGAACGTGTCGGTCGAGGCGGTTGGCGGTCAGCTCCGCGTCGAGATCGCCGACGACGGTGTCGGGTTCGACGCCGGCAAGGCCCGCGAGTACCTCCAGTCCGGACGGGTCGGGCTCGCCTCGATGCGCGAGCGCGTCGAGCTCGCCAACGGCACGTTCATGGTGCACTCGACCCCGGGGCGCGGCACGACCGTCCTGGCGACGCTGCCGCTCGACGCGGTGCCCGCGCCGCGCGAGTTCTCCGTCAGCGAAGCATCCTGAGCCTCGGGCTCGCGCGTTCGCGGGCCGACCTCCTGCCGGCCGCGCTCTCCGAGGCGAACGACGCCTTCGACGGCGAGGTCGTCGGCGAGGGGCTGGGCGACGGGCTCGGCGTCTCGGTCGGCTCGGGCGAGGGCGACTCGGTCGGCGGAGGCGTGGGCGACTTCGTCGGCTCGGGCTCGGGGGACTCGGTGGGCTCGGGCGTCGCGCTCGGGCTCGGCGCGGGGACCGGCACCGGGGTCGGAGGACCCTCCGTGTATCCCTCGAACGAGGGCGCCGCGAAGTCCTCGACCTCCATGCCCGCCGTCGCCTCGAGCATGAAGT
This sequence comes from Actinomycetota bacterium, assembly GCA_036555645.1. GTDB lineage: Bacteria > Actinomycetota > UBA4738 > UBA4738 > HRBIN12 > DASSJM01. The sequence continues at coordinate 17,359 of DATBLA010000155.1, forward strand.
CGTGCCAGATGAGCGCCGGGATCGTCCCGCCGAACACGGCGGAGTAGCCCTCGATGTTCTCGAGCGGGATCTCGCCCTGCGGGTATCCGACCCACACGCACGTCGCGAGCTGCGGCGTGTAGCCGCAGAACCATGCGTCCCAGTACTCCTGCGCGGTGCCGGTCTTGCCGGCGACCGGCCGGCCGATCGACGCGTTCGTGCCGGTCCCGCCCGTCACGACGCCCTCGAGGGCGTAGGTGACGAGGTCCGCGTCGTTCGTGTTCAGCACCTGTCGTCCGCGCTCGTTGATCCGGACGACGACCTCGTCGTTCGGAAGCTGCACCTCGCCGAGGGGGCTCGCGCGGTGACGCCATCCCCGGGCGGCGAGCGTCGCGTACGCGGTCGTCATCTCGAGCGGCGTGACCGCCTGGGTCCCGAGCGTGATCGAGCAGACCGGCTCGAGGGGCGACTCGATGCCCATCCGGTGCGCGATGTCGACGATCGCCGGCGGCGTGACGGCCGAGGCGACCTGCGCGTAGACGGTGTTCACCGAGTGCGCGGTGGCGCTCGCCAGCGTGAACGTGCCGTTTTCGGAGTCGCTCGCGTTCGAGAGCTCCCAGGGCGCCCCGTCCGTGTAGCAGGCGGGGTCGGGGATCTCGATCGAGGCCGGGCCGCTCCAGCGCGAGTTCAGCGAGTAGTGCTGCTCCATCGCCGCCGCGAGCGTGAACGCCTTGAAGGCCGAGCCCGCCTGCCGGCCGGATCCGCCGTCCCCGGTTGCGAGGTTCACCTGCGAGCGCTCGAAACTGCTGCCCCCGTACATCGCGAGCACGCCGCCGGTCGCGGGGTCGATCGCGACGAGGGCGGCCTCGGGCCCGCCCGGGTCGTTCAGCCGGTTCGCGACGGCGTCCTCGGCGGCGCGCTGCATGGCCGAGTCCAGCGTCGTGGTCACCTGGAGCCCGCCCCCGAAGACCTGGGCCTCGCCGAACTCGCCGATGAGCGCGCGGCGGGTGTAGTCCAGGAAGTACCCGAGCTTGGGCGGGAAGTTCACGCCGAGCTCGATCGGGTTCACGCGGATCGGCCGCGCCGCAAGGGCCTCGGCGCGCTCGGGCGAGAGGTAGCCCTCGGCGGCCATCTGGGCGAGCACGTAGTTCCGCCGATCCAGGGCCTCGGTCTCGTGCTCGATCGGATCGAAGAACGACGGGCTCTGGATCATCGCGGCGAGCAGCGCCGAATCCGGCACCGTGAGCTCGGTGGCGTCCTTCTGGAAGAACGTCTGCGCGGCCGCCTGGAGCCCGTAGGCGCCGCGACCAAAGTAGACCGTGTTCAGGTACTTGGCCAGGATCTCGTCCTTCGTGAGCGTGCGCTCGACCTTCAGCGCGAGCAGGCTCTCGCGGATCTTCTGCCCGAACGTGCGCGGCGGCACGACGTAGGTCTCGACGCCCGTGTCCGGGTCCTCGACGTAGTCGCCGGCGTAGACGTTCTTCACGAGCTGCTGGGTGATCGTCGAGCCGCCCTGGACGATCTCGCGCTGGACGATGTCGGTCCACGCGGCGCGCACGATGCCGAACACGTCGACGCCCGGGTGCTCGTAGAAGCCCTGGTCCTCGACGGCGACGACGGCGTGTTGCAGGTGCAGCGGCATGTCCGACAGCGGGATGATCGTCCGGTCCACCGAGGAGTGCAGCGTCGTCAGCAGCCTGCCGTCGCGGTCGTAGACGTAGGTCGTCTGGATCGGCGGCGGGGTCTTCGGCAGCTCGAGCTGCGCGTAGACGTAGGTGAGCATGAGCAGGACGCCCACCATGCCGAGCAGGGGCACGACGACGAACACCCACCACCATCGTCGGAACCAGCCGCGAGATCCGGTCCGTTTCCGAGTCTTCCGGGGGGCGTGCTTGGGACCCTTGCGGGTCCGCGCGGGCGCGGTCTTGACCGCCAACTCGTCGTCCAGTCTAGTCACGGATGCGGATCTACCCGGCGCGCGACCTGCACGAACGTCGTGGAGTTCCCGTGACGGTTGGGGCAGTCGTACGGAGAGCGGACTAGACGGCGCGGGCGACGAACGCCTCGTGCAGGTGGTTCCACCGGCACTCGGTGCAGACCTCGACCACGTAGCACCAGGCCCCCGGACGGTCGGCCGCCATCGACAGGCCCACGTCGAGCGGCCACACGCGGCCGTTGTCCAGCTTCAGCCCGTCGCCGTAGACGTACGTGACGAGCTTCAGCTTCGCCTTGTCGCAGACCGGGCAGTCGCGGCGTGAGGGCTCGCCGACGTGCTTGGCGGCCCGCATGAGCTCGGGGTGCGCGTCGCAGATGTCCGTCCAGGACGTCAGGCCGTCCCGCACCTCGCCGAGGAGCGCGCGCTTGGCGAGGGTGTAGTCGACGGTGGCCAGGCGCGCGCGCCTGCCCCTGCGGATCGGCTTCCTCTCCCGCATCGCCATCGGACAGGCATCGTACACCCGCCTCCCGACGTCATGGATCGGACCTTCGGCACCCATCCGGGCCGCCGCCGAGGGCGGCGAAACGAGGCCGTCGTCGTGGCTGACACCCCCGACGGGCCGAGGCATACTCCGCCGGTGGGTGCCGAGTACCTGCCGCTGATCGCGGCGCTGATGCAGATCGACGCTCCGATCGTCCTGTTCGGCGGCTTCGCCGAGGACGCGATGCTCGGCGGCTCGATCCGACGCCCGCACGACGACGTGGACATCCTGATCGAGCGCTCCATGTTCCCGCGCGGGCTCGAGATCTTCGACGAGCTCGGGTTCGAGACCCCCGAGGTCCGATGGGAGCCCGTGCCGAACGAACCGCTCGTCGTCGGGACGCTGCGGGACGACGGCCTGAACCTCGAGCTCAGCGTGTTCGAGGTCTCGGACGGAACCCGCTCCTTCACGCTGCCCGATGCAGCGGGCCACCTCTTCCGCGTCGCGATGCCGCCGGACATGCTGTCCGCCCCTCCGTTCATGCTCGAAGAGATCGAGGTGCGGACGGTCTCGCCTCTAGCCCAGTACCAGATCCGCGAAGGGCTCGGGATCCTGGGCCCGCTCGGTCCGATGCGGCCGAAGGACGTCGCATCCCAGGCTGCGCTGCGAGATCGATTCTTCGCCACCCGAAGCGAGGAGGAGCTGAAACCCTCGATCGAGCCGCGCTGAGGGGCGTTCAGCCGCCTCCAAGCTCGAGAAACGGCGTTGCGTCGCTGTGAAATCATCGCCCGGTGGGGCGACGAAGTCGCTCGAGGTCCCTCGAAGCCGTCCGGACCGTCTTCGCCAGCTTCGAGCTCCGCCGGGTCGAGCTCGCGTACCTCCTGTTCTATGTCGCGAGGTGGGGGATGCGCGTGGCCATCCTCGTCTTCGCCTACGAACGCGGCGGCGTCGAGGGAGCCAGCCTCGTGGCGGTCGTCATCGAGGTGCCGGCCGCGGTCGTCGCTCCGTTCGCATCGATCATCGGCGACGAGATCCGCCGGGAACGGGCGCTGCTCGCGGGGTACGCGGCTCAGGCCGCGGCGCTGGCCGGAACCGCGGCGGCCATCTACATGGACGCCCCTCTTGCGCTGGTCTACGGGGCGACCGCGGTCGCGGCCGGATGCATGACGCTGACGCGCCCAGTGCAGTCGGCGCTCCTGCCCCTGCTCGCTCACTCACCCGACCAGCTCGTCGCCGCCAACGTCGTCGCCGGGTCGATCTCCGCCGCGATGGCGTTCGTCGGTCCGGTCACCTCGGGGATCCTGCTCGGCCTGGGCGGGACGGAGCTCGCGATGGGCGTGTTCAGCGGCCTGCTTCTCATCGCGGCGCTGCTCGTCATCCCGCTCAAGCCCCATCCACCGCACGCCCGGATCGGTGGCCGCCCCCTCCACGAGGCGGCGGCCGGGTTCCGCTCGGTCGCCCGCGAGCCCGACCAACGCCTGGTGGTCGGCCTCCTCCTCGGCCAGTCGTTCGTCCGCGGAGCGGTGGACGTGCTCGTGGTCGTCGTCGCGCTGGATCTGTTCGAACTGCCCCCATCGGCCGTCGGCTTCCTCGCATCGGCGCTGGGGGCGGGAGGGCTGCTCGGAGCGGTGTGGGGGTTGCGGCTCGTGGGCAGGCCTCGGCTCGCCGCCGCGCTCGCGCTCGGTCTGCTCGTGTACGGGTTCGGCATCTCGGCCGTCTCGCTCGCGGTCGTGGTCGCGATGGCCTTCGCGATCCTCGTCGGCGCCGGCTCCGGGCATGCCCTGGCCGACATGGCCGGACGGACCCTCTTGCAGCGCATCGTGCCCGACCCGATCCTGGCCCGGGTCTTCGGCGTGCTCGAGGGTTTGCATCAGGCGGGCGTCGCCGCCGGATCCGCCGCGGCGCCGCTCCTCGTGGCGATCTTCGGAATCCGCGGAGGGATCCTCGTCGCCGGGCTCCTGCTGCCCACGGCGATCCTGCTCCTGCGGAGCCGCATCCGAAGCCTCGACGACCGCGCGATGCCGATCTCCGAGCGGGAGCTCGAGATCCTGCGGTCGGTGGACCTGTTCGCGTCGCTCAGCGCACCCGAGCTCGAAGGCCTGGCCTCCCGTCTGACCGAGGTCCAGGCCGCACCCGGTACCGCCATCGTTCGTCAGGGCGAGACCGGCCACCACCTGTACGTGATCGAGGACGGTGAGGTCGAGGTCATCCGCGACGGCCGACCCGTGGCCACGCTCGGCCGCGGCGACTATTTCGGGGAGATCGCGCTCCTGCGCCACGTCCCACGCACGGCCA
>DATBLA010000156.1:0-25486 GCA_036555645.1 Actinomycetota bacterium
CAGCTGTTCATGCCGACGGTTCGCGACGACGTCGCGTTCGGACCGGCGAACCTCGGGATCCGTGGCGACGAGCTCGACGCCAGGGTCGCGGCCGCCCTGGCGGCCGTCGGGATGGAGGGCGTCGAGGACCGGGCGCCGCACCACCTCTCGTTCGGACAGCGCCGCCGGGTCGCGGTCGCGACCGTCCTGGCGATGGAGCCCGAGATCCTCGTGCTGGACGAGCCGTCGTCGAACCTGGACCCGGCCGGGCGCCGGGAGCTGGCCGGGATCCTCCTGGATCTCGACATCACGATGCTGATGGTCACGCACGATCTGCCGTACGCGCTGGAGCTGTGCCCGCGCGCGGTCGTCATGAACGGCGGCCTCATCGTCGCCGACGGATCGACCGTGGACGTGCTCTCGAACGACGACCTCATGCGCGAGAACCGCCTCGAGCTCCCCTTCGGGTTCTTCCCCGCCCAGGCCCTGCGCGCCCGCGACGCGGGCTAGGCCTCACCCCCGACCTTCGGCCAGGCAGGGCTCCGACCTTCGGCCGGGGGGTTGATCCCGCACTTGAATACCGGAAAGAAATTTCCTATATTCCGCTCCGCGCCCGGCACGCTGTGTTTTCACGAGGGAGGAACGTGGCACCGGAGGAGCGCGACGTCGTCGTGGTCGGCGGCGGCCCAGCAGGGTCGTCGGCGGCCACCCTCCTGGCTCGGGCGGGCCACTCGGTCGCCCTGTTCGAGCGGGAGCACTTCCCTCGGGATCACGTCGGCGAGTCGCTGCTGCCGTTCTGTCACGAGCTCCTCGACGACCTCGGCGTCCTGCCCCAGCTCGAGAGCACGTTCGTGCGCAAGCCCGGCGTCCGGTTCATGCATCGGGACGGGCTGACCGCGACCTCCTGGTGCTTCGACCACGTGATCAAGGACGACACGTACCTGTCGTTCCAGGTCGATCGCTCGCGCTTCGACACGATTCTCCTGAACAACTCGCGCGCCAACGGCGTGAACGTGCGGGAGGGATATCGCGTCGAGACGGTCGACCTCGAGGACCCCGCCGGCGTCACGGTCGGCGCGGTCGGCCCGGACGACGACCGCGTCGAGGTGCGGGCGCGATTCGTCGTGGACGCCAGTGGCCGGGACGCGTTCATCGGGACGCGCAAGGGGACCCGAACGCCGCGGGAGGAGCTCGACCGGACCGCGATCTGGTCGCACTGGACCGGCGTCACGATGCAGGGCGGGCTGGAGGAGGGGCTGTCGATCATCATCTACGTCGGGGAGGAGCAGAAGGGCTGGATCTGGGTCTTCCCACTGACGGGCGATCGCATCACCGCCGGCACGGTGATGAACAACGCCTACCTGCGAGAGCAGAAGCGTGCGCTCCAGTCGGGCGGGTCGACGGACTGGCAGCGTGACCTCATGTACCAGGAGCTCCGCAAGGCCCCGTTCGTCTCGTCGCTCATCGACGCCGGCGGCGTCGAGCAGGCGCTGCCCACGCTCGTGAACGGCAACTACTCCTACGAGGTCAAGGACCACTTCGGCCCGAACTACGCGATGGTGGGCGACGCGCGCGGCTTCATCGATCCGATCTTCTCGAGCGGCGTCTTCCTGTCGATCAAGACCTCCTACCTCGTCTCGGCGGCGATCGATGCGAGGTTGCGAGGAGATCCCGAGGCGGACGCGCAGTTCGTCGACGCGTACGACAAGGTCACCGGCGCGTACAACTTCGTGCACCGGATGATCCGGCTCTTCTACAACCCGCACGCGGTCACCTGGGCGCAGGTCGGCGACGAGGGCGCCATCCATCGCGCCCACGAGAGCGCCATGGCGATGGGGCACTTCATGCTCTCGGGAGGGTTCTTCGAGAAGCACGAGCGCTTCAATCGCTTCTTCGATCTCCTGGAGCAGCCGAGAACCTTCCGGCTGCACCTGAAGACGGTGCTCGACCAGGTCAAGGACGAGGACCAGACGACGTGCCACACGCCGTGGGAGACCGCGTTCGGCCAGCAGACCTCGTGGGCGATGACCCCGTGAGCGCCGGTCGAACGGACACGATCGCTCGATCCAGCCGGCGCACCCACCTGCTGCACGCGGACACGACGCACGGGTCCCGTAGGGTTCCCCGGGTGGAGAGCTGGTCTCCCTTCTCGAGTCACGGGCTGGTCCTGCTCGCGCTGGCCCGGCGTCCCGAGCTTCGCCTGCGGGAGCTCGCGCACGCCACCGGCCTGACCGAGCGCGCCGTGCAGGGCCTCGTCGCCGACCTCGTGGCCGGTGGCTACCTCGAACGGATCCGGGAGGGCCGGCGGAACCGCTACGTGGTGCGCGGCGACCGTCACCTTCCCGACCCGCTGGAGGACGACCTCCGGGTGGCGCCGCTCCTGCAGGCGCTCGCGCCCGAGCCCGCCGTGGCGCCGACGGACAAGGACCTGGCGGCGCTCGTCCTGGGGTGCAGCGATCACCGGTATCAGGAGCCGCTCCGCAACCTCCTGGCCGCCGAGGGGTTGCTGGGCAGCTCCGAGGTCATCCTGTGGCCCGGCGGAAGCGCGGCCCTCGGTGGCCGGCACGCGACCCCGATCCTGGACGGGATGGCGCAGGCGCGGAGCGGCCGCTCCGTCTCGCGGATCATCCTCGTCGCCCACCAGGGGTGCAGCGCGATCGGTCGCTCGGCACGGGCGCAGGATCCGCTCGTGTCCGGCCGCACGCTGATCGCCCGTCGGCGGCGCGGGACCGAGCGCGTGCGACGGACGTTCGGGGTCGAGCCGGAGCTGTGGTTCCTCACGCAGCGCGGCCCGCGCAAGGCGAAGTCGCGGCGGGCGTTCCTCGGCGACGAGGCCACGCCACGCGGGAGGACGACGAGGTCCGGGCGCTCCCGGACATCGACGGACAGAAGGGAAGGGTGATGCGCGAGCAGAACGGGAAGGGAGAGTACGACGCGGATGTGATCATCGTGGGAGGCGGCCCCGCGGGATCGGCGCTGGGCACCTACCTCGCCCGGGACGGACGCTCGGTCCTCCTGCTCGAGAAGGACATCCATCCGCGGGACCACGTCGGCGAGTCGCTCACGCCGTGCACGAACCTCGTCTTCAAGGAGCTCGGGATCCTCGACAAGATGAACGATGCCGCCTTCGTGAAGAAGCCGGGGACGGGGTGGAACGCGCCCGAGTCGCCGCTGTGGAAGTTCATCGAGGTGTGGTTGTTCGAGTACCCGATCCCGGACGGACCACAGCCGTTCACCTACAACCTCGAGCGCGACGTGCTCGACACGATGCTCATCCGCAACGCCCACGACAACGGCGTGAAGGTCCTCCAGGGGGTGAAGGTCAAGAAGGTGAACTTCGAGGGCGACCGCGCGGTCGGGGTCACGGCCGCGGTGGCCGACGGGTGGGAGCGGGATCTGCGCGCCCGGATCGTCGTGGATGCGAGCGGACGCCGGTGCATGCTCGCGAACCAGCTCAACATGAAGCACAAGGATCCTCGCTTCAACCAGTTCTGCATCTACTCGTGGTTCGACGGCGTCGAGCGGCCGCCCGAGCGGTACGACGGGTTCACGCTGTTCTTCTTCCTCGGTCTCAACCAGGCCTGGAGCTGGTACATCCCGCTCCGTCACGGGAAGACGTCGGTCGGGATCGTCATGGACAAGGAGGACTTCCAGAAATCCGGCAAGACGCACGAGGAGTTCTTCTACGCCGCGGTCGAGCGCAACCGAACGCTGAAGGCGGCGATGAAGGACGCGACCCGTGTCCGCCCCTGGTGGATCGAGGGTGACTACTCCTACAAGATCGACCGGTTCGCCGGGCCCGGCTGGATCCTGGTCGGGGACGCGCTCCGGTTCGTCGACCCGATCTTCTCCTCGGGGGTCGACGTCGCCCTGTTCTCGGCCAAGTACGCGCACGAGACGATCACCGAGATGCTCGACGGTGGCGACGAGGAAGGGACGATCCGCGAGTACCAGGAGCGCCTCACCACGGGGGTGGACGTCTGGTACGACCTCATCTCGATGTTCTACAAGCTCCAGAACCTCCTCACCCGGTTCGCCACCAGCCCGCACCGCCGCGAGGCCATGGTGAGGATCCTCCAGGGCAACCCGTACATCCCCGAGACCCAGGAGCGGTCCCGCGCGCTCCTGGACTCGATGCAGAAGTCCTACGAGTCGGTGCTCGCCACGCCCGGAAGCCTCCTTCGTCCATGGGGCATGGACATGGCCCGCGACCACACGCTCTCGTGTGAGACGTGCCTGGGGATCGCGGACTACGTCGAGGAGGAGGAGGCGTTCGTGTGCCGCCGGTGCGGCGCGCGGGCATCCACCGCGCCGTGGCCGGTCGCCAGCGGCTGAGGCTCGGCAGGTAGCCAGGCGGAGCGAGGGCGGTGACCGATCACCAGCTCCTGATCGTCCTGGTGGACATCTGCGTCCTCGTCGGCGTGGCCAGGGTCGGCGGCTGGGTCGCCGCCCGCGTGGGCATCCCGGCGGTGGTGGGCGAGCTGGTCTTCGGGATCTGTCTGGGCCCGTCCCTGTTCGGTGCGCTGTGGCCGGCGGGATTCGACGCGCTGTTCCCGGCCGATCCCGAGCAGCGGGCGATGCTGGAGGTCATCGCGTGGATCGGCGTCGTGTTCCTCGTGTTGATCGGTGGGCTCGAGACCCGGTTGGGCATCCTTCGCCGCACGCCGAGCGCGGTGATCGGTGGATGGGCCGGTGGGTTCGCGCTGCCGTTTGCGGCCGGCTTCGTCCTCGGGATGGCGTTCCCGGCGTGGCTGATCCCGGCGGACATCGAGCGGCCGATCTTCGCCCTGTTCATCGCGACTGCGATGTCGATCTCGGCGATCCCGGTCATCGCCAGGATCCTCATGGACCTGGACCTGTACCGGACCCGGATCGGGATGATCGTCCTGTCCACCGCCATCGCGGACGACACGGTCGGGTGGATCGTGCTCTCGATCGTGGCAGGTCTCGTGACGGGGGGCGTGGAGCTGCAGACGATCGGACTGACCGTGCTGCTCACGGGTGTCTTCCTCGCCCTGTCGTTCACGGTGGGCCGCCTGCTCGTTCGCCGCCTCCTGAAGTTCTCGAACCGGCTCCGGATGCCCTACGCGCAGCTGTCGGCGATGATGCTGCTCGTCCTGTCGTTCGCGGCGATCACGCAGGCCATCGGCGTCCACCTCGTCCTCGGCGCGTTCGTCGCGGCGATCCTCATCGGCCGCAACCCTCGGATCGACGCCGATGCCGTGACCGGGGTTCGGCAGGTGGGGATGGGGTTCTTCGTCCCGTTCTTCTTCGCCTACACGGGGATCAAGGTCGACCTGACGACGTTGCGCGGCAACGCGCTCACGTTCGCCATCCTCGCCGTCGTCGTCGCGTGTCTGGGCAAGGTCGTCGGTGGCGCCCTCGGGGCGCGCCTGGGCGGGCTCCCGAGATGGGAGGCGCTGGCCGTCGGCTTCGGCCGAAACGCCCGAGGCGCGATGGAGCTGGTCATCGCGGCGATCGGCCTGCAGATCGGCGTCCTCACCGAGGCCACGTACGCGATCGTCGTGCTCATCGCCGTCCTGACGACGCTCATGGCGGCACCGCTGCTGAAGCTGTGCGTCGACCGGGCGGGGCCGATGGCGCGAGAGCCGTCGCAACCCATCCCCACCCCCGCGATCCCGAAGGAGGTCCCCGCGTGACGTCGGACGGCGCCAAGCCAGACCTGCCGCCCCGGCGGCGCGACGACGAGAGCGATTGGCACGACCTCGTCCCGCAGTCGTGTCCCCACTGCGGCTGCGGCTACTTCGTCGCGAAGGACGACCCGGCGATCGTGTGGGATCCGGGGAAGGCGTGGGACGCGGGCTGCACCGACCGGTCCTGCCACTGCCACACGGAGCCGGTCATCGGGACCAGGCGCGCCTGAGGCGCCGTCCTAGCGGGTGGCGCCGGCGCGGTCGCGCGCGCACTCGGCGCACAACCCCCCGATCGCGAAGTGCGTCAGGTCCGGCTGGAACCCGTGGTGCTTCTCGATGAGCCGAACGAGCGCGTCCGCCTCCTGGATCGACAGGTCGTCCTCGGCGCCGCAACTCGAGCACGTGAGGTGCACGTGGCCGGCGTCCTCGGCCCGGTGGTACTCGGCTCCGCTCTCGAGGTGGGCGTGCGCGAGGACCCCGATCTCCTCGAGCAGCGCGAGGGTCCGGTAGATCGTCGACGCGTTCACGCCGGGCATCTCCCGCTGCACCGTGCGCACGAGCCCCGTCGGGGAGATGTGTCCCTTCGTTCGCATGATCTCGGCCACGATGGCGCGGCGCTGCGGCGTCATCCGGAGGCCACGCGCGCGGAGCGCGTCCATCACGTCGAGGTCCCCGGGCGCCGCCATCGCCGCGATGGTAGCACCGGCTTGCACGTGCAACGCGTTGTCGGTCACCCGTTGAGGCCGGGCCGCAGATCCGGGCCGCCCCCCGGCCCGCCGGCGACCTCCGCTTCCGCCGGCTCACCGGGGTGGTCTGCGAGGATGGGTCCGATGAGCGAGTTCGTGCGCGTGGAGGTCGAGGCCGGCGTGGCCACGATCCGCCTGGATCGTCCGCCCGCGAACGCCCTCGCGCGCGAGGTCTCCGAGGCGCTTGCCGCCGCGGCCGCCGAGGTTGCCGAGGACCAGGACGTCCGCGCCGTCGTCGTGTGGGGCGGCGAGCGGATCTTCGCCGCGGGCGCCGACATCCGCGCCATGGTCGAGTACGGGCCGGAGGAGATCGAGCCGGACGTCGCCGCGCTCGACGGGGCCTGCAGCGACCTCGAGGCGCTCCCGAAGGTGACGGTGGCCGCGATCAACGGGTACGCGCTCGGCGGAGGGTGCGAGGTCGCGATCGCCTGCGACTTCCGCGTCGCGGCCGAGGACGCGCAGCTCGGCCTCCCCGAGATCCTGCTCGGCATCATCCCGGGCGCCGGCGGGACCCAGCGCCTCCCGAGGCTCGTGGGGCTGGGCCGCGCCCGCGAGCTCATCCTGTCGGGCCGGCGCGTCGGGGCCGAGGAGGCGCTCGCCATCGGCCTCGTCGACCGGGTGGTCCCCGCGGCCGAGGTGCTCGCGACGGCCACCGAGCTGGCTCGCCGGTATGCCGAGGGACCGACCCTGGCCCACGCGGCCGCGAAGCGATCCCTCCTCGCGAGCGGAGGAGGCCTCGAGGACGGGCTGTCCGTCGAGCGGGCGGCGTTCGTGCCGCTGTTCGCGACGGACGATCAGAAGGAGGGGATGCGCGCGTTCCTGGACAAGCGCGAGCCCCGCTTCGAGGGGCGGTAGGGATGCGGGTCCGGTCCGCCACGCCCGAGGACGTCCCCTCGCTCGTCGCGCTGTACCAGGAGCTCGACCGGATGCAGGCCGACTGGCGGGTCTTCACGCCCCGTCCCGGCTTCTACGACGAGGTGGGAGCGAAGTATCAGGCGGCGCTCGGGAACCCGGACGTGGTCGTGCTCGTCGCCGAGGGCGACGACGGAGAGGTCGTGGGCATGGCGTACGGCGAGGCCCGGACGCCGTCTCGCTTCTCGGACGAGTCGGCGCTCGAGCTGTCCGGCGTGGTCGTTCGGGCCGGCTACCGCGGCCGGGGGGTGGGACGCGAGCTCGTTCGGGAGGCCGGGAGGTTCGCCGTCGAACGCGGCATCGGCTGGGTCGAGCTGAAGACCTTCGCCCCCAACCGGGGAGCGATGCAGTTCTGGGAGGACCTCGGCTTCACCCCCCGGGTCGTCCAGCTCACGAGCCCGATCGACCAGCTCCTCGAGCGCCTCGACGCCGAGTAGTCGCCTCGGCGGCCCCGCAGGTGCCCGGGCCCCGGGTTGCCGCCGGGAACGAACCGCGCCCCCGGATGGTTCGAATGAACGGTTGACGTGCCCGGGACCTCCCCGGGCGACCGGTCCAGCCGAGGGGTGAACGATGAACGACACGGCCTACCGCGGGGCCCGCATCCGCGAGCTTCCACGGGCCAACCGCACGTACCCGGGCGATCGCGTCTGCGCGGCGGCAGGGTGCGAGACGAAGCTGTCGATCTACAACAAGTGGGACTTCTGCTGGCAGCACGAGCCGGTCCACGCGTACATCTCGCGTGGCAAGCGCCGGAGCCGCAAGGAGATGGAGGCGGCCTAGCCCCCCGGAAGGCCGCCCCCGCGTCGGGCCCGCGAGCGCATGCCGCTCGCGGGCCCGAACCATGTCCGGGCTCGTTCGCCGGAACCGATCCGTCCGCGGAGGCCGTCGGCGTCGGGCCTAAGGTGAACGTCCGATCAAGGATGTGGCCCGGTTTCCCGACAACTCTCCTGAGACCGCTCCCCCCCAAGCGGATCCATCGACATGGCATACGACCCCGTGGGCGCGCCGGAGATGCGAGAAGCGCAGTGCCCGTTCTGCGAGCGCGCCGTTCTCGTCTACGAGGAGCCCGCGCGCTGCCCGCTGTGCGCGTGTCCCCTCGAACGCGATCGGATGCGACCCTACGCGTGGCCGGACGAGGAGCCCTCACCGTCGGAGTGAGGGTCGCTCGCGAGGACGCGATCGGCGATCGCGCGCGCCTCCTCGAGCCGGCTTCGATCGACGAACAGGCGCACGCTGCGCTCCCAGATCTGGCTGAAGAAGCCGGGCGCCTTGTACCACCACACGATGCCGGCGCGTTCGAGCTCGCCCGCGATGGCATCGGCGTGCTCGTGCGTGTAGGCGCCGAGATGCACGGTGCGGACCCGGTCGCTCACGGGACCAGGACCGCCGCTCGCCAGCCGCGGACCGAGCTCACGAGCGCGAGCTCGTCGGCGCCACGGAGCTCGTCGGCGCCGATCCGGCGCTCGGTGAGCCTGCCCTCGCGAAGCAGGACCTCCCGGTAGGTGCCGGGCAGCAGGCCTGCCTCCACCGGCGGTGTCACCCAGCGCCCGTCGAGGCGGACGGCGAGGTTGGCGATCGTCGACTCGGTGACGCCGCCCTCGACGCTCACGAGCAGGACGTCGTCGACGTCCGGGCGCCGCGCGCGCCGCCGCTCGTAGGGCGCCCGCCGGGTGGTCTTGTGGAACAGCCAGAGGTCGGCGGGGTCGACCGGGTCGTCGTCCAGGGCCACCCGGATCGGGCCCGGGGCGGCCGCCGGGAGATCCGTGACCTCCGTGGCGAGCTCCCCGCCGCGCGAGAGGGCGAGACGGGTCCGGCAGGGCCGATCGCGCTGGGCGACGGCCTCCTTCAGCGCCGCGAGCGCCGCTTCGCGTTCGAACCGGTACCCGAAGAACGCGGCGGAGCGGGCCATCCGCGACAGGTGCTCCTCGAGATGTCGGAAGCCCTCCTCGGCATCGTGAGGGATCGTCTCGATCAGCTCGAAGGCGGGCCGGGTCGCGGTGAGGACGCGAGCCTTCGCGAGCAGCTCGTCGTACTCCGCGGCGGCCGTGGAGTCGTACGTGATGCCTCCTCCGACCCCGTACTCGGCGATCCTGGACTGCTCGTCGAGGACCACGGTGCGGATGGCGACGTTGAAGTTCGCTCGAGGCTCACCCGCCCCGCGCGGGGCGAGGTAGCCGATCGCGCCGCAATAGGGGCCACGTGGCGCGTCCTCGAGGTCGGCGATGATGCGGGTCGTCCGAACCTTCGGCGCGCCGGTGACCGAGCCGCTCGGGAACACGGCCCGGAAGACGTCGAGAACGGACACGGCGGGATCGAGGTCGCCGACGATCGTCGACGTCAGCTGCCACACCGTCTCGTACCGTTCGGCATCGAACATCCGCTCGACCTCGACGGACCCGGGGCGGCAGATCCGACCCAGGTCGCTGCGGAGCAGGTCGACGATCATCGCGTTCTCCGCCCGCTCCTTCTCCGAGGACACGAGGCTCGCCGAGATCGCCTCGTCCTCCTCGGACCAGCGCCCCCGCGGCGCCGTGCCCTTCATCGGCCGGGTCGTGATGCGATCGTCGTCGAGCCGGAAGAACAGCTCCGGCGAGGCGGACAGGACGCGGTACCGGCCGAGGTCGAGGAAGGCGCCGAACCCTCCGCGCTGGGCGAGGCAGAGGTCGCGGTAGAAGTCGCGCTCGCGTCCCTCGATGCGCGCGCGCAGTCGCACGGTGTGGTTGACCTGGTACGTCTCGCCGGCGGCGATGAGCTCGCGGATCCGGTCGATCGCCGCGTCGTACGACGCCCGGGTGGACGAGGGCTGCCAGGCCGACCCCCGATGCTCCGGCGGCTCGGGCCGTGGGGGCTCGAGCGCGGCCACGGGCTCCATCCGCTCGAACAGCGCGAACCACGCGAGCGGGAGGTCGGCGAACGGATCCTGCGGCGTTCGGGCTCGAACGGTCAGGTCCGGATCGAGGCCGGCGGCCGCCTCGTAGGCGACGAAGCCACCCACCCACAGCCCGCGACCGGCCGACGCCTCGGCGGCCTCGATCGTCGCGGCGACCTCGTCCGGCCGGCGTGCCTCGAGGACGCCGACCGGGCCGACGAGCGCGAACGATCGCTCGCTCCCGGGCCGCAGATCGTCGAACCGCGCCTCGATCACCGGATCAGGACCTTCGGGCGCGGATCTCCTCGATCAGCTTCGGGACGAGCGTGAGCGCGTCCCCGACGACGCCGAGATCGGCGAGCCGGAAGATCGGGGCATCGGGGTCCTTGTTGATCGCGACGATCCGCTTCGCCCCCTTCATGCCGACGACGTGCTGCGTCGCGCCGCTGATGCCGACCGCGATGTAGACCTCCGGCTTCACGGTCTTGCCGGTCTGTCCCACCTGGTAGGCGTACGGGACCCAGCCGGCATCGACGACGGCTCGGCTCGCCCCGACGGCGGCGTCGCCGATCGCTGCGGCGAGGTCGTCGAGCAGGGAGAAGTTCGACGGGTCCTGGAGCCCGCGCCCACCGGCGATGACGACCTTGGCGTCCTCGAGCCGTGGGCCCTGCGCCGCCTCCTCGTGGCGCTCCACGCGCCGCGCGCTCGTCAGCTCGTCGGGGATGGTGGTCTCGACGGGGACGACCTCGGCGGTGCCGCCGGTGGGCTCGGCGACGAACGACTTCGGGCGCACGAGCACGAGACGGGGCGTGGGACCCTCGAGCGCGACGTCCACGAGCCGGGTCCCCCCGAAGACCTGCGTCTGCGCCTCGTCGACCCCGAGGATGTCGCTCGCGTTGCTCATGAGGGTGCACCCGAGCTTCGCCTGGAGCCGGCCGGCGACGTCGCGGGCCTCGTAGCTCGTCGAGAACAGGACGAGGTCGGGGGCGTGGCCGGCGACGAGCTCGTGGAGCGCGTGTGCGGCCGGCCGTCCGAGCGTGTCCGCGTAGACCGCGTCGTCGCTCGCGTAGACCGTCGATGCCCCGTGGTCGCCGAGCGCCGGCGCGGCCTCGGTCGCGCCCGGCCCCAGGGCCACGGCGGCCACCTCGTCCCCGAGCGTCCGGGCCTTCGCGAGGAGCTCGAACGCGGACGGGCTCACCCCGCTCGGCGTGACGTCGGCGACGACCCAGACCGAGGTCACGGTCAGATCGCCTTCGCCTCGGCCAGGAGCTCGGCGATCTTCGCCGGCGCGTCGTCGCCGGCCTGGATCACCGATCCCGCGGCCTTCTGCGGGGCGTCCGAGACCGAGGTCACCCGCTGCGCGGGCGCGACGTCGTCCGTCGCGATGCCGAGATCGGCGAGCGAGAGCTGCTCGAGCGGCTTCGACTTGGCGGCCATGATGCCCTTCAACGTGGGGTAGCGGGGTTCGGCGGCGCTCCCGGTCACCGTGGCGAGCGCGGGAAGGGGGCAGGTGACGACGTCGTAGCCGGCCTCGGTCTGCCGTTCGATCCGCAGGGCGCCGTCCTGCACGTCGATCGCCCGGGCGAACGTGGCGCTCGGCAGGCCCAGGAGCTCGGCGACCGTGACCGGGACCGTCCCCGTGTACCCGTCGGTCGACTCGACGCCTCCGAGGACGAGGTCGAAGCTCGCGCGCCCGAGCGCGGCCGCGAGCACCCGTGCGGTCGCGAGGGCATCCGCCCCGCGAAGCGCGGGATCGGTCACCTGGACGCCGGCGTTCGCGCCCATCGAGAACCCCTTGCGGATCGCGGCGCTCGCGACCTCGGGTCCCATCGAGACGAGCGTGACCTCGCCGCCGTGCGCCTCGACGAGGCGGAGCGCGGCCTCGACCGCGAACTCGTCGCCCGGGTCGAGCGCGCCCTCCACGCCCTCGCGGACGAGCAGATGGTCCGGACCCATCGTCGGCGTGCCCTGGGGTTCGGGCACGTACTTCACCAGGACCGCGATCTGCATGGATGCGAACCCTTCGCGTCGGCGACCGCCCGGCAGGATACCGGCCCCCGCGAGCGGGCAGCATCGCCTCCGGTGCTCGCGGGCGTCGTAGCATCGAGGGCCATGCCGGCCAAGGGTTCCGTGCTCGTCGCGATGTCGGGGGGCGTCGACTCCTCGGTCGCCGCCTGCCTGCTCCAGGAGCAGGGATACGAGGTCGTCGGCTCGCACATGCGGCTGGTCCACCTCGACGGGGTCGAGCACGGGTGCTGTGGGCCCGCCGCCCGCCGGGACGCCGCGGAGGTCGCGCGGATCGGAGGGTTCCCCTTCGAGATCTGCGACCTGACCGACGCGTTCGAGCGTACGGTCGTCGCCGATTTCGTCGCCGAGCACGAGGCCGGCCGAACGCCGAACCCCTGCGCCCGGTGCAACGGCGAGATCAAGTTCGGGGCGTTCCTGCGTCGAGCCGACGAGCTCGGCATCGAGCTCGTGGCCACGGGCCACTACGCGCGTGCCGTGTCCGATCGCGGGCGATGGCGGCTCCTGCGCGCGACCGACCGGACGAAGGATCAGTCCTACATGCTGCACATGCTCGGCCAGCGCGAGCTCGCCCGCTCCCGGTTCCCGCTCGGCTCGATGGAGAAGTCGGCGACGCGCGCGCTCGCCGAGCGGTTCGGCCTGCCGGTCGCGAGCAAGCCCGACTCGCAGGAGCTGTGCTTCGCGCCGCGCGGCGAGGCCTCGGCCGCGCTGCGCTCGCTCGCCCCGCACCTCCTTCGTGAGGGCGAGGTCGTGGACACCGAGGGGCGAGTGCTCGCGCGCCACGCGGGGACCGCGGGGTTCACGATCGGACAGCGGCGCGGGATCGGTGCCTCGTCGCCGGAGGCGCGCTACGTGCTGGAAATCGACGCGTCCTCCCGTCGCGTCTTCGTCGGGCCGGCCGACCTCCTCGCCCGACGCGGCCTCGTGGCCGATCGCGTCTCGTGGACGTCCGGCGGGCCTCCTCCCGACGGTCCGTTCGAGGCCGAGGTTCGGATCCGCTACCGAGGTGAGGACGTCCCCGCCGTGATCGAGCCACGCGGCGGCCGCATCTCGGTCGAGTTCCGGGCCCCGCAGCGGGCGGTCGCGCCGGGTCAGAGCGTCGTCGTCTACCGGGGGGACGAGGTCCTCGGTGGCGGCCGGATCGTCGAGTCGCTGCCCGTCCGCGACGGCTGAACGGTCTCGACCTCAGCGACCTCGTCCGTCTTATCCCGATCGACCGGTGGCGTTTACCGGGTCTTGGTCACCCTCGGCCTACCTTCGATCCGTGACGGAACGAGGAGGGACGCCATGAAGAAGGTCATTGCGGCGCTGGCGCTCGCCGGCATGCTCGCGGTCGCGCCCGCCGGCGTGGCGAATGCCGGGGACGATGGCGTGAGCCGGCAGGGATCCTGCAGCGGAAGCAGCGACTGGAAGCTCGAGCTGTCGCCAGATGACGGTGGCCTCGAGGTCGAGTTCGAGGTCGACCAGAACGTGGTCGGCGATCGCTGGCGCGTGAAGGTGCGCCACGACGGTGACCTCGTCTTCAACGGGATCCGCCGGACTCAGGGCGCCAGCGGCTCGTTCGAGCTTCGGATCGTCGAGAACGATCGCGGCGGCGCCGATCGGTTCCGTGCGCGCGCCCGCAACCTGTTCACGAACGAGGTCTGCGTGGGTGCGGCGACGATCTGATCGACGAGCGAGACCGCTGGGGATTCCCGGCGGTCTCGCGCGTCTCGCGCCGGAAGGCATCGGTTTGCGCGCCATCGTCGCGCCCGCCTAGGCTGTCGCCCCTTCAGGGCAGGAGGAGCGATGGCCGACCATCCGAACGCGCAGATCGCACGGACCGGGCTCGAGGCGTTCAACGCGGGGGACCGGGAGACGTTCGCCTCGACGGTGCACGACGACGTGACCTGGCACGCGCCGGGGAACAATCGGTTCTCGGGGGACTTCGTGGGCAAGGCGGCGGCGCTCGACCGTTTCCGCGCGCAGATGGAGGCCGGGGTCAAGCTCGGGTTCTCGGACCTGCACGACGTCGTCGCCAACGACGACCACGTCGTCGCGCTCCTCACGGTGACGGTCACGGGCCCCGGGGGCGAGGCGAGCGGGCGCTCCGTCTTCGTCATGCACATGCGCGACGGCAAGCTCGCCGAGTTCTGGGCGATGAACGACAACCAGGCCGAGTTCGACCGCGTGACCGACGGCTAGCCTCGGCCGCAAGCCGTCACCGGGCGCCGATATCATCGGCCGATGGAGCACCTCCCGTGGTGAGGCTGCTGAAGCGACGATCGCGGACCTTCGAGGTCCAGGTGCAGGAGATGACCCTGCACATCCAGGCGGGGACGGACTTCAACGAGGAGTCGCGCGCCGCGGCCCTGTCGTTCTGGGAGCAGCTGCACGCGTACGCGATCCGCAACCCGGAGTTCCGAACCTCGAAGCGCCCGATCACCGTCCCCGCCGACGCGCCCGAGGTCGTCCGCGAGATGGTGGCCGCGGCGGGGCGCGCCGGCGTCGGCCCGATGTTCTCGTTCCAGGGAGCGGTCACCGACCACGTGGGGCGATTCCTCGCGCGCGAGGTCTCCGAGGTGACGGTCAGCTGCGGCGGCGACTACTTCATCCTGTCGCGCAAGCGACAGAAGCTGACGCTGCGTCGCGGCTCGAGCGACCCCGTGGCCCTGGTCGTCCCGCCCCGTAAGGGTGGGGTCGGCGTGTCGATGTTCAGCGGGCGCGGGCCCGACGGTCCCGACGGCCTTGCCGTGATCGCCGAGTCCTGCATGCTCGCGGACGCGGCGGCGGCGGGCGTTCGCGCCATCCTGCCCAAGGACAACGGGTTCCGTGGCGCGCTCGCGTACCTGAGGCAGGTGAACGGCGTCCTCGGGGGCCTCGTGCTCGAGGGCGATCGCATCGGCGTCGCCGGCGGCGTGGAGATCGCCGCGTGATCGGACGCGAGCGGTCGAGATGACGACCGCGACCGAGCGCGAGCTCGCGTCGGCCAAGGTTCGGGTCGAGGAGCTCCGCGAGCTCCTCAATCACCACTCGTACCGCTACCACGTGCTCGACGACCCGGAGGTCTCCGATGCCGAGTACGACGAGCTGATGAAGGAGCTCGTCGGGATCGAGGATCGCTTCCCCGAGCTCATCGTGCCGGACTCGCCGACCCAGCGGGTCGGCGCCACCCCGACCGATCTGTTCGCGCCGGTCGAGCACCGCTCGCCGATGCTCTCCCTGGACAACGCGTTCAGTCGCGAGGAGCTCGAGGCGTGGGCGACCCGCGTCGAACGCGGCGTGGGAGACGGGGCTCACTTCGCGTGCGAGCTGAAGATCGACGGCATCGCGGTCGCGCTCACGTACGAGCGAGGAGTTCTCGTCCGGGGAGCCACGCGCGGCGACGGCCGCACCGGAGAGGACATCACGGCCAACGTCCGCACCGTGCGCACGGTTCCACCCCGGCTCCTGACGAAGGAGCCGCCCGACTCCCTCGAGGTCCGCGGCGAGATCTACCTGCCGGTGAAGGCGTTCGAGCGGCTGAACGAGGACCTCCTCGCGGCGGAGCAGCGGCCGTTCGCCAATCCTCGCAACGCCGCCGCGGGCTCGCTTCGTCAGAAGGACCCGCAGGTGAGCGCGTCCCGGCCCCTGTCGCTGTGGGTGCACTCGTTCGGGTTCGCGTCGGGGATCCGGTTCGACGCGCACTCGAGCTTCCTCGCGTGGTGCCGGGAGGTCGGGCTCCCGGTCCCGCCGACCTCCGAGGTTCGGGAGGACCTCGACGCCGTCGAGGCCTACCTGCGGCACTGGGAGGAGCATCGCCACAGCGTCGACTGGGAGATCGATGGGACGGTCGTCAAGGTCGATCAGGTCGCCCTCCAGCAGGAGCTCGGCGCGACGAGTCACGCGCCGCGCTGGGCGATCGCGTACAAGTTCCCGCCCGAGGAGCGCACGACGACGCTTCGGGAGATCGGCGTGCACACCGGCCGCACCGGGATCGTCACGCCGTTCGCGTTCCTCGAGCCCGTGCAGGTCGCCGGGGTGACGATCTCGACCGCGACCCTGCACAACGAGGACGAGGTGAAGCGCAAGGACGTCCGCGAAGGCGACGTCGTGATCGTCCGGCGCGCGGGCGACGTGATCCCGGAGGTCGTCGGGCCCGTGCTCGCGCGACGGCGCAAGGGCCGCCGCCGGTGGAAGTTCCCGACGACCTGCCCCTCGTGCGGAACCGCGCTCGTCCGCGGGGAGAGCGAGGCCTACTGGCGCTGCCCGAACCGGCGCGGGTGCCCGTCGCAGAACATCGAGTGGCTGTTCAGCTTCGCCTCGCGCGGGGCGCTCGACATCGAGGGACTCGGCTACAAGACCGGCATCCAGCTGCTCGATCGCGGCCTCGTGAGCGATCCGGCGGACATCTTCTCGCTCACCGCGGAGGACCTGGCCCAGCTGCCGGGATTCGCCGACCGCTCGATCGCGAACCTGCTCGGGTCGATCGAGCGAGGGAAGGACCGGCCGATCTGGCGCCTGCTCACGGCCCTCAACATCCGTCACGTCGGGACCCACGTCGCCCAGGTCCTGGCGCGCGCGTTCGGGTCGATCGACGCGATCGGCTCGGCGAGCGAGCAGGAGATCGACGACGTCGAGGAGATCGGTCCGGAGATCGCGCGCAGCGTCCATGCCTGGTTCGCCGACAAGCAGAACCGAGCGCTGATCGACAAGCTCCGCTCGAGCGGCGTGCGGATGCGCGACGAGCGCCCGGCCGCGGCGGAGCGCGATCTCCCGCTGGCGGGAAAGACGATCGTGCTCACCGGCGGGCTGGACCGCCTCTCGCGCGAGGAGGCGACCGCAGCGGCGCAGGCGGCGGGCGCCAGGGTCGCCTCGGGCGTGTCCAAGCGCACCGACTTCGTCGTGGTCGGGGAGAACGCGGGGACGAAGGCCGCCAGGGCGGAGGAGCTCGGCATCGAGACGATCGACGAGGCCGAGTTCCTGGTCCGCCTCGGGCAGGCGTGAGCGCCGGGAACCTGTGACAGGATTCCCGGATCCGGCAGGAGGGTCCGCGTGACGGCCACCGTGATCGACGGCAACGCGATCGCCGAGCAGCTTCGGCAGAGCATCGCGGACGAGCTCCAGGTCCTGCGCCTGTCCGAGGTGCGTCCCGGCCTGGCCACGATCGTGATCGGCGAGTCCTACGACGCGCAGGCCTACGAGAAGCACGTGCGCCGGCTCGCGGAGAGCCTCGAGTACCGCTACGTGTGCGAGCGCCTGCCCGACGACATCGAGCTCGCCGACGTCGTGGCGACGCTCGGGAAGCTGAACGCCGATCCGCGCATCACCGGCATCCTCGTGCTGCACCCGCTCCCGCCGCAGATCCCCGAGGCCGAGATGAACAGCGCCGTCGATCCGTTGAAGGACATCGAGGCGGTCCACCCGTTGAACACCGGCCTGCTCGCGCAGGGACGGCCACGGTTCCTTCCCTCGACCCCCGCGTCCTGCTTCTACCTCCTCGACGCCTATGCGGACTCGACCGGGCGCGGGCACGCGGCCTTCTACGCGGGCAAGACCCTCGTCGTCGTGGGGCGTTCGAACAGCGTCGGCAAGCCGGCCCAGATGCTCGGGCTCCAGCGCAACGCGACGGTCATCGCCTGCCACAGCCGAACCCAGCCGCTCGAGGCCTACACGAGCCGGGCCGACATCCTCATCGTCGCGGCGGGCGTGCGGGGCATCGTCGACGGCGACATGGTGAAGGACGGCGTCGTCGCGGTCGACGTCGGCATCCACGCGGTGAAGGACGAGGCGACCGGGAAGACGCGGATGGTCGGCGACCTCGACTTCGACAGCGTCGCGGCCAAGGCCGAGGCCATCACGCCGGTGCCCGGCGGCGTCGGGCCCGTCACCGACGTGTGGCTGGTCGGCAACGCCCTCATGGCGGCCTCCATCGCCCGGCAGGTCGAGCCGCGGTTCGGCCTGTTCCGCTAGCGCCGGCCGCGCGGCGCCTGGCCGAGGCTAGACTGCGCGCCATGCCGGTCGAGATCGACATCGATCACGTCGCGAAGCTGGCCCGGCTCGAGCTCACCGATGCCGAGAAGGCGCAGCTGCGCGAGCAGCTCGGCGCGATCCTCGAGCACGCGGCGAAGGTCGGCGAGGTCGCGACGGATCAGGTCCCGCCGACCGCGTACGCGATCCCGCGCGCGAACGTGCTGCGTCCCGACGACGTGACGCCCTCGCTCGCCCGCGACGACGTCCTGTCGAACGCGCCCGAGGTCGAGGACGACCGGTTCAAGGTGCCGCGCATCGCGGAGGTCGAGTGAGCGAGCTGTGCGACCGGACCGGCTCCGAGCTGGCCGGCATGCTCCGGCGCGGAGAGACCTCCGCGGTCGAGATCGCGGACTCGTGCCGGTCCAGGTCCGACGAGGTGGACGGGCGCGTGGCCGCCTTCCTCACGCGGACCGACGACCTCGCGCGTGAGCTCGCCGAGGCGGCCGATGCGCGGATCGTCGGCGGCGACGCTCCACCGTCGGCGGGCATCCCGGTCGCGCTCAAGGACGTGCTGTCGAGTCGCGGCGTGCGAACGACGTGCGGCTCGAAGATCCTCGAGTCCTACGTCCCGCCCTACGACGGGACGCCGTGGGAGCGGCTGCGAGCCGACGGCGCGGTCCTCGTCGGCAAGACGAACTGCGACGAGTTCGCGATGGGCTCCTCGAACGAGAACTCCGCGTTCGGCCCGGTGCGCAACCCGTGGGATCTCGCGGCGGTCCCCGGCGGATCGAGCGGCGGGAGCGCCGCGGCCGTCGCGTCGGGGCAGTCCGTGTGGGCGCTCGGGACGGACACGGGGGGTTCGGTCCGCCAGCCCGCGGCGCTCTGCGGCGTGGTCGGGCTGAAGCCCACGTACGGTCTCGTCAGCCGGTACGGGCTCATCGCGTTCGCCTCCTCCCTCGACACGATCGGGACGTTCACGCGGAGCGTCCGTGACGCCGCCGTCCTGCTGTCGGCGATCGCCGGCAAGGACCCGATGGACGCGACGAGCCTGGACGAGCCTCGCCGCGACTACGCGATCGGGCTGGAGGACGAGGTCGCGGGGCTCCGGGTCGGCGTGGTGAGGGAGGCGTTCGGCGAGGGCGTCGAGCCGGGCGTGCGCGCGAGCGTGCAGTCGGCGATCGAGCGCCTCGCGGACCTCGGCCTCGAGGTCGGCGAGGCGTCCCTGCCGCACACCGACTACGCCCTGTCGGCCTACTATCTCATCGCCCCCTCGGAGGCGTCGTCGAACCTCGCGCGCTACGACGGCGTCCGGTACGGCCTGCGGGTCGACGGCGCGGACTCGATCGAGATGATGATGCGGACCCGGGGGGCGGGATTCGGCGCCGAGGTGAAGCGTCGGATCATGCTCGGGACGTACGCGCTGTCGGCCGGCTACTACGAGGCGTACTACGGGCAGGCGCAGAAGGTCCGGACGCTCATCATCCGCGACTACGAGCGGGCGTTCGAGCAGTTCGACGTCCTCGTCTCGCCGACCTCGCCGACGACGGCGTTCCGCATCGGCGAGCGGGCGAACGATCCGCTCGCGATGTACCTGTCAGACGTGTTCACCATCCCGGCCAACCTGTCCGGGATGCCGGCGATCTCGCTCCCCTCCGGGCTCGACGAGGCCGGCCTGCCCGTCGGCGTTCAACTCACCTCGCCCGTCCTGACCGAACCGACCCTGCTCCGTGTCGCCCACGCGCTCGAGGTCGCGATCGGGTTCGACGCGCGCCCCGCGCTGCTCGCCGCCTGAGGCCGCGCGGCGATCGCCTTCGTTTGACGTATCGGTGCGAGCGATCCCGCCGGCCGAGACGATGAGGACGACCGCCAGGACGATGAGCGCGCCGGCGACGAGCGTGCTCGTCGTGAGCGACTCGTCCAGCAGCAGCCACCCACACAGGACCGCGCCCACCGGGGTGACGTACGCGTAGGTCGCGACGAGCGACGTCCGCGCGACCCTGAGCAGCCACAGGTACGAGGTGAACCCGATCCACGAGCCCACGACGACGAGGTAGGCGAGCGCGAGCACCGACGCCCGCGACACTGCGTCGCCGTCCGCGCTGCCGAGCTCCCCGGCGACCGAGCCGATCACGAAGAAGATGCCGGCGGCGAGGAGCATCTCCATCCCCGAGGCGACGAACGGGCGGCGGGGGAGCGGTGCGTGACGCTGATAGATCGACCCCGTCGCCCAGCTCGCGGCCGCGGCGAGCGCGATCGCGAGCCCGCCCATGTGGACCTCGCCCTCCAGGGCGTTGCCGCCGACGAGCAGGATCGTGCCCACGAACCCGATGACGAGCCCCATGACGACGAGTCGTGGCTGGCGCAGTCCGAGCACGACGCGGTCGATCGCCGCCATCCACAGCGGGACCGTCGCGATCGCCAGGCCCGCCATCCCCGAGGGGATCGTCCGTTCTGCCCAGACGATCCCGCCGTTGCCGCCGACCATGAGGAGCGCGGAGACGACGGCGGCGCTCCTCCAGTGGACCGCCCGCGGGCGGTCGCCGACGCGATCGCCGAACCGCAGGGCGATCGGGAGCAGCACCCCGCCGGCGACGAGGAATCGCACGCCGGTCGCGAGCATCGGAGGCAGCGTCTCGTTGACGACCGCGATCGCCACGAAGGTCGTGCTCCACACGACGTAGACGACGCCGAGCGCGCCCCAGACGGCGCTCGAGGAGGCTCCGGCCCGGTCGGTGACAGGTTCGAGCGCGCGGGCCATCCGCTCACGATACGGCGGCGACCCGGTGTCGTCACTGGCTTTCTGCGTTCGGTGGTTACGCCCGACGCGAGCGCACGAGCGCAGGGGAGGCGGACGTTGTCGGCGCCTCGGCTAGTCTTTCGCCGACCATGGCCGAGTCCTTCGAATCCGTCATCGGGCTCGAGTGTCACGTCGAGCTGTCGACCCGGTCGAAGATGTTCTGCGGGTGCCGGAACGAGTTCGGCGCGCCGCCGAACACCAACGTGTGTCCCGTCTGCCTTGGGCTCCCCGGGTCGCTGCCGGTGCCGAACGAGGCGGCGATCGACTCGATCGTCCGGATCGGGCTCGCGCTCGGTTCCGCGATCGCGCCGGACTCGCGGTTCCACCGCAAGAATTACTTCTATCCGGACATGCCGAAGAACTACCAGATCAGCCAGTACGACCTGCCCGTGTGTGTGGGCGGAACCCTGGAGATCGAGGTCGACGGCGACACGCGGACCATCGGGATCACCCGGGTCCACATGGAGGAGGACACCGGCAAGACCACGCACGCGGGCTCGACGGGCCGGATCGGACAGGCCGACTACGCGCTCGTCGACTACAACCGCGCCGGCGTCCCGCTGGTCGAGGTCGTCTCCGAGCCCGACCTGCGCTCGCCGGAGGAGGCGCGGGCGTACCTGGCCGAGCTCCGGGCCACGCTCGAGGCCCTCGGCGTCTCCGACGTGCGGATGGAGGAGGGCTCGCTGCGCTGCGACGCGAACATCTCGAGCCGGCGGGCGGGCGAGACCTCGTTCGGGACGAAGGTGGAGATCAAGAACCTGAACTCCGCGCGCTCGCTCGAACGCGCCCTCCGGTTCGAGGAGCAGCGGCAGCGATCCGCGCTCGAGGCCGGAGAGCCGCTCGTCCAGGAGACCCGGCACTTCGACGAGGAGAGCGGCGCGACGCACACGTTGCGTTCGAAGGAGGAGGCGTTCGACTACCGGTACTTCCCGGAGCCCGACCTGCCGCCGCTCGCGCCCGAGCCGGCGCGGGTGGCCGAGCTCCGCTCGTCGCTCCCCGAGCTCCCGGCTGCGCGACGCGAACGGTACGCCTTCTCGCTCGGGCTCACTCCCGAGCAGTCCAGGATCCTCGTCGGATCGCCGGCGATGGCCGGGTTCTTCGAGCGGACCGTCGACCTCGGCGCCGACCCGAGGGCCGCGGCGAACTGGATCACGCAGGACGTGGCCGGACTCGTGAACGCCGCGAAGGCCGACCTCGACGACGTCCGGGTCGAACCGAGTCACGTCGCCGACCTCGTGCGGCTCGTCGAGGACGGGACGATCTCCCAGAGCGGCGCCAAGCAGGTGCTCGAGGACGTGTTCGAGTCCGGCGAGGGGGTCGCGGCGATCGTCGAGCGCCGCGGTCTCGTCCAGGTGAGCGACGCCTCGTCGCTCGAGGGGTGGGTCGACGAGGCGATCGCGGAGAACCCGGGCCCGGTCGAGCAGTTCCGCTCGGGCAAGGAGGGTGCCCTGAACGCGGTCCTCGGTCAGGTCATGAAGAAGTCCGGCGGCGCGGCCAACCCTCGCGCCGTGCGAGAGCTGCTGCTCGAGCGCCTCTCCGCGCCCTGAGCCTCATGGGCCGGTGAGGGTCGAGAACGCCAGGCCCAAGCGGTACCCGTGGTGGCAGCTGATCCTGCTCGGGATCGTCGGGCTCGTCGAGATCCTGTTCCGGCCGCTCGCGCGGATGTGGCGCTCGGACGACCCGCTCGACACGTACGGGCTCGCGCACATGGGAAGCGTCGCCGGGGACGCCTTCGTGGCGATCGCGCTTGCCGGTTCGATCTTCTTCGAGATCCCGCCACCCGAGGCCGAGGTGAAGGTCGCCGCCTACCTCGCGCTGACGCTCGCGCCGCTCGCGCTCGCCGGTCCGCTGCTCGTGCCCCTGCTCGACCGGGCCGGACCGCGGCGGGCGATCTCGTTCGGCGCCGCGGTCGGTCGAGCGCTCGTCTGTGTCTACGCGGCGCCCCGGTTCGGCACGCTGCTCCTGTTCCCGTGCGCGTTCCTCCTGCTCGCGCTCAGCAAGGTCCACGGCATCACGAAGAACGGTCTCGCGGTCGCGTACGCCGGTCCGAACGAGGGGCTCGTGCGGGCGAACGCGCGCCTGGGCCGGATCGCGGTCGGCGGCGCCGTGCTCGCGGCGGGACCCGCGTTCGTCCTGCTCAAGCTCGGCGGCGCCCAGGCGACGCTGTACGGCGCGGCCGCCGCCTACGGGGTCGCCGCGCTCCTGAATCTCCGGCTGCCGCATCCGCGGATTCGGAGCGGGCAGGGGGAGGTGTCGAAGACCGGGGCGATCCCTCAGCTCACGGCGCCGGCGATCGGCGCCGCCGGCCTGCGGGCGGCGAGCGGCTTCCTCCTGTTCGCGCTGGCATTCGGGCTGCGGCGAAGCGGCGAGCCCACGTGGTGGTTCGCGGTGCTCGGGGCGGCGGCGATGGCGGGAGGGTTCGTCGGCGACCTCATCGCTCCGCGCCTGCCGGCGGGCATCCGGGAGGAGGCCGTCGTCGTCGGCTGCCTCATCGGGGCCGGGATCGGGGCCACGCTGTCGTTCTTCGCCTTCGAGCTGCCCGTGCTCGTGCTGTTCGCGATCGCGGTCGGCGCCGCCTCCGAGCTCGGCCGCCTCGCGTTCCAGACCCTCATGCAGCGGCTCGCTCCCGGTGGAGCGCACGGCCGCGTGTTCGTCCGCTACGAGGTGATCTTCCAGCTCGCATGGGTCGGCGGCGCCCTCGTCCCGGCGCTCACGCCGATCGACTTCCGAACCGGGTTCCTGATCCTGGCCCTGCTGTATCTCGTGGCCGTCATCGGGTACCTCACGCCCGAGTTCGTCGCGCGCAGGCGCGGGGAGAGGTGAAACAATCGGGGTCCACCGGACCTGGGAGGAGCGGCGATGTCGGGATGGGTGAAGGTCGGGTCGGCGGGCGAGGTCGGGGCGGGTGAGATCCAGTCGTTCGGAGCGGGGGACCGGCAGGTGGCCGTCGCCAACGTCGAGGGCGATCTCCACGCGTTCGACGACGTGTGCACCCACCAGCAGTGCTCGCTGGCCGAAGGCGACCTGGACGGCACGATCGTCGAGTGCCCATGCCACGGCAGCCAGTTCGACGTGACCACCGGTGAGGCGGTGCAGGGACCGGCGACCGATCCGGTTGGCGTGTTCGAGGTCCGCGAGGAGGACGGCGAGCTCCGCGTGCTCATGACGGACGAGTGAGCGCGATCGTCATCGTCGGCGCCGGCCTGGCCGGAGCCTCGGCCGCCGGAGCGCTTCGCGAGCAGGGGTTCGACGGCGACCTCGTCCTGCTCGGAGCCGAGCCGATGCCGCCCTACGAGCGGCCGCCGCTGTCGAAGGAGTATCTGCGCGGCGAGTCCGACCACCATCTCGTTCGCGAACCGGACTGGTACGCGGACAACGCGGTCGACGCGCGCTTCGGGGTTCGCGCCCGGCGCGTCAACGTCGCCGAACGCGTCGTCGAGCTCGACGAGGGGGACCCCGTCCGGTTCGACCAGGTCGTCATCGCGACGGGCTCGCGGAACCGTCACCCGTCGCTGCCCGGCATCGATCTGCCGGGAGTGTTCGACCTGCGCTTCGCCCCCGACGCCGACGCGATCAAGGCCGCCGCGGCCGCCGGCTCGAAGGCCGTGCTCGTCGGGATGGGGTTCATCGGCGCCGAGGTCGCGGCGTCGCTCCGACTCCTCGGCCTGGACGTGACGGTGGTCGAGTTCTTCGGGACCACCCTCGAACGGGTTCTGGGGCCCGAGCTCGGGCGCGCGATCGAGGGGTTGCATCGCGACCACGGCGTCGAGATGCATTTCCACGAGGGGGCCGAGCGCTTCGAGGGCGACGGGCGGTTCGAGGCGCTCGTCACGACCGAGGGCCGCCGGGTCGAGGCCGACTTCGCGCTCGTCGGGGTGGGCGTGGAGCCCGTCACCGATGTCGCCGGCGACGACGTGCCGGTCGACAACGGCATCCCGGTGGACGCCACGCTTCGCACGGCGACCGAGGGCGTGTGGGCCATCGGCGACGTCGCGCGCCACGACCACCCGGTGTTCGGCCCGGTCCGGGTCGAGCACTTCGACAACGCCGTGAAGATGGGCGAGCACGTCGCGACGAACCTGCTCGGCGCGGACGAGGTCTTCGACGACCCGCACTGGTTCTGGTCCGATCAGTACGATGTGAACATCCAGATGGCCGGGTTCGCCACCGAGTGGGACGACACGGTCGTACGGGGCAGCATCGAGGATCGAAGCTTCTCGGCGTTCCTGCTGAAGGAGGGTCAGCTCCTGTCGACGTTCAGCATGAATCGCAAGTTCGACGTTCGCCGGTCGATGCCGCTCATCGCCGCGAGCATGCGACCGGATCGCGCGCTGCTCGCCGATCCCGAGTTCGATCTGCGCGAGCTCCATCCGGAGAAGGGATGAGGCCGTGATCTCGCCGCAGATCACCCACCTGCCCTGCGATCTCAACCAGCAGCAGAAGCGCCGCGACGCGAGGAGGGACTCCGTCGCCCGGGCCGTCGCGTGGCACGGCGGCCGGCGCTCGTGGATCGACCGCGTGTTCCACCGGTCCCAACCGCGGACCTCGTTCGGCGCCGAGGACCTGCGCGGGT
>DATBLA010000157.1:0-1657 GCA_036555645.1 Actinomycetota bacterium
GGTGCGCGCGAGACAGGTCGGCGAACAGCGGCACGCGGGCGAGCAGATCGATCGTGGGCCGTCGGGTCGGTGCCATCCGCGCACATCGTTCCAGCCGGCGACCGCCTCGGCAACGCGACGTAGGATGAGCGGCGTGTCCCGCACGGTCTCCTCGCTGATCGGCGGCCGCCCGCCCGAGGGCGCTCCCGGCGGGACGATCGACGTTGCGGACCCGGCGCATCTCGACCAGGTCGTGGCGACCGCGCGGCTCGGCGACGCGACCACGCTCGTCGAGGCCTGCCGGGTCGCGCGCGAGGCCCACGCACAGTGGGCTCACACGCCGGCCCCCGTTCGCGGCCGGGCCGTCCAGCAGCTCGGCCGGCTCGTCGAGGACAACGCGGAGGCGCTCGCCCGAACGCTGACGCGCGAGATCGGCAAGCCGATCGCCGAGGCGCG
Source organism: Actinomycetota bacterium (assembly GCA_036555645.1). Taxonomy (GTDB): domain Bacteria; phylum Actinomycetota; class UBA4738; order UBA4738; family HRBIN12; genus DASSJM01. Next base: position 436 of record DATBLA010000157.1, read on the forward strand.
TGGCTCCGTGCAGGAGGTCGTCGACACCTGCACGTTCTTCGCCTCCGAAGGCCGCCGCCTGTACGGGATGACGGTTCCGTCGGAGCTGCCGGACAAGCAGCTGTTCACGTTCCGGGTCCCGATCGGCGTGGCGGCGATCGTCACGGCCGGCAACTTCCCGGTCGCGGTTCCCTCCTGGTACCTCGTGCCCGCGCTGCTCTGCGGCAACGCGGTGGTCTGGAAGCCGGCCGAGTACGCCCCGGCGACCTCGGAGGCCCTCGCGCAGCTGTTCCTGCACGCGGGCATCCCCGACGGTGTCTTCAACATGGTGCTCGCCGACGGCCCCTCGACGTTCGAGGGCCTCGGCCAGGCGCTGGAGGCGGGCCTGGTCGACAAGGTCGGATTTACCGGCTCGAGCGACGTCGGGCGCCGGATCGGCGAGCTCTGCGGGCGCCATCTCCAGACGCCGTGCCTCGAGCTCGGCGGGAAGAACCCGCTCGTCGTCATGCGCGACGCCGACCTCGACCTGGCCGTCGAGGGCGCGCTGTTCAGCGGGTTCGGGACTGCGGGGCAGCGCTGCACGTCGCTCGGCACCGTCATCGTCGACGAGCAGGTCCACGACGAGTTCCTCTCGCGCTTTTCCGCGGCGGTCGAGTCGGCGGCGATCGGCGACCCGTTCGAGGACGTGCTCTACGGGCCGATGATCTCCTCGCGCTTCTGCGACCGGTTCCTCGGGTGGCTCGACTGGGTGCAGCCGCACCACGCGCTCCACGGCTCGAGCGGGACCGGCCGGATCACCGCGTCGAACCCGCGGGCGGGGTTCGTCGGCGATCCCGAGGCCGGGCTCTACGTCCATCCGACGATCGTCGACGGCGTCACGCCCGGCGACGACCTCTACAAACAGGAGACGTTCGGGCCGATCGTCGGCGTCGCGACGTTCTCGGACTTCGACGAGGCGATGGCGCTCGCGAACGGCCACGGGTACGGGTTGTCGTCCTCGATCTACACGCGCGACCCGCTCAACGTGTTCCGGTTCCGCGAGCGCATCTCGGCCGGGATGGTGAGCGTGAACAACTCGACCACGGGCGCCGAGGCGCACCTCCCGTTCGGGGGGAACGGGCGAAGCGGCAACGGCGCTCGCCAGTCCGGCGTGTGGGTGCTCGACCAGTTCACGCGGTGGCAGTCCGTGAACTGGGACTACTCGGGACGTCTCCAGAAGGCGCAGATGGACGTCGCCGAGGTC
>DATBLA010000158.1:0-27367 GCA_036555645.1 Actinomycetota bacterium
CGATCGCCTCGACCGCCGCCTCCGCCTCGCGGAACGTGGTCTCCTCCGGCGACCGGACGTCCACCTCGAGCACGCAGCGCTCGGCCACGACGTTCGGCCGGGTGCCGCCGCTCACGAGCCCGACGTTCACCGTCACGCCCGGCCAGCGGCCGTTCAGCGCCTGGAGGGCGACGGTCTTGTGCGCCGCCTCCAGGATCGCGCTGCGGCCACGCTCGGGCTCCACCCCGGCGTGCGCGGCGCGGCCCACGATCTCGAGGCTGTAGTCCGAGACGCCCTTGCGGGAGGAGACGATGTCGCCGTTCTCGCGAGCGCCCTCGAGGACGAGCGCGACGTCGGCCTCCCCCGCCTCGGTCCGGATCGTCTCGTGGGACCAGGGAGAACCGATCTCCTCGTCCGGGTTGCAGACGTAGGTGACCGAGCCGAACCCATCGAAGCCGACGGCCTGCAGCGTCTCGATCGCGAAGAACCCCGTCAGCAGACCACCCTTCATGTCCGACACGCCGGGACCGAGGGCACGGTCGCCGTCGATCCGGAACGGGCGCTCGGCGACGGTGCCCGGATCGAACACGGTGTCCGTGTGGCCGATCATGAGCAGGCGGGGGCCGCCGCTCCCGGCGAGGCGCCCGACGACGAGGTCGCCCAGGCGCTCGTCCCCGTCCGCGGGCTCGTGCGCGCGCCGGTCCACCGTCCAGCCGCCGGCCTCGAACCGGCGCTGGCAGAGGTCGGCGATCACGTTCACGCCCTCCGGGGTGTACGAGCCGCAGTCGACGTTCACCATCTCGCGCAGGGCATCGACGAAGGCCTCCTGCCGGGTGGATGCGTGGTCCCGCAGGGATGCGACGTCCATCGATGGCTCCCCTCGATCGGCTCGGCGGGCGGCATCCTACCGTCACCTCCACCGGTAGCATCCGGCCGTGGCTCGTCGGGGCGACCTCAACGGGTGGTGGCGGTTCGGTCTGGTGATCGTCGGCGTGCTCTGGCGGGTCCTGTTCCGGCTGAGGATCGCCGGCGCCGATCACGTTCCCGAGTCCGGGCCGGCGATCGTGGCGGCCAACCACCTGTCCGCGCTCGACGGGGTGGTGTTGGCGCTCGTGACCGGGGAGCGCGCCCGCCGGATGACCCGGTTCCTCGTCGCGGCCGAGTTCTTCCGCAAGGCCACGGTGGCCTGGGCGCTCCGGCTGTACCGGCAGATCCCCCTGCGCCGCGGGATCGGCGACGAGGACGCGCTCGACGTCGCGATCCGAGCCGTCCGGGCGGGGGCGCTCGCCGGCATCTTCCCGGAGGGACGTGTCGGGGACGATCCGGAGGGCGAGCTCCAGCGGGGCCGGGCGGGGGTGTCCCGCATCGCGCTCACGACCGGGGCGCCCGTCATCCCGGTCGGGATCTGGGGAACCCAGGGCCGGTGGCCCAAGGCCGGGCTCCATCTCGGGCGTCCGTGGAGACGGACGGTGGCGATCTCCTACGGCGCGCCGATCACGCCGCGCGGGGATCCCGGATCGGTCGAGGACGTCCGGCTGTTCACCGAGGACGTGATGACCGAGATCGCCAAGCAGGTGGCCGATGCCCGGGGGCTCGCCGAGGCCTGAGCGGCCCCGGTTCGCCCACGGTCAGATCGCCGCGACGGCGGAGATCAGGTTCGAGTCGCGGAGCTTGCGCAGCGCCTCGCGCTCGATGAGCCGGACGCGCTCGCCCGACAGGCCGAGGACCTTGCCGGTCTCGCGGAGCGAAAGCGGCTGCCCGTTCTCGAGCCCGTACCGAAGCGCGACGACGTGACGCTCGCGCTCGTCGAGCACGCGGTCCACGGCGGTGCCGATCTCCTCGCGCAGCAGCGCGTCCTCGACCTCGTTGAACGCCGCGTCCGAGTCGACCTCCTCGATGAGGTCGCCGAGCTCGGTGTCCTCGCCGACCGGCGACTGGAGCGACAGCGGCTCGCGACGTCCCATCTCGGTCAGGTCGTCGATCTCCTCGACCGTCGTGTCGAGCGCCTTGGCCAGCTCGTCTCGGCTGGGCTCGCGACCCATCGACTGCGCGAACTGGAACCGCGTCCGGTTGAGCTTGCGGAGGCGGTCGTGGATGTGGACCGGCAGCCTGATCGAACGCGACCGGTCGGCGATCGCCCGGGTGATCCCCTGGCGGATCCACCACGTCGCGTAGGTCGAGAACTTGAAGCCCCGGCGCCAGTCGAACAGCTCGACCGCGCGCATGAGGCCGATGTTGCCCTCCTGGATGAGGTCCAGGAGCGGGAGACCCTGCCCCTGGTACTTCCTGGCGACCGAGACCACCAGGCGGAGGTTGGCCATGATGAACCGCTGCCGGGCGGCCTCGGCCTTGCGGACCTCCTGGCGCGACTTCATGATCGACTTCTCCGAACGCAGGCGGCCGGCGCGCAGGCGCTCCTCGGCCTCCTTGCCGTGCTCGATCAGGATGGCGAGCTCGACCTCCTCCTCCTTCGTGAGGAGCGGCTCGCGCGCCGCCGCCTCCAGGTACAGCCGGAGGTCGTCGGCGTCATCCGTTCCGAGCGGGCGTGCGGGTTCTGGCATCGTTCACTCTCCCCTCGAAGCCCCGGAGCGGGGGTGTGCTGCGCTCCGCAGAGGTCTTCGGGACTGCTCTCGGTGGATAGGGCCCGGGGCGCAAAAAAACTGGCCTCCCCGGGCCACCGGGCAGCCATGGTATCTGCACCCCAGCGCTCCTGTAAAGGCCCTCCCGTGTGTAGACCTCGTGGAGATACCCCCTATTCCCGTGTTTACGCTCGATCCGCAAGCTCGGGGAGCCCTGGGGCGCGCCGCTGCCTCAGGCAGCGCGGACGGAGAGCACCGGGGCGAGGTCGGAGGCCACGAGACGCCACGTCCGGCCGGCGTCGGCCGATCCGTAGACGTCCCCGGATGTGGCCCCGAACCACAGGCCCATCGGGTCCCGTTCGTCCCGCCCGAACGCCTGCCTCAGGATCGTCAGGTAGGCGTCTTCCTGCGGGAGCCCCGACGTCCGCCCGGACCAGGATTCGCCGGCGTCGCGGGTCTCGAACACGCGCAGGCGGGCCTCCGCGGAGATCCGGTCCACGTCGGCGTTCAGGGGGATCACGTAGGCGGCATCCGGGTCCTGGGGATCGATGACCAGCGGGAAGCCGAAGTCGGAGGGCAGCCCCTCGGCGATCGGGATCCACGATGCTCCCGCGTCGTCCGAGCGGTAGACGCCGCCGTGGAACTGCATGAACAGGCGTTCGGGCCGAAGCGGCGCGCGATGCATGTTGTGCACGCACAGCGTGATCGTGTCGCCGCGGGCCTCCTCGGGGATGTAGCGGGGAACCAACCCCGCGTTGCCGTGGCTCCACGTCGCCCCTGCGTCCTCGCTCAGCCACACGCCCACCGCGGAGATGCCGATCGCCAGTCGGGAGGGGTCGCCCGGCCACGTGCAGATCGAATGGAGCGCGAGACCGCCGGCCCCCGGCTGCCACGACGGGCGCGTGGGTTGATCCCACATCCCGCGGTTGAGCTGCCAGGTGGCGCCCGCGTCCCGGCTCTCGAACAGCGCCGCCGGCGCGACCCCGGCGAACAACTGCCCGTCTTCCTCGCCGGGCGCGATCACCCAGATGCGCTCGACGGTCGCGTCGGCGTCCTCGGGAAAGCGCGGCCCGTCGGTCTGCTCCCACTCGCCCGTGGGATCGTCGGCCACGAACACGCGTGGGCCGTAGTGGCCGTGGGTGACGCTCGCGAGGTACCGGCCGGTCCGAGGATCGCGGATCGCGTACTCGACCGCGTTGCCCGAGAACGCCCGTGCCGCGATCGACATCTCGCCGTCGCGAGCGCCGCGGAGGACGAACAGGCCCTTCTTCGTCCCCACGAGGAGCTCGGACGGCGCGTCCGCGTCGGCCGCGCCGCCGGAGACCGCTCCGATGATCTCGAGACGCTCCGTGGCCGAGACCGCGGCATCTCCATCTACCCGCTCGCCCTCCACGAACACGGCCACGTGCTCGCGCACGCGTCCGCGATCGTCCAGGACCCACCCGCCGAGCTTCGGGTACTCGCGTTCGAGTCCCCTGAGGATCTCGGCGACGGTGGCGCCCTCGACCTGCACCTCGCGGGACCCGTCCGCGAGCTCTCGCAGCGGGGGCCGGAGTCGGACGAGCGGCATGCGGCGAGTGTACCGACCGGCTCGGACCGCGGTCTTGCGGCGGACTGCCCTCGCTCGCCGGCCGCCCCGTCCGGGCATCATGGGACGAGAACGCGCCAGCGAGGGCCCTTGAGACCGAGCATGGAGATCGAGCTTCCGCCGAGTCGGTTCGTCGACCTGGAGGGGCCGGTCCACTACGTCGAGTGGGACGGTCCGCCCGGGCGCACGTTCCTGCTCGTCCACGGGCTCGGCGGATCGCTCCTGTCCTGGCTCGCGGTGGCCCCCGGGCTGGCGCGGCACGGGCGCGTCGTCGCGCTGGACCTGCCGGGCTTCGGCCGGACGCCGCGCGCGGGCCGGCGCAGCCGTGTGAGCGATCTCCGGTCGGTCGTGTCGGGGGGCATCGAATCGCTCGCCGGAGGAGGGCCGGTCGTGCTCGTCGGGAACTCGATGGGCGGCGGCGTGTCGATGCTCGAGGCGGCGCTCGAGCCCGACCGGGTCGAGGCGCTCGTCCTTTCGAACTCGGTCTTCCCGTTCGCTCGAGGCGCGCTGCCGGCGCCGATCGTGATGCTCGGGTTCGCGCTGTACCGGATCCCGCGCGTCGGCGAATGGGCCTCGCGCCAGCGGCTCACGCGGCTGGAGGCCGAGCGAGCCGTCGAGCTCGGCCTTCGGATCATCGCGGCCGACCCCTCGAGGATCCCGCCCGACCTCGTCCGCCTGCACGTCGAGCAACTGATCCGGCACCAGGCCGACGAGGACGCCGGAGCGGCGTTCCTGGAGGCGGCGCGGTCGCTCATGTCGCTCGGCCGGCGCCGGGAGGTGGCGTCGTGGATCGTCGAGTCCGTCTCGTGCCCCGTGCTCGTGCTCCACGGGCGGGCGGACCGGCTGGTCCCGCTCGGATACGCGGAGGCCGCCGTGCGGATGCGCCCCGACTGGGACGTCGTGCGCTTGCCAAGGGTCGGGCACGTCCCCCAGATGGAGGCGCCGGAGCGGTGGCTCCGAGCCGTCGAGGACTGGCTTGCTCGCGGGATCGAGCGGGCCTAGAGGCCCGCGGCCTTCGACAGCTCCGCGATCGATTCGTCGAGCGCGAACGCCAGACGCTGGATGTCGGGGACCCCGTCCCAGTCGCCGGTGAGACCGAACGCCATCGTTCCGCCGATCGACGTGCACGCGATCGACAGGGCGGAGTTCTCCCCGAGCGGGAGTGAGGGGTACTGCGCGACGAGCCGGGCGCCGGCCAGGTAGAGCGGCTGCGGCGGGCCGGGGACGTTCGAGACCACGAGGTTGAACCACGGTCCGCGGCTGGCCAGCCTGGCGGCGGCCGCGAGGAGCCCGCCCGGCGCGTAGGCGCCGAGCCCGATGATCGCGTCCGCGCCCATCGCCATCATGGACTCCTTCAGGTGCTGGGTCCCTTCGCGGACGAGCGAGAGCCGTCGTTTGGCTCCCATCGCGCCGACCGGCAGGTCGACGAAGGCCGGCGCGACCCGGTTGCCGAGGGAGGCGTCCCGCCCGCCGACGACCGAGACCGGGACCATGACGCGCAGGGAGCGGCCGCGGGTGGGCTCCTTGCGCTCGCGGAGCACGCGGTAGAGCGCGCCGCCGATCGCCGCGAGGACGGCGTCGTTCACGGTTCCGCCGAGCCGATCCTTGATCTCCTTGAACCGCTGGAGCGGCGCCTCCGTGATCGCGAACCGCCGGTTGGGGCCGATCTGCACGTCGAACGGCGACACCGGCCGCGACCCCATGTCGAAGATGCTGCGAAGCCCTCCGAGCACGGCCCCGGCTTCCAGCGCGGCGATGGCCGGCGATCGCCGCAGCGCGTCCACCCCGGCCATGACGGCCTGCACGGGGTGCGCGAAGAGCGACTCGGTCGCCTGCTGCAGCAGGTCCTGGGAGGAGGGTTCGGGCTCGGGCGTCCAGGCGGGCGGCGGCTCCACGACGCGCGACTCCGGCGACAGGTCGAACAGGGCGGCCGTCAGGTGCATGCCGGACAGGCCGTCGATCATCGCGTGGTGGACCTTCATGAGCGTGGCGACGTGCCCGTCCTCCAGCCCCTCGATCACGTAGAGCTCCCACAGCGGCTTCGAGCGGTCCAGGGGCCGGGAGAGGATGCGCTGCGCCTGCTCGGCGAGCTCGACCCGTCCGCCGGGACCGGGCAGCGCGGCGCGGCGCACGTGGAAGTCGAGGTCGAAGGCCGCGTCGTCGACCCACACCGGGAGCGCGAGACCGTAGGGCACCATCTTGATCCGCTGCCGAAGTCTCGGGGCGAGATGGAGCCGGGAGGCGATGACCGATTCGACGTCCTCGAATCGCAGCCGTCCGTCCGGCCGCGTCGAGGGATCGAGCACCGAGAGCCCGGCGACGTGCATGTGCATCGCGGGCCGCTCCAGGTACAGGAACGAGGCGTCGAGCGCGGAGAGCCGTTCGGTGGCCATGGACCTGCAACGGTACCGCTCCACGGCCGCGGCGAACACCGGTGCTAGCCTCGCCGGCGATGCGCGGGTGCCTGCGGGCCGCCGGGATCCTCCCCGTCGTCGCGCTCCTCCTGCTCCCGGCGCGCGCCGAGGCCGAACCGGAGGGCGCTCGACGGGTCGAGATGCTCGACAACGTGTTCACCCCCCGGATCGTCCGCATCCCCGTCGGCGGCGAGGTCGAGTGGGCGAACGAGGGTCGCGCCACGCACGACGTCACCGCCGATGACGGGTCGTTCGCCTCCGGGCGCGTCGAGCCCGGCGAGACCACGTCGCGCGCCTTCCCGATCGAGGGCGCGTTCCCCTTCCACTGCTCGCTGCACGGCGCGCCGGGGGTCGGGATGACCGGCCTCGTCCTCGTCGGGGAGGCCTCCGTCCCGAGCCAGACCGTCCCGGTCGGGCCCGGTCGGGAGACCCCGCCGGGACTGCCCGGCCCCGAGATCCGTGTCCCGCAGGATCGTCCGACGATCCAGGCCGCCGTCGATGCTGCCGAACCGGGCGGGATCGTGCTCGTCTCGCCCGGTGTCTACCGCGAGGCGGTCGTCGTCACCACGCCGTTCCTCACGATCCGCGGGCTCGATCGCAACGAGGTGGTGCTCGAGGGAGGCTTCGAGCTCGACACCGGCATCGCGGTGTTCGAGGCCGACGGCGTCGCCGTCGAGAACATGACCGCGCGGCACTACCTCGTGAACGGGTTCCTGTGGTCGAGCGTGATCGGCTACCGCGGGTCCTACCTCACCGCGTTCAACAACGGCGACTACGGACTGTTCGCGTACGATTCGGCCTACGGGCAGTTCGACCACGCCTACGCGAGCGGTCACCCCGACTCCGGCTTCTACATCGGACAGTGCTTCCCCTGTCACGCCGTGATCACCGACGTGCTGGCCGAGCACAACGCGATCGGCTACTCGGGCACGAACGCAGGGGGCGAGCTGCTCGTCGTCAACTCGGAATGGCGGGACAACCTCGCGGGCATCGTCCCGAACACGCTCGACAGCGAGCGGCGAACTCCGCAGCGCGACGCGGTGATCGCCGGCAATTGGGTGCACGACAACAACGACCGCGCCGCGCCGTCGTTCGACCTGCAGTACCCGGCGTTCGGGATCGGCATCCTCGTGAACGGCGGGCGCGACAACCTGGTGACGCAGAACCTCGTCGAGAACCACGAGACGTTCGGCATCGCCCTGGCCCCCTCGGCCGACGAGACCCTGTGGCTGACGCAGGAGAACGAGATCCGAGACAACGTCGTGCGATCGTCCGGCGACGCCGATCTCGCCCTCCTCGCTCCGAGCGCCGGCGGCGACTGCTTCTCGAACAACACCCACTCCTCGAGCCTGCCCGCCGCGATCGAGTGGCGATCGGGGTGCGGATCGCCGCTCGCGCGCATCCCCGGCGGATCGCTCGGAGCCGTGTTCGGGCCGCTCGAACGGTTCCTCGAGGCCGCGCTCGGCGAGCCCGAGGTCGGCGACTGGCGAGCGCAGCCGCCCCCGCCGCCGCAGGAGCAGATGCCGGGCGCCGAGAGCGCGCCGCCGAACCCCGCGATCGCGGGGACGGTCCCCGAACCCGTCCGCATCCGGGACGCGCGCGCGCTCGACGTGCCCGCGTCCTCCGACGTCTCCCAGGAGGTCACCGTGCTCGGGATCCCGCTCGCCACCAGCTGGTGGGGCGTGCTCGTCGGCCTGTACGCGTACGTCCTGCCGCTCGTCGTCTACTCGGCGTGGGTCTCGATCGCGCTGTGGGATCTCGTGCGCCAGGACGCCGTCCCGAACCGCACGCGCATCCTGTGGATGATCGTGGTCCTTGCGGTGCCACTGCTCGGACCGATCGCCTACTACGCGTTCGGGCGCTCGCCGATCCAGGCCTCGCTCCGCCTCATGCTCGTCGTGGGCGGCCTTGCGATCTACGCGGCGGTCACCGCGATCGCCGTCCTGGCCGGCCCCTGAGCGCTCGGGTCCGACGGAGGCTCAGGTCCCGACGAGGGTTCCCGTCATGTCGGGGTGGATGACGCACGCGTAGGTGACGGGACCGTTGGTCTCGACGGTGAACGAGAACGACTGGCCCTGGTCCAGGACACCGGAGTCGAAGGCTCCGTCCGTGGCGGTGACCGTGTGCTGCGTCGGGTCCTCGTTCGTCCACGTCACCTCGGTGCCGACCACGACCCGGAGCTCGGGCGGGTCGAACGCGAAGGTCTCGATCGCGATCGAGTCCGCCGACGCGGTTTCGGTCCGGACGAGGGGCGCGTTCGCCCTGACCTCGAGGAATCCCTCCATGCCGAGGTCGTCGTGCCCGTCCACGAGGCACTCCACCTTGTACAGGCCGGGCGCGAGATCGAGGGTCAGCTCGGTGCGATCGCCGGGCTGGAGCAGGTTCGTCTCGGCCTTGATGCCGTCCTCGTCGCCGCTCCCGGAGCCGCTCGAGTCGTCTTCGCCCTCCAGCTCGATCTCGAACCCGTGGCCGATCGTCCCCCGGTTCGCGACCACGAACGTCACGCGGCCCGGCCGGATCGCCCCGGCCTCCAGGGTGAGAGCCCACTCACCGAGGCCGACCTCGAGTCCGCCCTCACGCGGGTCGGATCGCGGCGCGTGCTGCGGCGCGCTTCCCGTGTCACCGAGCGTCGCTTCGCCGGACGTGGTCGTGCGAGGGTCGTCGGTCGGGCCGGTCGGCGACTCCTCGCCTCCGGCACACGCCGAAAGCAAAAGGAGCGCCAGCGCCGTGGTCGCGATCTTCCGCATGGCAACGACGGTACCCGCCGGTGGGTTAACGACGGGCAAAGACCAGGACAGCATTCCCGAGGACGAGGCCCGTCGATCAGGGATCGCCGGAGCCACGGACCGCGGTCTCCTGCGTGGCGGGTGCCCGCGCCACGCTGGCCAGGATGGCTCCGGCGAGGATGAGCAGACCGCCGACCGCGACGCCGATCGTGACGGACTCGTCGAGGAACACGAATCCCAGCACCGCGGCCGCCAGCGGCTCGAGCGCCGAGACGATCGCCGTGCGGACCGCGCCGATCCGGTCGAGCGCCTCCATGAGGAAGAAGAACGCGGCGGCGGAGGCGAGCCCCATCCCGACGAGCGGCGCCCACTCCGCCGCCCCCGACGGCATCTGCCAGTGCCCCACGACGTTCGCGAACACGAACAGACCGAGCGAGGCGCCGGCGCTGATCCACAGGGCGCTCGTCATCGGGTTCGTCCGCGAGATGAGCACGTCGGCTCCCGTCAGGTAGACGCTGTACGTGAGGGCCGTCGCGAAGGCCAGGACCACACCGACGCCGTCGATGGACAGTCCGGCGCCCGCCCCCACGACCACGGCCGCCCCCGCGACGGCGCACACGAGCGACACGATCGTGAGCCGGGCCGGCACGTGGCCGCCGAGCGCCCACGCCCACACGGTCACGAACACGGGATACGTGAAGAAGAGCAACGTCACGGCCGCAACCGTGCCGTGCTGCGTGCCCGTGAAGAACAGGCTCGCCTCGATCGCGTACCCGAACAGGGCGAGCGCGAGGAGACGACCGCGCTCGCCGGGCTCGGCGAGCACCGGCCGGCGCAGGATCAGCAGACCGGCCAACAGGACGAGGCCACCGAGCGCGAACCGAATCGACAGCATCGTCTCGACGGGCAGACCACGCTCGAGGAGCTGGCGTCCCCAGATGATGATCGAGCCGAAGAACACGGCCGACAGGGCGGCGGCGCCTCCACCCCGGACATCGGGCCGCGAGTGCCGATCGCTCACGCTTCGACGAGCTCGATCCGCATCCGCTTAAACGACTTGCCCTTGTTCTCCGTCTTGGCGACGCGCACCGTGCCGACCTCGCCGGTGGAGCGGACGTGCGTTCCTCCGTCGGCCTGCTTGTCGAGGCCCTCGATCTCGATCACCCGGATCGGGTCGACGGACTCGGGGATGAGGTTGACCTTCGTGCGAATGAGGTCCGGATCGGAGAGCGCCTCGGCGCGCGGGAGGAAGGAGACCTTCACGGGCCGATCGGCGCCGAGCTCGCGGTTCAGCCGCTCCTCGACCTCGCGGCCGAACTCGGCCGTGATCGTCTCGAGCTCGAAGTCCATCCGCGCGACGCCGGGCTCCATGTTCCCGCCGGTGACCTTGACCCCGTAGTCGCGGAACACGATGCCCGACAGGGCGTGCAGGGCCGTGTGGGTGCGCATGAGGACGTGCCTTCGGCCCCAGTCGATCTCGGCCGTCACGGCAGTCCCGAGCGGCGGCGCATCACCCTCGACGACGTGCACGAGACGGCCATCCTCCTTGCGGGTGTCGGTGACCGCGACCGAGCCTGCGGCCCACGTCAGCGATCCGGTGTCGCCGGGCTGGCCGCCGCCTCGCGCGTAGAACACGGTTCGATCGAGCACGACCCGGCCATCCCCCACCTCGGCCACGACGGCCTCGCACGACCGCGCGTAGGCATCGGTGGCGAACAGCTGCTCGGTCACGCGCAGAGCCTACCGAACGCCCCCGCTCAGGCCGGGTTCGCCGCGGTCCGATACATGCTCGGATGGCCGGGACGCGTGAGCCCCGTCTGGTGCTTCGGTTCGCCGTGGCGAGCCTCGCGGCGTGCGTGCTCGTCGGCGCCGGTGCCTTCTTCCTCATGGTCCGGCACGCGCGCGAGCGAGCCGAGATCAACGGCGCGCGTCACGCGATGTTCGTCACCCAGTCGGTGCTCGCCCCCGCGCTCGCGGACCTCGATCTGTCGACGCCGCTCACCGGTTCCTCCTACGCCCTCGCCGACGACATCGTCCACGACCTCGTGCTCTCGGACGGACAGACCGTTCGGGTCAAGATCTGGCGCCTCGACGGGACGATCGTGTACTCGGACGAGCCCGAGCTCGTCGGCATGCGGTTCGCCGAGGAGGAGTCCGAGCTCGAGGAGGTCGCGGAGGGTCACATCGAGGCCGGGGTCTCCGACCTCGCCGCGGAGGAGAACGTCCTCGAGCGGGAGCTCGCCGACAAGCTCTTCTTCACCTACGCGCCGCTCCGCACCGGCCCCGGCGAGGAGCCGAGCGCGGTCGCCGAGCTCTATCAGGACTACGCGTTCATCCAGGACGAGATCGACGAGGTCGTCCGCCGCATCGCGATCATCGTGGCGCTGGCGCTCGCGCTCCTGTACGGGCTCCTGCTGCCCATCGCCCTGAAGGCCTCGAAGGAACTTCGCCGGCGCAACGAGCGGCTGAACGAGCTCCTCCAGCGCGAGCAGGAGACGGTGGCGGAGCTGCGCGACCTGCACCAGAAGAAGGACGACTTCGTGGCTGCCGCCTCGCACGAGCTCCGAACGCCGCTCACCTCGATCATCGGGTCCCTCGCCACGCTTCGGAACCCGAGCCTCGGCGGCGATCCCGCGGTGCGCGCCGAGTTCATCGACGCGGCCGAGGGACAGACCCGCCGGCTCATGCGCCTCATCACGAACCTGCTGTCCGCCGCGCATCTCGAGGACGGCAAGCGACCCCTGACGATCGAGCGCGTCGACCTGGCGGCGGTGACGCGCGCGGTGGTCGCGGAGGTGCCGGGCGCCGCCACGCGCGTCACGATCGACATCCCGCCCGGACGGCCGGTGGAGACCGATCGCGGGCGGATCGGCGAGATCCTGCTCAACCTCATCGACAACGCGTTGAAGTACTCGCCCGCGGGTTCGCCGATCGAGGTCGGAGCCGTCATCGGCCCCGAGGGGTTCCGCGTGTGGGTCACCGACCGAGGGGTCGGGATCGACCCCGACCACCAGGAGGCGATCTTCGAGCGCTTCCACCAGCTCGATCAGTCCGCCACACGCCGGGTCGGAGGGGTCGGGCTCGGACTCCATCTGTCGAGGGGTCTCGTCGACGACCTGGGCGGCCGGATCGAGGTCACGAGCCACCCCGGTCAGGGCAGCACGTTCACGGTCGTCGTGCCGACGGGCGTCGCCCCGCACGCCGACGGGCGACGCGAACGCCACGCGACGGCACCGGCCGGCTGAACCCCCCGAACCATCGACGACCGGCTCTCCCCTCAGCCGGCGATGAACGCGGCGGCCCGCGCGACGAGCTCCGGGATGCCGTCGAACAGGGCCTGCTGGCTCTCGAACACGACGAGCTCCGCGTTCGGCAGCAGGCCGGCCAGGATCCGGCCCAGCTCGGCCGGATGGACCTCGTCCCCCTCGATGCAGACGATGAGCGTCGGGATCGCGACGTCGCGGAGCATCTCCCGATCGGGGATCGGCCAGTCGTCGACGGCGCCGCGCACCGCGCGAGCCAGGCCGTCGGGATCGTCGTGCTCCCAGAGCACCCGATCGATCTCGAGCCGCCACGGGGTCTCCAGATACTCGGCGGCGCGAGCCGGGTCGGCCAGCACGGCCTCGAGCGCCTCCTGCGGGGTCTTGCCCTCGATGTCGCCGGCGAGGCCGTGATACCGATGTCTCAGCGCGAACGGCCCGTCGAGCCCGGCCGGCAGGAGCCAGATCATCCGCTCGAATCGATCGGGCACGCGGCACACGAGGTTGCCGAGGGCACCGGCGCCCAAGGAGGTCCCGACCGCCACCGTGGCCTCGAACGCGGCCGCGACGGCGTCGAGGTCCCGCGCGAAGTCCTCGAAGCGGTAGCCCCGGTCCGGTGAGGTCGACCGCCCGTGCCCCCGGAAGTCGAACCGGACCTTCGTGCCGGGAACGAGCGGGGTGAACGCGGCGAGCTCGTTCCGGTTGTTCGTCAGCCCGTGGGCGAGGACGGTCACCGGTTGCCCGGCGCCGTCGACCTCGCAGTAGAGGATCGCGTCCTCGGTTCGGACCTCGGGCATCGCGACGAGGCGGACCGGCCCCGGGTCAGCCGAGCGCGGCCAGGGCCCGCTCGCCCTGCGCGAGGTGGAACCGGTCGTGTCCGGCGATCATGCGGAACGTGAGGTCGTAGCTCTCCGGGCCACGCTCGCTGTGCATGCCGACGCGCGCCCGATCCTCCGGCGACGACCGCGACCACAGCGAGAGGTTCCGCAGCCGGAGCGCCTCGAGCGCGGCGAGCATCTCCTCGGCGTCGTCGTCGGCTCCGTGCAGGCGGTCGACCCACCGATCCTGGTCGTAGCCGACGAGCGGCGGCTCGTCCTGGGCCAGGATCCAGCGGTATCGCCCGGACGCGACGATCTCGGCGTCCATGGCGTGACCGAGGCACTCGAGGACCGACCACTCCTCCGGTTCGGGGCGGCGGGACACGCGGTCGCCGGCCCGGTCGACGAGCGCGCGCCATGCCGCCGGGCCTGCGCCCTGCACGACGGCGGGATCCTCGTCGCCGACGAGACCGACGAGGTAGCGCTGGTACTCGGCGGCCGCGGAGATGGGGTCGGGTGTCGGGAACGGCTCCATTCAGCTCACCTCCACGAGATCGTCCTGGGGCGCGAACCGATCGGCGATCCGGCGCGACCATCGCCACACGAGGGCGGTGAGCACGAGGAACACGGCGCCCGAGACGACGAGGATCGCCCGGACGCGGGCCGGATCGTTCTCGATCCACACGAACGACAGGATCAGCGCCGGCACGATGAACCCGAGGTTGTAGGCGATGTCGAACAGCGCGAACGCGCGTCCACGGAAATCGTCCGGCATGGCCTGCTGCATGATCGTGTCGGCCGAGATCTTCGCCACGAAGAACGAGAAGAACCCCGAGAACAGGAGCCCGGCGAACCCGGCGAGCGTCACCCACCACCCGAAGACCACCGTGCCGGCGCCGAGCAGGGCCATCGAGCCGAGGAGCAGGCGGATCGGCGGCACGGAGTCCTTCCACTTCTGCGCCAGGACCATGCCGAGCGCGCCACCGACGAACCCGAGTCCTCCCACGAGCCCGAGCGCCATCGTGTCCGCGGTCCCGCCCTCGACGAGGTTCTTCGCGTACAGCGCGAAGACGAACAGCGTGAAGCCCCAGAACTGGTAGCGGATCATCTGGAACGAGACGAGGCCGAGCGCGCCCGCCGGCCTCGACCACACCTCCCGGATCCCGTCGGCCACGTCGTGCAGGATGCGCCTGGCCTCCTGGCCGAAGCTCTGCTCGTGGGGCGTGGCCTCCATCCGCTGGATCCGCCGGGCCACGAACGCCGCCGCGACGAGCACGCCGGCGCCGGCCACCACGACGATCCACGACGGCATGGCGGCGCCGAGGCCGAACGCGAGGCCGGCCCCGAGGACCTGGAACAGCGCCCCTCCGGCCTGCGAGAGACCGTTGCCCTGGAGCAGGTCACGGCCGGACAGGACGTCGGGCAGCGCCGCGGACTTCACCGCGAGCACGATCCGGACGCACCCCTGCATCACGAGCATCCCGAGGATGAGCCCGGCCGTGACCCCGAGGCGTCCCTCCGACGTCCCGTCCCCGAGCGGCAGGAGCACCGCGGCGGCCACGAGCGCGATGATCACGGCGGACGCGACGTTCGACACCGACAACACGCGACGGCGCTCGAAGCGGTCGATGAACACGCCGATGAACGGGCTGATGAACGTGTAGGGGATGTAGAGCGCGAGCACGACCTTCAGCAGGTAGTCGGCGTTCGGCACGGTCGTGACGTCGAAGCCCTCCTGCCCGCCGAACGCGATCGACTTCGCGATCGACCCGCGGATGAGCCCGTCGGCCGCCAGCGCGAGGAACTGCACGCCCATGAGCGCGGCGAAGTCCGCGTTCGAGAAGACCGAGAACATCGAGGTGAAGAAGCGCCCGAACCCGTCGAGGACGCGCAGGATGGGGGCCCTCCCGAACCGCAGGACGGCAGCGAACGCGGCCGCCAGCCCGAGCGAGGCCCACCCGTGGGCGACCCCGAACGGGGCGCGGGTGACGGCGACGACGAGGATGCCCGCGAGCACCGTGAGCGTGATCGAGATGCCCGGAACGAGGGCGATGCGCAGCCACGGGTCGTCGAGCCCGAACCAGCGGGCCGCCAGCGCTCCCGGGACGACGAGCAGCAGGGCGAGGGCGAACACGACCCACAGGGTGTGCCCGAGGTTGTCGAACGGCCCCGGATGCTGCTCGTAGAACGCGGCCACCTCCGCCTCGGCCGCCCTGGCCGCCTCGATCGAGGCCGCCGAGGGCGTCGTCAACCCCTCGCCGGTGACGACCGCGATGTCGTCGCCGAGCGGGACGAGGTGCTCGGGCGCCGCGTCGAGCAGCTCCTCGTTCACGGTCCCCTCGTTGAACTGGCGGATGAGGAACGCGATCGGCGGTCCCGTGATGTCCTCGCGCAGGTTCGAGAGCTCCTCGTGGAACACCTCGGACATCTGGTTGTACGTGGCGTTCGTGAGCTCGGTGGGCCGGTCGGCGAGGAAGTCCTCGGCGCTGCCGAAGTACGTCATCGAGCGCTTCACGGCATCGCCTGGCAGGCCGGTCCGCGACACGTTCGTGAACGTCTTCGACCATCCGTACGCCTGGTACGCGTCGCCGTAGTTCACGATGAACACGATCGGCCGGTCGGTCGGTTCGCCCTCGACGACGGCGCGCGCCGCCTCGAGCGAGGTTCGCGTCGCCTGGTCGATCCACTGGCTGTCGGGATCGGCCCAGTGCGACACCTGCCGGCCGTCGACCCAGATGAACACGAGCGACGCGACGATCGCCACCGACGCGAGCGCGCCGACGATCTTCGCGAGCCCGTCCCGTTTCCAGAGCCACCGGATCGCGACGTAGGAGCCCAAGCCGACGAGCGCGAACAGCGCCATCGTCGCGTTCATGAAGCGGTAGTAGGGATAGGTGGCCGCGACGAACCCGAAGATCCCGAGGAACGGCAGCAGCAACATCGCGGACAACGTTCCGAACTGGTCCGAGGGCTCCCGGTCGCGGCGCGCGTGCCAGATCGTCCAGCCGATCGCGAGGAGCACGAGCGGCACGATGATGGCCGGTTGGAGCGAGTCGACCCAACCGGCGAGCCGCTTCATGAAGGCGTCCTTCGTGTACGGCGGCGGCAACGCGGCGTCGGCGAGCGAACCCGCCACCCCCCACGGTCCCAGGAGCCAGGTGGCGAGCCCGAAGATCATCCCGAACCCCGCCGACATCAACGAGGGCCCGAGCTCTCGTAGCGGTGGACCGAGATGGAACCGGCTCGTGAGGACCCGCAGCACGAACACCGCCATGAGCGAGGCGCCGAAGATCACGCACGTCGTCGGATGCGTGAACGCGGCCGCGATGCCGAACAGGAACATCGCGGATCGGGCACCCCACGAGGTTCGGCCCGGAGCGAAGAACGCCAGGATGAGCGAGAGGAAGTACAGGACGGTGATGTTGTCGAGATACCCGACGTACGGCGTCGTCATGAACAGCGCCGCCGTCGCCAACATCACGAGCAGGAACAGGAGCGGGTCGCGGTGGGTGCGCCACGAGAAGGCGCCGAGCGCGAGGCCCGTGAGCACGGGCACGCCGATCATCATGAACGCGCTGAACGTGTACAGGTCGATCCCGACCACGCGCTGCAGGATCGAGCCGTACATGGGCACCGTGACGCGGTAGCCCCCGCCGAACATGTGCAGCGGACCCCAGTCGCCCGCGATGAGGCCGGGGTCGTCGTTCATCATCAGGTTCGAGCGCCACGTGTACCAGGCGGGGTCGCGCGTCGGTGCGCTGATCGACGGATCGCGCAGGAACGTCCACCCGAACGCGAGGAGCAGGATCGCGATCGCCGCGACGAGGACGAGCGGGCTCGACAGGCGCCCGCGGCGGGGCGGCTCGCCGACCTCGACCACGTCCTGCACGCGCGCGTCGTCCGTTACGGCCACCTACGATCCTTTCTCGCTGCGTCGACCTCGCCGGTCGTTCGGCCCGTTGCGGCCTCGGGGGGGCGTGCGGGCGCCAAGAGCATACGCAGCCTCGGCCCGGTCATCTGGGATCCGACGGAGGCGGCGGATCGCAGAGCTCGGCGACCCGGGCGCGCATCGCGTCCAGGATCGGGAGGTTCTGACCGGCGACGTTGCGCATCTGGAACGGGTCGCGGTCGAGGTCGTAGAGCTCCTCGAACCCCCCTCGATACGCGACGTAGAGCGCCCGGCGCGACCGGACGGCGCAGTACGTGGGGACGACGTCCTTGCCGCCCCGGTCGAAGCGCAGGTTCTCGATGAGGAAGTCGAGGCGCCAGGGCGCGCCCCCTCCCCCCTCGTCGAGCAGCGGGACCAGCGAGCGCCCGTCCATCGCCCGGGCGCCGATCCCGCTGAGCGCCCCGATCGTCGGGGCCAGGTCGATGTTGAGCACGAGGTTCGGGTCCTGGCGTGGCTGGTCGACCAGGGGGTCGAAGCGGACGACCATCGGGACCCGGATGCTCTCCTCGTAGGGAACGAGCTTGTACGTCCATCGATGCTCGCCCCAGGCGACGCCGTTGTCGCTCATGAACACGAGCAAGGTCGTCGACAGGCGCCCCGTCTCCTCGAGCGCCTCGACGAGCCTGCCGACCGCGTCGTCCACGGCTCCGAGCGACTCGTACTCGCGACGAGCCTCGATGGCCAGGCGGTCGGCGCGACCCGGGCGGACCCTCGGTTTCGAGCGAACGTACGGCGGCTTGTCGCGGACGTTCGTCTCGTCGTAGCCGGGCGTGCGCCACCGCCTGAACCCGTCGAACGTTCCCTCGTCACGGCGAGCCGGGACGGCGTGCTTGTGCGGGGCGTAGGGCGCGAACATGAGGAACAGCGGCTCGTCCTCGGGAACCGAACGGATGAACCGGCTCGACCACCGCGCGAGCACGTCGGTCGAGTACTCGCGGACGCGCGAGCCGAAGTCGCGAGCCGCGCCGTCGACGGCGAGCGAGTAGTCGTAGTAGCCGTTCGGTCCCAGGAACGCCGCCCACCGGTCCCATCCCGGCGGGACGTAGGACGCGTCCCGGTACTTGTTCATGTACTTGCCCGCCAGGGCCGTCTCGTACCCGGCGTCGTCGAGCCAGGTCGCGACCGTCGAGGTGTCGTCGAAGGCGTTGAAGCCGCCGTGCTTGCCCCGGTTCAGGTACACGCCGGTCCCGTGCGAGTAGCGCCCGGTGAGGATGCTCGCCCGGCTCGGACAGCAGAGCGGGTTGACCACGAACGCGTTCGTGAACGTGACGCCGTGGTCGACGAGCTCGCGCTGGACCGTCGGCATCGACCACAACGTGTCCCAGCGCTGATCGTCCGTGAGGACGACGACGACGTCCGGAGGTCGCTCCTGCGGCGCGGCGGCCGGGACGCCGTCCTGCGGCTCGACGGCGGGTTGCCGGACGCACGCCGCGAACGCCAGCGGGACGAGCAGGAGGGCGAGGATCCCTCGACCACGGCTCCCGCGGATCGCCATCAGCCGGAGGCTCGTCGCAGACACGGGAGATGCGTCATCACGGACGAGGGCAGCGCGGCGGCGAACACCGGATCGTCCTCGTGGCCGGGCTCGGGCAGATGCTGACCCTTGTAGGTGTCCTCCTGCGTCAGGTCGAGGAACCATCGCGAGACCTGCTCGAGCGTGAACCCGTTCGCCTCGAGCTCGTCGCGGTCGAGCCAGACCTGCGTCGGCCGGACCCGCTCCAGCACGGGCGTCTCGTCGTCGTCGTCGAAGGTGCGGGTGATCCCGGACTCGAGCTTGGCGATATCGATCATGAACGCGCCCGACCGCTCGGGATCTCGCTGGGTCCCGTGGTCGGCCAGGAGCACCATCGCCCAGCGCCCGGCGCCGACGGTCCCGTCGAGGAACGCGACGAACCGCTCGAGCGCGGCGTCCTGGGTGGCGACCGCGTCCGCCATCTCCACGCCGTCGGCGCTGAACTTGTGCCCGATCGTGTCGATCGCCTTGTAGTTCACGTAGAGCAGGTCCGGCACGTCGTCGTCCCCGAACCCCTCACGCTCGATCACGGTCTCGACGAGGGTCTGCTGGAACGGCGTCCGGGCCGGCGTGTCGAAGCCGCCCGAGAGCTGCGCGATGTCGTTGCCCCGCCACGTGCCGTCGAGGGCCCCGTCGATCCGATCGACGTCGTCCAGGTAGTCCTCCAGCGGGGGCAGGTCGTTCACGTACCCCGGGAGCTCGTAGAACGGCGCCATGCCCCTCGTGAGGTTCCACGAGACGCTCTCGGCGCCGGCGGTCTCGGCGAACTCCTTCTCGCGCGTGACCGCGAGATCGCGGTCGGCGCCTCCCCACTGGGATCCGTGGCTCATCATCATGACGTGCGCCGCGAGCGTCGCGACGACGCCGACCTTCGGCTCGTTGCCCATGGCGACGTCGTACAGGTCGGCCATCGTCGGCTCGACGAGGAACCCGGGGCCGATCGCGTTCGGCTTCTGCATCTGGCCGCCGACCCGGATGTACTCGTCGACGAGCCCGTGACGGTCGGGGAACGCGCCGGTGCCGATCGTCGCGTGCGCCACCGGGGTGTTCGACGGCGACGCGCCGACCGTGGCCTGCCCGAACCAAGCGCCCCCCTCCTCGAGCGATCGCAGGTACGACCACGCGTCGGGCCAGCGATCGAGCACGTCCATCCCGCCCGAGTCCCACACGACCGTGACGACGAGCGCGGGCAGCGCCCGTTCGGCCTCCGGCAGCAGGGCCTGGGTCTGCGCCGCGCCGTCGGGCGCGTCGAACGCGAACTTCAGCAGGGCCGCCGTCGTGGGGGCGACGTCGGCGAGCGTCACGGGCTCCTCGTACCGCCCCGGCCGGACGAACCCGGGCCCGTAGAGGAACAGCGGCACGTCCTGCGTGGGGTCGAACGGGGTGGCGTGGGTGAGCCCGGCGCTCACGAAGTTCGGCTCCACCGGGATGATCTGGACGTCGCCGCCGCGATCGAGCCGGATCCCGCGCTGGCTCCGCAGCAGGACCTCGTGGGAGGTGGCCTCGCACGCCGCTCGCGCGAGCGCCCGCCCGGACACGTCCTCGGGCACCTCCACCGCGGGGCCGCTCCGGCCCGTCGGCTGGGTGGGCTCGCGCGGCGGCTCGCCGCCCGTGCAGGCCGCGAACGCGAACGCGAGGAGCGCGGCGGCGGCTCGATGCCGGCTCAGGCGCGTGCCTCCGGCAGGCAGTCCAGGTTCGCCAGCATGGAGATCGGGAACGCCGCGTCGAAGACCGGGTCGTCGCGCTCGAGCTCGGGAACGGCCTCGGGTCCTTCGGAGCTGCCCTGCGCCTTCGTGTAGCGCAGGAGGAACCCGGCGATCTCCTCGAGCGTGTACCCGTTCGCGTCCATGACGTCCTCGTCGAGGTAGATCTGGCTGGTTCGGACCGCCGTGATCAGGTCCCCCTCGCCCGAGACGGGGAACGCCTCGACCAGGTCGTCCTCGAGGTGGTTCGGGTTCACGGCGAACGCCCCGGACACGGCCGGGTCGAACTGCGAGCCGTGATCGGCCGTGAGCGCGATCACCCAGCGCCCGCGCCCGACCTCCCGGTCCAGGAACCGCACGAAGCGTCCGAAGTCGCGGTCCTGCCACCGCAGGGTGTCCTGCATCTCGGGACTGTTCAGGCTCCACAGATGGCTGACGTGATCGATCGCCTTGAAGTTCACGAACAGCAGGTCGGGCACGTCGTCGTCACCGAAGCCCTCGCGCGCGATCACCTCCTCCACCATCCGGCCCTGGTACGGGATCCGAGCCGGCGTGGCCCATCCCAGTTCGCTCTGCTCGATCGAGTTGTCGCGCCACCGGCCGTCGAGCGCGCCGTCGGCCCGGTCGATCTCGTCCGTGTAGGAGGACAGCGGCGGCAGGTCGTTCACGTACCTCGGGAACTCGTAGAACGGCTCGTTCTTCCGCTGCAGGTTCCAGATCGTTCCCTCGGCTCCCTCGTTGTCCGCCTCGACCGGGACGCGAAGGACCGCGATGTCCCGGTCACCACCGCCCCACAGCGCTCCGTGACTCGCCATGTTCAGGTGCCAGGTCACGCTCGCCAGGGCGCCGACGAGCGGCTCGTTGTCCATCGCGCGGTCGTAGAGATCGGCCAGCGTCGGCTTCATCAACAGCACGGGTCCGAGCGCTCCCGCGCGGACGAGGTCGTCGCCGATGAGGAACTCACCGTCGGTCTGGCCGGTGTGCATCGGAAAGGCGCCCGTCCCGATCGTCGCGTGGGTCGCCGGCGTGATCGACGGCGACGAGCCCACGCTCGCGTGCTCGTACCAGACGCCGTCGGGGATCCGGGAGGCCAGCTCGGGCCAATCGCCCGGATACGTGTCGAGCAGGCTCGTCCCGCCGGCGTCCCAGACGAGGGTCACGATGAGCGGAGGCGGCGCGGCCGGCGCGGTGATCTCCCGGAGCGCCCGGCCGTCCGGGGCCTCGAAGTCGAACCCCAGCAGCCTCGCCTGCGTGGGGGCGATGTCCGCGACCGTGACCGGTCGGTCGACGCGCCCGACGGGCGGGACGATCCCGGGGCCGAGCCAGAACAACGGCACGTCCTGGAGGTAGTCCCACGGTCCCGAGTGCGGGAAGTTCGTGCCGACGAAGTTCGGCTCCCGGGGCACGAAGGCGATCTGGCCCGATCGATCCGGGTCGGTCCCGCGCCACACGCGAACGAGCTGCCGGTGCGGGAGCCCGCAGGCCGCTCGAGCGAGGACTCCCTCGGCGGGCTCTGCCAGAGCGACGGCGGTCGAGCCGGTCGAGGTCGCCTCGCCCGGATCCGAGGTCGAGCTGACTTCGGGCGCATCGCCGGTAACTGGACCGGACACCGGCGGATCGGACGCCGGTGGATCCGAGCCTGGCGCGTCCGAGCCCGTGCAACTCCCCAGCAACGCCGCAGCGAGGACGACGACGAGCGCCGGGCGTCTCACGCCCGCGCCTCGGGCAGGCACGGGAGGTCGTGCATGATCTCCGAGGGGAACGCGGCCTGGAAGACCGGGTCGCCGGCCTCCGCGGGCGGGACGGCGACGCCCGGGAGCGCGGTCTGGCCCTTCGTCAGGCCCATGATCCACTCGGAGACCTCCGCGAGCGTGTGTCCGTTCTGCTCGAGCTCGTCGGTGTTCACGAAGATCTGCGTCGGCTGGATGAGGTCGACGAGCTTCGTGTCGTCGCCGTCCGTGTCGAAGGTCGCGTTGATCCCGGCCGCGATCGGCCCGGTCGAGATCTGGAACGCCCCCGTCACCTGCGGGTCGGGCAGCGAGCCGTGATCGGCGGTGAGCGCGAGCACCCACTCGCCCTCGCCCACCTGCCGGTTCAGGAACGTCACCAGGTCCTGGAGCGACTCGTCCTGGGCGCGAACGGCGTCGCGCATCTCCGGGCTGTTCAGCGTCCAGACGTGGCTGATGTAATCGATCATCTTGTAGTTCACGAACAGCAGGTCCGGGACGTCGTCCTCCCCGAACTGCTCGCGGACGATGAGCGCCTCGAGGACGCGCGTCTGGTACGGGATCCGCGCCGGCGTGTCGAACCCCTGAAGGAGCGCGTCGATCTCGTGCGACCGCCAGCGTCCGTCGACGGAGCCGTCCGCGGCATCCAGGGCCCGGACGTCCTGCTCGAACCCGCCGATGTCGTTGAGGTAGGTCGGGAACCGGTAGTACGGACGAAGGGCCGGGGTGAGGTTCCACTCGAAGCCCTCGGCTCCGAGCGTCTCCGCGCCGACCTTCTCGCGAACCGCGGCGATGTCCTGGTCGCCTCCCCCCCACATGGAGCCGTGCCCGAGCATGCCGAGGTGGATGCTGACCGTGCCGAGCTCGCCGACCACCGGCTCGTTGTCCATCGCGACGTCGTACAGGTCACCGAGCGTCGGCTCGATGAGATACGCGGGACCCTGATCCCAGGGCGTCGTGATGTCCGGACCGATCCGCAGCCGGTGGGCGACGAGCCCGTGCGCCTCCGGGAAGGCTCCGGTGCCCATCGTCGCGTGCGTCTGCGCCGTCGAGGTCGGGCTCGTCCCGACCGTCGCGCGCTCGTACCAGGTGCCCTGCGGGATGAGGGACCGGAGGTAGGGCCAGTCGTTCGGCCATCGGTCCAGGACGTTGCGACCGCCCGCGTCCCACACGATCGTGACGATGAGCCTCGGCGGCGACGGGTTGCCCTCGACCGCTTCGACCATCGGCGAACCGTGGGGGGCGCGGAACGGGAAGCCGAGCAGCGCGGCCTGCGTGGGCGCGATCCCGGCCAGCGTCACCGGTCGCGCCACCTCGCCGGAGGCCGCCACGTGGCCCGGCCCGAACCAGAGCATCGGGATGTCCTGTGCGTAGTCCCACGGGCCGACGTGGGGGAGGCCCGAACCCACGAAGTCGGGCTCGATCGGCAGGATCTGGATGTCGGCGCTGCGATCGTCTCGATGACCACGCCACGTCCGGAGCAGCCATTCGTGGGGAAGCGCGCAGGCGAGGGCCTCCGGACTGCCCTGTTCGAGCTCGGTTTCCTGGGAGCTCGCGGCATTCGTCGCGGCCGGCGAGGTCGGCCCGGATCCGCCGCCCTCCTCGCCCGAGCAGGCCACGCCGATCACGAGCACGACGGAGAGCAGCGCGAAGGCACGGCGGGGGGACACGGCGCGGATACGAAACACGACGCCCGCACGATCGACAACCCAACCCGCCCGCACCGCTACCCGACGTCTCCTCCGCACGTTCGGCACGTGCCGATGAGATCCAATCGGTGGCTCACCGCCGAGAACCCGGTGCGATCCTCGATCGCCGAGAGCGTCCGCTGCACCTGACGCTCGAACGTCGGCGGGACGAGGACGTCCTCCACCGCCCCGCAGCTCCGGCACACGAGGTGATGGTGGTGCTGCGTGAGGTCCTCGGACAGCTCGTACCGGGCGAACTCCTCGTCGGTGACGACGCGATGGACGACGCCCGCCTGTTCGAGCATCGCCAGGTTCCGGTAGAGCGAGCTCTGCGGCAGACCGCGCGAGACCGAGACGAGATCCGGGACGGCGAGCGGCTTCGTCGCGGCGGCGAGCGAGGCGACGAGCGCACGGCGCTTCGTCGTGTAGCGCCGACCGACGGCGCGCAGCCGATCCTCGGCGACCGCGTGCGGATCGGCGATCACAGGCCCGCTCCCTCCGCCGGGATCCTCGGCATCGCCCCGCGGCGGGCGATGGCAAGGACGCCGAACGCCGCCGCCGAGATCAGCACGATCGCACCGCCCGGCGCCACCCCCCAGATCCTCGACGCCGCCAGCCCGGCGATCACCGACGCGACGCCGAACGCGACGCTCCACCACATCGTTCCGCGGAACGAGCGCGCGACGAGCTGACCGCTCGCCACCGGCAGCACCATGAGCGCGGCGATGAGCAGGATCCCGACGATGCGCATCGCCGCCACGACCGAGACCGCGATGAGCACCGCGAGGGTGGAGTTCAGCAACCCCACCGGGAGCCCGGCCACGCGCGACCATTCCTCGTCCGTGACGACCGAGAACATCGACCGCCGGAGCACGAGCACCACCGACACGACGACCACGCCGAGCGCGACGATCGTCACGATCTCGCCGTCGTCGACCGTGAGCGGCTGGCCGAAGAGGTAGCCGAGCAGGCTCGCGTCGAGCCCTCCCCCGATGCTCACGAGGACGACGCCCGCCGCGATGCCCGAGAAGAAGAACAGCGCGAGCGCGAGGTCGCCGGTCGCGGCTCGCCGGGACCGGAGCCACTCCACCCCGAGCGCGCCCGCGACCGCGAGGGCGAGCGCGGCCCAGACCGGCGACACCCCAAGGACGAGTCCGGCCCCGACGCCGGCGAACGCGACGTGCCCGATCCCGTCCCCGATGAGCGACATCCGGCGCTGGACGACGAACGTCCCGATCATCGGCGCGAAGATCCCGACGATGACGCCGGCGACGAGGGCTCGCTCCATGAACCCGAGGTCGAACGGATACGGCAGCGCGGCGATGATGGCGCTCATCCCAGCCCCTCGAGCCAGAGGGGGAGGTCCTCCTGGTGCACGCCGAGACTCACGCCGGAGGCGGCGAGCTCGCCGGGCGTGCCGTCGAACAGCACCCGGCGTTTGAGGACGATCACGCGGTCGAGATCGTGGGCCACGGCCGCGAGCTCGTGCGAGATGAGCAGCACGCCGGCGCCGTGATCGGCGATGAGGTGCGCGAGGGAGTCCCGGAACCGTCGCTGCGATTCGGCGTCGACCCCGGCGATCGGCTCGTCGAGGAGGAGCAGGTCCGGCTCGCTCGCGAACGCGCGAGCGATGAACGCCCGCTGCTGCTGCCCACCCGACAGCGCGTTGAGCGGCCGGTCCGCCAGGCTCCCGAGCCCGACCGACTCGAGCGCGTGGGCGACCTGCTCGTGGTCCTCCCGCTGCAAGGGCCGCCACCACCCTCGCCGGGCGAGCCGCCCGGCGGCGACGATCTCGCGAACGGTGGCCGGGACCTCGGAGTCGAGCACCGGCCGCTGGGGGACGTAGCCGACCCTCGCACGATCGACGAACCGCGACGGCGGCTGCCCGAGGAGCCGGACGGCACCCGCGGTGGGCGCGAGCGAGCCGAGGAGGACGCGCACGAGGGTCGACTTCCCCGACCCGTTCGGCCCCACGAGGGCGACGAACTCGCCGGCGCGGACCGCGATCCGCACCTCCTCGAGCACCGGCACCCGCCCGTAGGCGAACGACACGCCGTCGGCCTCGAGGAGGACCTCGCCGGGAGCAAGGGCGTCGCCTCGCCGCTCGAGCGCCTCAGCCACAGCCGAGCGCCCCCCGAAGCGCGTCGAGGTTCGCGCGCACGAGCGTCGAGTAGCCCTCGCCGGCCACCTCCTGGTCCTCAGTGAGGCTCTCGATCGGATCCAGGACGCCGACCTCGACGCCGGCCTCGCGCGCGACGGTCTCGGCGACCGCCGGGGACACGAGGGGTTCGGTGAAGATCGTCGTCACGTCCTCGCGCTCGACCAGGTCGACGAGCTCGGCCAGGCGCCTCGCGTCCGGCTCGGACTCCGGGGCCAGCCCGCTGATCGCCACGAGATCGAGGGCATAGGCCTCCGCCAGGTACGCGAAGGCGTCGTGGCTCGTGACGATCGTCGAGCGCTCGCAGTTCGCGAGGCCGTCGCGGACGGACCGGTCGATCCCCTGCAGCTCGTCGATGTAGGCGTCCGCGTTCACCGCGTACGCCGACGCGTGGCCGGGATCGGCTCGGGACAGCGCGGCCTCGACCGATCGGACGACGTCGGCGAACCGCAGCGGATCGAGCCACACGTGCGGATCGACCTCGAGGTCGCCGTCGCCGGTCGTCGGTTCGCCCTCGACGGGACGTGCCACGTCGAGCACGTCGACGAGCACCGGGCCCGTCGCCTCGGACAGCGCTTCCTCGATGGCGGGCTGGAACCCGCCGCCGAGATAGACCACGACGTCGGCGTCCGAGATCATCGCGACGTCGTCGGGCGTGAGCTCGAGGTCGTGCGGCTCGACGCCGGCCGGCGTGAGGTTGCGAACCTCGACGAGGCCGCCCCCGACGCGCCGGGCCGCCTCGGCGAGCGGCGAGAAGCTCGCGATCACCTCGACGACGTCGGGTTCGCGGGTCGCCTGCTCCGATCCGCACCCGGCGAGCGCGAACGCGCACACCGCGACGGCCACCGCCGAGCGCGGGAACCACGCCGATGGGCGGGGCGATTCGAGCGGGTTCTTGAGAATGATTCCCATCATCGGATTGAGAGGAACGGTACGCCCGGGCGTGCTCGAACGTCAAGGGACCGCGTGCGTGCCGGATCAGGCGTCGGAGCGGATCGCGCGCCGCACCGCGCCGAGCATCTCCTGCTCCGACGAGCCGAGCTGTCGCGCTCGGGCGACGAACCTGCGCGCGGCCTCGGCCACGCCGGCCTCGGGGCCGGTGAGGCCGTCCGGGAGGCGATCGGCGACGAAGGTGCCGCGCCGGCCATGCGCGACGAGCAGTCCAGACGCTTCGAGCCGCCGGTACGCCTTCGCGACCGTGTTCGGCGCGAGATCGAGCTCGGCGGCGAGCTCGCGGACGGGCGGGATGCGGGCCCCGGGATCCA
>DATBLA010000159.1:0-9019 GCA_036555645.1 Actinomycetota bacterium
GGGGCCGTGTCGCTCGCCCGCTAGGCGGACACGACCCGAACGAGCTCCTCGCGGTCGGAGCCTCCGGAGATCCCGATCGCCAGGACGGGCCCGATCCCCCGCGCGTAGAGCTTGTACTCCAGGATGCGGGGCGCGAGCGGCGTGTACTCCTTCGTGAGGAGCACGTCGGTGAAGTGACCGAAGGGGACCTGGGCCTGCTCGTTCAGGCTCAGGACCTCGGCGGCATCCTCGGCCTCGTCGGCGTAGAACTCCTGACGGTAGGCGAGACCCACCCGCGGGTCGGCCGGCATGACGACGCCGGGCTGCGCCCCGTCGACGCCGGCCTCCCAGGATCCGGACGTGCTCACGACCTCGCCGTCCTCGTACTCCTTCGTGTTCTCGCCCATGTACCAGACGTTCCCGCACTCGTCCTGCGCGTACCAGTCGAACGTGTTCTCGACGAGCTCGCCTCGCTCGGTCACCTTGTCGTGGACGACGGTGGCGTCGATCCCGAGGATCTCGCGCGTGCGGTCGGTCACCGTCACGACGACCCGCTGCCCGCCGCCTCTCGAGGCGCTCTCACGGGAGATCCAGACGGTCCCGGGCGCCATCGGCCAGAACGGGTTGTCGATGACCGCGACGAAATCGGCCGGGTCCAGCACGACCGCTTCGCCCCCCTGCGGCAGCGGGATGGGACACGTGCCCTGCGGGGCCGCCACCGTCGGCGACAGCCCCCCGACGAGCGCGATCGCGGCGACCGTCCGGACGATCGATGTCATGGCGACCTCCTCCGTTGGCTGATCGAGGCCCGAACCTCGATCTCCCGCACATCGTGGAGCGCGCGCGCTGAAGCGACGCTGAATCCGGCGGCGTCTTCAGCCAAGATTCAGCTACGCGCGAGAGGATGATCGAACCCGATCCGGCGAGGCACGGATGCGCATCCTGGTGGTCGAGGACGAGAAGCGACTGGCCGCCGGCCTGAAGAAGGGGCTGGAAGCCGAGGGCTTCGCGACCGATGTCGCCCTCGACGGGACGGATGGCCTGTGGATGGCTCGCGAGCACCCGTACGACGCGATCGTGCTGGACATCATGCTTCCCGGCATCAACGGATACCGGCTGTGCGCGACCCTGCGCGAAGAGGGGATCTGGACGCCGATCCTCATGCTCACCGCGAAGGACGGAGCCTTCGACGAAGCGGAGGCTCTCGACACCGGGGCGGATGACTACGTCACGAAGCCCTTCTCGTTCGTCGTGCTGGTGGCCAGGCTCCGCGCGCTGATGCGTCGAGGCGTGGCAGAGCGCCCCGCGATCCTCGACGCGGGGGACCTGCGCCTCGACCCGGCGTCGCGACGAGCGTGGCGGGGGGAGATCGAGTTGCGCCTCACGCCGAGAGAGATGGCCATGTTCGAGTTCCTCCTTCGACGCAAGGGTGAGGTCGTCTCGAAGACCGACATCCTGCAGCACGTCTGGGACTACGCGTTCGACGGCGACATCAACATCGTCGAGGTCTACGTCGGGCATCTCCGCAGCAAGCTGGATCGGCCCTTCGGTCGCAGCGCGATCGAGACCGTCCGCGGAGCCGGCTATCGATTGGCGGCGGACGGTGGGTAGCGAACCCGAAGGATCGCCGACCGCCCACCGGGATCGAGCGGGTTCGGTTCGCGCACGAACGACCGCGATCGCCGTCCTCGTGGTCGGCGTGAGCTTGATGGTGGCAGCGGTCGCGATGCTTCTGCTCCTGCAGCGCTCCCTCCGCGATGGGGTGCGGACGGCCGCCCTCGCGCGCGCCGAGGCGATCGCCGTCGAGCTCGCCTCGGGATCGGGTTCCGCACTCGTCGCCTCCGGAGACGTGGAGGAGGAGTTCGTCCAGGTCCTCGATGCACGCGGGGACGTGGTGCTGGCCAGCCCCAACCTCGACGGCGCTCCACCGCTGCTCCGCCTCGCGCCGGGCGGCACGCGGACGCTCGAGGAGGTTCCGTTCGAGGACGGTCCCTTCCTCGTCGTCGCGACGGCCGGCACGCTCGGCGCCGACCCCGTGACGGTCATCGTCGGCCGGGACGTGGAGGACGTCGGCGAGGTCATCGCCACCGTGACGAGGCTGCTCGCGATCGGCATCCCGCTTCTCCTCGTGCTCGTCGGACTCGTGACGTGGCGAGTCGTGGGGCGCGCCCTCGCCCCCGTCGAGCGCATCCGGGCCGAGGTGGACGCCATCTCGACGGAGGAGCTCCACCGCCGGGTGCCGGAGCCGGCAGGCGAAGACGAGATCTCGCGGCTCGCGGCGACGATGAACCGGATGCTCGCCCGCCTGGAGGACGGTCAGACGCGCCAGCGCCGGTTCGTCTCGGACGCGTCGCACGAGCTTCGATCCCCGCTCGCTTCGATCCGACAGCACGCGGAGGTTGCGCACACCCACCCGGGGACGACAAGCCAGGGCGAGCTCGCAGACGTCGTGCTCCTCGAATCGGCACGGCTGCAGAGCATCGTGGAGGATCTCCTGATCCTCTCGCGAGCCGACGAGGGCACCCTTCGCCTCACGTCGGAGCCCGTCGACCTCGACGACGTCGTGCTCGAGGAGGCGGCACGGCTGCGAGGGGCGGGAACGTTTCGGATCGACACCGCCGCCGTGTCAGCCGGGCGAGTCCTCGGCGACCGCGCGGCGCTCGAGCGGCTCCTGCGCAACCTGACCGACAACGCCGCACGGCACGCGCGCAGCTCGATCGCCCTGTCGTTGCGCGGATCGGACGGGGAGGTGGTCATGGCGGTGGACGACGACGGGAACGGAATCGCGGAGGGGCACCGCGCCCTGGTGTTCGACCGGTTCATGCGGCTCGAGGACGCTCGCGATCGCGACTCAGGTGGGAGCGGGCTCGGTCTGGCGATCGTGCGCGAGATCGCCGTGCTCCACCACGGGTCCGTCGAGGTCTCCGAGAGCAGCCTCGGCGGAGCTCGTCTCGAGGTGCGGATCCCCAGCCTCGCGGACTGATCGTTCAGGTTCGTTCAGCCTCCGCTCAGGAACCCTGCGCGAGGATCGGATGTCGCGTCGTCAAGAGCTGTGGGGAGGCATCATGGACCGCAGGACGAGGATCATCGCCGGCAGCACTGTCGCGTTCGCCATCGTCGCCGCCGGTGCGGGCGTCGCCATCGCATCGGGGCAGGACGAGGGTGCTTCCCTGTCGGACTCGGAGCTGGAACAGGCCACGGCCGCTGCGCTGGCCCACGCAGGTGGAGGAACCGTCCTCGAGACCGAGGCCGGTGATGACGGCACGGCGTACGAGGTGGAGATCCGCCTCGCCGACGGACGCGTCGTCGAGGTCGGGCTGGACGCGAGCTTCGAGGTCGTCGGTCAGGCCACGGACGACGATGGCCGAGACGAAGACGGCTCGGGCGAGGACGCCGAAGGCTCGGAGGATGATCGATAGCCGGCCTCCGGTCCCCGGCGCCGTCCGGCGGTAGGGGAATTCCCCCCGTTCCTGACCGGGTCCGACGCTCGTTACCTTTCGCGACAACCGTCAGAGCCGAGCGGCGTGGAGCGAGGAACCCAGTGAACGAGACCGTCAGCACCCCGGGAACGGGCATCGGTCCTCGGCAGCAAGACGCGTACGCCGTAGCGAACATCCCCCAACGAACCGACGTGGCCGGGTGTCGCGGTTCGATAAGGTCGCCTGTCGCTTCCGACCGAATGTCACCCGGCATGCCCGCGTCCGGAAGCGCCGGCTGACGGCACAGGGTCGGAGACCCGCGAGAGACACGGAGGAGCCCGCATGCACCGTTCGTCCATGCTCGTCGCCCACACGCGCCGCGGAGCCCGCAGCGCCATCGTCACCGGCCTGGTGGTCGGCATCGTGGCCGCCCTCCTCGTGGCGGCCGGTCCGGTCGCCGCGGCGGGAGGCGCAGAGCGCCGAGCCTCGGCCCGCCCGGCTGCGCGCCTGTGGAGCGCGCTCGAGGCGATCCCGGCAGCGCCTGCCACGGCAGGTGGCGACGCGGCCCGTTCGTACGTCCGGCCGACCCGGTACCAGGCCTACACGCTCGACCGCGGCGGGATGCGCGCGCGCCTGGCCCAGGCGCCGTTCGAGTTCACCTCGGCGGCGGGCACGAACCCGCTCGTGATCTCGCTCCCCGCACCGCGCGGCGGGTTCGAGCGCTTCACGATCCAGGAGGCGCCGGTGGTCGCACCGCGGCTCGCGGCGAAGTTCCCGTTCATCAAGACCTACAGCGGACGTGGCATCGACGACCCCGCCGCGACGATCCGACTCGATCTCGGCCGCACCGGGTTCCACGCGCAGGTGCTGTCACCCGGCGGGGACTGGTACATCGACCCCTACTACCACCGGAACCAGAGCGTCTACGTCAGCTACTTCGGCAAGAACCTGCCCAACGTCCACGGCTCCTTCGTCGAGCACGGGCTCATGGACGGACACGCGGCTCCGCTTCGCCTGCCCACGGATGCCGAGCGCAGCGTCGGGAGCGAGATCCGGACGTACCGGCTCGCGCTCGCGGCCGACGGCGAGTACTCGCAGTTCCACGGCGGCACCGTGCCGCTCGTCCACAACGAGCTCGTCGTGGTCACGAACCGTATGACGGGCGTGTACGAGCGCGAGCTGTCGATCCGGTTCCAGCTGGTCGCGAACAACGACAGCCTCATCTACCTGAACGCGGCCACCGATCCCTACACGAACACGAACCCGAGCGCGCTCCTGAACCAGAACCAGTCGAACCTCGACAGCGTGATCGGCAACGCGAACTACGACATCGGTCACGTCCTCACGACGGGCGGCGGCGGCCTGGCCGGCCTCGCCGTCGTCGGACGCGCAGGGCAGAAGGCGCGAGGCGAGACCGGCCTCGCGTCCCCCGTCGGCGACGCCTTCTACATCGACTACGTCGCCCACGAGATGGGGCACCAGTTCGGCGGGAACCACTCCTTCAACGGGACGCTGGGCTCCTGCGGGGGCAACGCCAACACCTCCACGGCCATGGAGCCGGGCAGCGGCTCGTCGATCATGGCCTATGCGGGCATCTGCGCCGCCGACGACATCCAGCTGCACAGCGACGACTACTTCCACGCGATCAGCTTCGACGAGATCGCCGCCTACACGACCACGCCGGGCTCGCCCGGCAACCTCGGCGCGGCGCCGAGCGGGAACTCGGTTCCCACGGTCTCGGTGACCGGCGGACCGTTCTCGATCCCGCTGCGCACCCCGTTCGCGCTGTCGGCGACGGGGTCGGACGCGAACCCCGGTGACGCGCTGACCTTCGGCTGGGAGCAGTACGACGGCGGCGCGCTCCGAACGCTCACGAACGCGAGCAAGCCCACGGGCGTCCTGTTCCGGTCGTTCGCCCCGGTCTCGAGCGGCACCCGGGTCTTCCCGAAGCTGCCGAGCATCCTGGCCAACACGACGAACGCGAACACGGGGACCTGCTCGGCGCTGCCGGCGGGGCTGGACTGCTGGGCCGAGTTCCTGCCCACCGTCGGGCGAACGATGAACTTCCGGGTCACGGTTCGCGACAACCACGTCGGCGCCGGCGGCGTGAACAGCGCGAACGTCCTCGTGACCTCGGTCGCGGGGACCGGCCCGTTCCTCGTCACGAGCCCGAACACGGCCGTGACGCTGCCGGGCGGATCCGCGCAGACGGTCACGTGGAACGTGGCCGGGACCAGCGCGGCTCCGATCTCGACGGCGAACGTGAACATCCTGCTGTCGACCGACGGCGGGAACACGTTCCCGACCACCCTGGCGGCGAACACCGCCAACGACGGGAGCCAGTCCGTCACGCTCCCGAACCTGGACACGACGCAGGCACGCGTGAAGGTCGAGGCGGTCGGCAACGTCTTCTTCGACGTGTCGGACGCGAACTTCACGATCGGCGCGGGTGGCGGCAACACCCCGCCCACCGCGAACGCGGACGCCGCCACGACCCCGATGGACACCCCCGTCCCGATCTCGGTGCTGGCCAACGACACCGACAGCGACGGGACGGTCGACCCGACGTCGGTGGTGGTGACGAGCGGGCCCGCACACGGGGGCACCTCCGTGAACCCGACGACCGGTGTGGTCACCTACACGCCGACGGCCGGATACTCCGGGCCCGACAGCTTCACGTACACGGTCGAGGACGACGACGGCGCGGTGTCGGCGCCCGCAACGGTGAGCATCACCGTGCAGGGTGGCGGCGGCGGGACGACGGACGTCTTCCCCTCCTCGGTCACCCCGGAAGCCGGATCGATCACGGGCGGGAGCGCCTCGAGCCTGGGCGCCGACGACAACGGCTTCCTCGTCGTGCGCTCGAACAAGGCGACGCCGAAGGTCGCCACCTGGTTCGGGTCGTTCACCGGCATCGACAACGCCACGTCGACCCTGGTCGCGACCTACAGCGGGCTGTCCTCGGCCACCTGCACCCAGGTCATCTCGATCTGGCGGTGGACGGACTCGACGTGGGTCCAGCTCGACTCGCGCTCGATCGGCGCGACCGAGGTCCTGATCGGCAACCTGACACCGTCGGGGTCGCTGGGGGACTTCGTGAGCGGGACGAGCGGGCCCGGAGAGGTCCGGGTCCGCGTGAGCTGCTCGGGCTCGGCGACGTTCAACCTGAGCGGGGACCTGCTGCAGATCCAGACCTAGAACCGCGGTCCGTGACCCGAGGCGTCGCTCCTGCGAGCGGCGCCTCGGGTCGGCCGTAGACTCGTGGTCATGAAATCCCTCGGCTTCCCCGACCCCTTCGTCGCGGAGATCGCCGGCCAGCCCGACGCGATGCGCCGGGCGGCAGCGGCGCTCGTGGACCACCGGGACTCGCTCGAGCGCGTTCGCGAGGCCGCCGCGGTCGCCCACACGATCGTGTTCACCGGGATGGGCAGCTCGTATGACGCGTGCTACCCCGCGGTGAACGACCTCGCCGCGCGCGGCGTCCCGGCGCTCCTCGTCGATGCGGCCGAGCTGCTCCACTTCCGCCGGCCGATCCTGACGGCGCGCACGCTCACGATCATCGTCAGCCAGTCGGGCGGAAGCGCCGAGATCGTTCGGCTGGCCAACGAGCTCGCCAAGCAGCGAGCCCGGCCCTTCGTCGTGGCGATCACGAACGGCGTGGACAACGACCTGGCCCGCCGCGCCGACATCGTCCTCGACACGTGGGCCGGACCGGAGACGGGCCCGTCGACGATGACCTTCGCCGCGGCGATGGCCACGCTCTCGGGCCTGGCGCGATTGCTCGCCGGGGACAGCGTCGACACCGCCGTCGACCGGACCCGAACCGCGGCCGAGGGCGCCGCTCGTGCGGTCGAGGGATTGCTCGAGGACCTCGAGGACATGGCGGCCGACCTGGAGACCTGGCACGGAGCCCGGGAGGTCATGGTGGTGCTCGGGCGCGGGCCGGCACGGGCCGCGGCCGAGCTCGGAGCGCTGATCCTGAAGGAGTCCGGGGTGATGGCCGAGTCGGTGGAATCGGGCCTGTTCCGGCACGGGCCGCTCGAGCTCGCCGGCCCGGACATGACCGCGATCGTCATGGCGACCGAGCCCGAGACGCGACGGCTCGACCTCGGCCTGGCCGCCGACCTCGTCGAGGCCGGAGCCGCCGTGATGGTCGTGACGCCCGACGGCGAGGCGCCGAAGGGCGCGCGCGCGGTGGCCACCGGCTACCTCGATCGCGCGCTCATGTCGGCCGTGTCGATCGTTCCGATCCAGCTGCTGGCCTGGCGGCTCGCGAGCTCGCGGGGCCGGACGCCCGGCGCGTACATGCGCGCGTCGAAGATCACGACGCGCGAGTAGCGGCTAGAGCTTGTAGCCGATCGCGCGAAGGAGCGCGTTCCGCTCGGCCTCGTCCTCCTCGGTCTCCACGCCGAGCGGCGGGCCGCCGTCGATGACGCCGAGGACGCCGCGACCCTGCGCCGTCTCACCGACGACGACCTCCAGCGGGTT
This sequence comes from Actinomycetota bacterium, assembly GCA_036555645.1. Lineage (GTDB taxonomy): Bacteria > Actinomycetota > UBA4738 > UBA4738 > HRBIN12 > DASSJM01. The sequence continues at coordinate 7,887 of DATBLA010000159.1, forward strand.
GGCGGTCGCGCAGAAGATCCGGCAGACCTCGGGCACCGACTTCACCGCGTTCAACATGGAGATCGGGAAGCCCTCGCGCATCGCGATCACGAACACGTGTCCGGCACCGATGTCCTGCGCGGCCTTGACGGCGATGCCGACGAGGTCGTCGTCGTTGCCGCTTCGCCGGATCAGCCGCGGCCCGCTCGCCTCGTTGAACGCGATCCCGAACCGAAGGCCCGGGACGTGCGCGCAGGCCTCGTGGAGGTCCTCGACGGTCTTGATGAAGTGCGCCTGGCCCACGACGACGTTCAGGTCCTCGGGCGTCTCGATCGACACGGTGGAGATGTCCATCCCGCCTCCTCAGATCTCGCCGAGACGGCTGATGAGGCCCGCCAGCAGGGAGATCCTCGGGACGACGCTCGACAGATCGAGCCACTCCGCGGGTCCGTGATCGTCGCCGCCGATCGGCCCGAGGCCGTCCAGCGTCGGGACGCCGGCCGCCGACGTCGTGTTCGCGTCCGACGCGCCCCCGGTGGCCGCGTCCCTCAGGTCGAACCCGAGGTCACGCGCGACGGCGATCGCGAGCGCCGCCAGGCGCTCGCCGCCCTCCTTCTTCTCCATCGGGCGGTGCCAGCCGCCGCCCCGCACGATCACGTCGACGTCGGGGACCGTGTGCTCGTTCGCGATCGCCTCGACCGCCGCCTCCGCCTCGCGGAACGTGGTCTCCTCCGGCGACCGGACGTCCACCTCGAGCACGCAGCGCTCGGCGACGACGTTCGGGCGGGTGCCACCGCTCACCAGCCCGACGTTCACGGTCACACCCGGCCAGCGGCCGTTCAGCGCCTGGAGGGCGACGGTCTTGTGCGCCGCCTCCAGGATCGCGCTGCGGCCTCGCTCCGGCTCCACCCCCGCGTGCGCGGCACGGCCCACGATCTCGAGGCTGTAGTCCGAGACGCCCTTGCGCGAGGAGACGATGTCGCCGTTCTCGCGTGCGCCCTCGAGGACGAGCGCGACGTCGGCCTCGCCCGCCTCGGTCCGGATCGTCTCGTGGGACCAGGGAGAACCGATCTCCTCGTCCGGGTTGCAGACGTAGGTGACCGAGCCGAACCCATCGAAGCCGACGGCCTGCAGCGTCTCGATCGCGAAGAACC
>DATBLA010000160.1:0-35513 GCA_036555645.1 Actinomycetota bacterium
GGCACCGACGATGAGGTCGAAGGCGGCGTCGCGGTTGCTGTAGGCGGTGTCGCCTTCACCGATGTCCGAGATGGCGCCCCCGAGGGAAACGACCTCTTGCCAGCATGGCGTGCCCACGAGTCGCTCCCCTCGCTCGAAGAACGCATCGATCATCGCATCGGAGAGCTCCCGGAGCAGGGAGGCCTTCCAGTACTGGCGACGGCCCGGTCTCATCGAGCCTTCGTCGCCTTCAGCCTGCATGGAAGGATATGCCTTCACCTCGGCATCCTCCTGAAGGGGCTTGGCAACCTTGCGGAGCGCATCGGCGAACGCGGCACCCGCCTCGAGATCCGAGCCAACGAACGTGTACCACAACCCGACGGCAGGTGGAGAAGGCGCGGGCTCACCGGAGCCGGGACGCGCGGCGCGACCTCCGCTGAAATCGAAGGCGCTCAGGTACCGACGATCTGCGTCGGCCGCGACATCGCGGTAGGCGCGGAACAGCTGCGCTCCGCGATCGATGTCGAACTCCATCGAACCCGACACGATCCACTCCACGGGGTGGAGTCGGAACTCGAACTCCGTGACGATCCCGAAGTTGCCGCCGCCACCGCGGAGACCCCAAAGCAGCTCCGGAACTTCGCTCTCCGTGCTTCGCACTACCCTGCCCTCGGCCGTGACGATCTCCACGGCGACGAGGTTGTCGCACGCGAGCCCGTGGCGTCGTGCGAGCGCCCCGTAGCCACCACCCAGGGTCAGTCCGCCGACCCCGGTGTGCGAGACCAGGCCCCCGGTCGTCGCAAGACCGAATGCATGGGTCTCGCGATCCAGGTCGCGGATGAGCGCTCCGCCCTGCACGCGCGCGCGCCTGGCTGCGGGATCGACCTCGATCCGATTCATCGGGCGGAGATCGATCTGGATCCCGCCGTCGGTCGACGAGAGGCCGGACACGCTGTGGCCACCTCCCCGGACCGCCACCTCCAGCCCCTCTTGACCGGCGTGCTTGAGCGCCCCAACGACGTCGGATACCTGTCGACACCGCGCGATCGCCGCGGGTCGCCGGTCGATCATGGAGTTCCAGCTCTTGCGTAGCTCGTGATAGGCGGGGTCAGCGGGCAGAACCAGGTCACTATCGAATCCGGTCATGATCATCCCTGCCCGTGCCAGATCGACTCCCCGGGGACGATGACATCGCCCATCGCTTCGGTCAACGCGTGTCAGCACGGCGTGCATGCCCACCGTCGGGCGAGCGCCTCCACATCACCGTGTTTCGAGGGGGAGTTTCATGTGACCGCCGCGGCCGCCTCGATCACCCGAGGCGTGCTCACGCTCTTCTCGTTTCGCCAGGTCAGACCATCGGCACGTCCATCGCGCCCTCGTCCGGTTCCGACTCGGCTCCAAGAGCGCGGCGAAGCCGTTGCTCCGCCGAGCTCGGCACGAGCGCGCTGAGGACGTCGTCCTCCCGGATCGTCGTGGTCGGCTCGGGGAAGATCAGCTGCTCGCCACGCTGGATCGCGACCACGACCGTGCCAGGAGGCCATCCTGCGTCGGCGATCGTTCGATCCACGGCCTCGGAGCCGGATCGAACCTCTCCCTCGACGAGGATGGATCCGGAGAAGATCGAGCGGAGGCTTCGAAGGCTCGCGGCGAGCGAGTGTCGGTAGGCTCCGATCAGGTCGGCCGTGCTCACGATGCCGACGATGCGTCGCTCGGCATCCAGGATCGGCACCCAGGCCACGTGTTCCGTGGAGAAGATCTCGACCACCGCGTCGAGGGTGGCATCGTCCGGCACGGACGAGTGGTGGCCGTCGGTCAGTGAGCCCACGCGCCCTTCGGGATCGGCGCTCGCGACGAGATCGACGTCCACCGAGCCCTGATAGACGCCGCTCCGGTCCCCGATCGGCGCTCCCGCAAGGCCGAGCTCGACGAGCTGCTCGCAGGCCTCCCGCGCCGTCACGTCTTGGGCGAGCACGAGGCGGGGCGGACGCATGGCCTCCGTGACCGGAAGGGAAGCCAGCAGCGGCAGGCCGAACCGGAAACGGTGCGCCGGAGACTCGGTTCGGTTGCGAAGCTGGCTCTCGTAGATCGTCGCGTCCCCAACCACCACCGACGCCAGACCGACGGCAACCATGGCGGGCGCCAACATCTCGAGGGTCCCCGTCATCTCGGCCACCATGAGCATCACGGCGAGCGGCGCGTGCGCGATGCTGCCGAAGCAAGCGATCATGCCGACGACGACGAACGGAGCGGGCGAATGGGGCACGGCGGGAAGGTCGTGCGCAAGCCTCCAGACGGCGGCCCCGAGGAATCCACCGATCACCATCCCCGGCCCGAAGATGCCGCCGGATCCGCCCGATCCGATGGACAGCGAGGTCGCCAGGATCTTCGCGAACGGCAGCGCGATCACCACCCACAACGGGAGCGTGAGGATCGCCCCGGTCATCGCGACCTGCACCCAACCGTAGCCGGTTGCGAGCACCTCGGGCACGACGAGCGCGATGACGCCGACCATCAGGCCCGCGACGGCGGGCTTGATCAGCGGGCTCCCCGGCACCCTTCGATTCAGGTGAGCGAGGCCGTAGAAGGACCTCGCGTACAAGCGGCCGAGGAGCCCGCCCGTCACGCCGATCACCGCGTAGTAGATGAGCTCGGCCGGTTGGTGGAAGTGATATCCGGTCGTGCCGAAGATCGGGGAGAAGCCTTCCGCCGCGCCGAACACGGCAAAGCCGACGATCGAGGCGATCAGCGACGGAATGAGGGCATCGGCCTCCACGTCCTCGCGGTAGAGCACCTCAGCCCCGAGCACCGCCCCGCCGAGCGGTGCGCGGAAGATGGCCCCGATCCCCGAGCCGATGCCGACCGTCACCGCGATCCTCGCATCGGACGGCGTGAGATCGAGCCAGCGGCCGAGCATCGAGCCGAAACCCGCGCTGATTTGAGCGGTGGGCCCCTCTCGCCCTCCGGAACCACCCGAGCCGATCGTGATGGCGGAGGCCAGGATCTTCACGAAGGAGACCCGACCGCGGATGCCTTTCGGGCCGTGATGGACGGCACCGACGGCCGCGTCCGTCCCGTGACCTTCGGCCTCTGGCGCGAAGCCGAAGACAAGGATGCCGGAGACCAGGCCGCCGAGCCCCACCACGAATGGGATCGCCCACGGCCGCGTGAAGTGGGAGCCCGAGCCCAACGTCGCGCCTTCGCCGGCCGGGGCCGGAGGCGTGTAGCCGCCGATGACGCCCAGCAGCAGGTGCGTGGCCCAGCGGAGCGCCGCGCTGAACGCGATCGCTCCGAAGCCCGCGACGATGCCGATGAGGACGCCGAGGACGAGCCACTTCCGAAGGTAGCCGGCCCGGCGCAACCGAGCCGAGGCCAGCCCGAGGAAGCGCATCTCTCGCTTCATCCGATCGCGGAGCCGGATCGGCGCTCGCTCTCGTGGACAGGAACGCGCACGACGCTGCCATCCCATCCGATCCATGAAGGCCGGCCGGTCATGCGCGAGCAATCCCTTCGAGGATGGCGTCCAAGGCCCGGCTGACGTTCGTCCAACGAAAACCCGACGGATCGAGACCCGCATGGAGCATCAGCCCGTCGCCCAGGGCCAGTAGGATCGCCGCGAGAGCGTTGGGGGGGATGTCGATGAGCTCGCCGGCCTCGATCGCCTCGTCGATCCACGATCGCAAGACGAGTCGGCGTCGGCGCACGACCTCCGCGAACCGCTCCCGAAGGTTGGGATTCGAGGACATCTCGGCCCAAAGATCAGCCCGAACCTGAAGCCTTGCGATGTCGTCCCCGCGTTCGAGCTCGGCCCGAACGAGACGACGGAGGCGCTCCACGCCGCTTGCCCGCGAGCGCTCCAGTGCTTGCATGATCGCGTCCACGCCGGCGGCGTCGTCCTCAAGCAGCGCGAGCAGCAGGTCCTGCTTCTGGTCGAAGTAGAGGTAGAAGGCTCCCTTCGACACGCCGGCCTCGGCGCACACGTCATCGACGGTGAGCGATCGGAAGCCCTGCACGGATGCGCAGCGCCACCCCGCGTCGATCAGGTGCTGTCGCCGTTCCGTGCGTGCTGCTTCGGCGAGACGGGGCACGAACCTCCTCAGCCATTCCGGCCGTATAAACTGACTAGTCAGTCATAATACACCACCAGTTCCGTCATGTTGCCGACCCGCGGCGCGTCGCGTGGGACGGCGCGGTCACCGCACTACGAGTCCGGCATCTTCTCCCGGACTCGGCCGACGTCCAGGCCGAAGCTCATGACGTCGATCTTGGGTGGGTCCATGCCGAGCGTCGTGAGGGCGGTACAGATCTGACTGCGATGGTCGATGCCGTGCTCCAGCGTTCCTGCGAGCCTGAGTCCGACTGGGGCCCACCGCTGATAACCATCGGTGTCGTCGATCTCCCGCACGACGGCATCGAGATCGGGCGCTCCGGCAACGAGCTGCGCCCATCCGGCGCCCGTGCGCTCCATCAGCGAGCGGACCTCGGCGAGCGACATCGGCTCCACGTCGACGTCGTAGGCGCGGTCGCCGGTCAGGATGAACAGGTCGTTCGCGTCGCCTTCGACGACGTGGCGAAGCGTCGCGAGCATCGGTCCACGCGTGCCGGGGACGTTGGTCTGGAGCTCGTCGTCGCTCAGATCGACACAAGCATCGATCACGCGAAGCGTTGCCCAGACGTGGTGTGCGAATGCGGGTTCGAGAAACGAACGACTCATGGGATCTCCTCTCACGCGCGCGCGCCGGTTCGATGGGACGCATTCCGGAGACCGCGAAAACGACGAACGCGTGGGCTGTGCGGCCGATGTGGTGAGGGCCGGCTCTAGGCCGGCGGCGGGGAGATCTCAGCCGAGGGCATCGGCTCGTACTCTGGTCCTCCTTCCCCGAGAACGCAACCCGCTCGTGCGTCCACGACGAACGGAACCCCACGTCGGCTTGCCGGCGACCTGTGACACATGTCACCGACAGGGCGCGAACCTCATGAAGGCCGTCGGCGTTCTACCCATGAGGAAGCGCATCGCCGGAAGCAGGGCGATCGCGGGAAAGGAGCACCGAGATGGTGACCTCGAGCGAAGGAAAGCAGGGTACCGGAGGAACTGCAAGCCGAGCTCCGCAACCGTGGGCTGACGGTCGACCACTAGGATCAGGCCCGTGAGCTTTGAGGTCGAGCCGGACGCCTACGACCGTTTCATGGGGAGGTACTCCCAGCCGCTCGCGCCCCGCTTCGCCGACTTCGCGATGGTCGCGGGCGGTGATCGAGCGCTCGACGTCGGCTGCGGTTCGGGGGCGCTCACGGCGGTCTTGGCGGCGAGACTCGGGCCCGACGCGGTGTCCGCGGTCGATCCGTCGGAGACCTTCGTCGCGGCGGTGCGATCGCGTCAGCCCGGGGTCGAGGTGCAGCAGGCCATCGCCGAGCACCTGCCGTTCGAGGCGGCGGCGTTCGATGCTGCGCTCGCGCAGCTCGTCGTCCACTTCATGACCGACCCGGTCGAAGGGCTCCGCGAGATGCGGCGGGTGACTCGCGGCGGCGGGGTGGTGGCGGCGTGCGTCTGGGATCACGCAGGCGGCGAGGGTCCGCTCGGCGTCTTCTGGGAGGCCGCTCGCGAGCTCGAGCCCGGCCTCGAGGACGAGTCGGGGCTGGCGGGGGCGCGCGAAGGCCACCTGGCCGAGCTGTTCGAGTCGGCCGGCGTGCGCGAGGTGGTCGATACCCAGCTGTCCGTGACGGTCGGCCACCCGACGTTCGACGAGTGGTGGGCGCCGTTCACGCTCGGCGTCGGCCCGGCCGGCGCACACGTGACGACGCTCGACGAGGAACGAAGGGCACGGCTCCGCGAGCGGTGTCGGCAGTTGCTCCCGGCCGCTCCGTTCGAGCTCACGGCGAAGGCGTGGGCCGCGAAGGGCCTCGCGTAGAGGACGGTCCCCCCGCACCTAGGCGCCGACCACATCCGTGCGCGTCCATGCGACGTCGCCGCCCCGCACGGCCGCCGACACGAAGACGCCCGAGCCGAACACCGTCTCGTCGAACAGCTTCAGCCGCCGCGGCCTGAATCGGTAGAAGCGATAGTCGCCGGCGTCCGTGTAGTCGGGGAACCGGCGCGCGTAGGAGCGCTCGGCCTCTCGTCGCGCGGAGCCGGTCGCCTCGCTCGCGGAACCGAACAGCTGGATCCCGCGGTCGGCCTCGCCCCACGTCTGACGCGAGTCGTAGACGACGACCGCCGCCGACGGCGTCGTTCGCAGATGTCGTGAATGCGTCGAGCCCGGATCCGAGAGCCAGACGAGGTCGAACGATCGGTTCCACGAGAAGTACGCGGTGTTGGCGTGAGGGCGCCCGCCAGCGGACACGGTCGAGATCGTGCACAGCGTCGACGCTTCCAGGAGTCGTCGGGCGGCGGCGGCGATCCGCCTCGTCGACACGGGCCGATCCGACCGAACGATCGCCACGAGGCCCCCTTCGAACGGGCGCCCGGGCCGAGGCCCGGGCGCCCCCATGCAGGTCTAGGCCGCGATCGCGACGATCCGATCGAGCGGCGGCACCGCGATGCCTGTAGGCTCGGCCGCCTGGAACGCGGCCACGAGCGCGTCGATGTCCTGGGCGCCGCCCAGCGCGTCCGTGCCCTCGTTGAACACGGTGAACCCGTCCCCGCCGAACGCGAGGAAGTTGTTCATCGTGACGCGGAACGAATCGGTGGACGCCACCTCGACCCCGTCCACCCACATCGTCCCAATATGACCCGAGCAGGTCGCCGAAGCGGGATCCTGCTCGTACGAGAAGGACGCCGAGATCTGGAGGATCCGCTGCACGGTCTGCCCTCCGCAGCCGACGAACTGCTGCTCGAGCACGCGTCGGATCATGTCGCCGGTCATCGTCTTCGTCACGAGGCTGTTGCCGAACGGCTGCACGGTGAACGCCTCGCCGTATGTGACCTCGCCGACGGCCTCACCGCCGGAGGAGATCGCGGATGCGAGAAGGTCCCCGCGGATGCCGCCCGGGTTCATGAAGGCGAGCTGCGCGTCCCCCAGGGTCGCCGGTTCGGTCGCCGCGAACTGCGCGTCCGCGATCACGTCGCCGAGCGTCGACTCGCCGAACGCGGACCCGGTCCGGGTGAGATCGCCCTGGATCCGGCCGATGACTTGGTTCGCGAGCGGCGCCGAGGCCGTCACATACTGGTCGACGACCGCCTGCACCTGGGGATCCGCCTTCGACGGATCCGGGATGCGCGTCACGCCGGGCCCCGGCGCGTTGAGCGCGTTGTCGACGATCACGTTCTCCGCGCTCGACGCAACGAGGTCGCCGGTCTTGTCGGCGATCGTGAGCGTGATGTCGGTGAGGATCCGGCCGAAGGACGACGCGCTCGTGATGAGTCGCGTCACGCCGCCGGTCGTCAGCGTGCAACGGTACTCGGCGTGCGTGTGCGCCGACACGATCACCTTGATCGACGGGTCGAGACGGCTCGCGATGTCGACGATCGGACTCCCCGCGAGACTCCCGTTGCAGCCGTTCAGGACGCCGCCGGTCTGGAACCCGCCCTCATGAACGACGAGCACCGACGTCCGCACGCCGATCTTCTGGAGCGTCCGCACGGCGGCGTTCGCCGCATCGGCTTCGTCCTGGAACGTGAGGCCCGCGACCCCGGTGGGCGTGACGATCGTCGGGGTCGATTCCAGCACCTCGCCGATGAACCCGACGCTGAACTTCCTGCCGCTGTTCCCCTTGTACTTCTGGATCCCGTAGGCGGGGAAGAGCGTCTTGCCGGTCGAGTCCACGACCACGTTCGCGGACAGGTATTGGAAGTCCGCGCCGGGGAAGACGTCGGTGGTCGTGCCGTCGGGCAGCGCGTACGGAGCCGCCGTGCAGCCTTCGACCGGTCGGCAGCCACCGTTCTGGATGCGCTGGAGCTCTGTGCTGCCCTTGTCGAACTCGTGGTTCCCGACCGACGCGAAGTCGACGTTCATGAGGTTCGCGACGATCGTGGCCGGCTCCTCGAAGAACAGGCCGTTCGCGAGGGGGCTCGCTCCAATGTTGTCGCCCGCGAAGATCGTCGTCTCGAGGTTGCCGTACAGAGCCTGCCGGTCCTTGATTGCCTTCGCGAGGTACGCGGCGCCGCCGGCGAAGTGCCCGTAGATGTTGAGCCCGGCGGCCTCGAGGTTGCCGTGGAAGTCGTTGAACGCGAGCAGGTGGACGTCGGTGGTCGTCGACGCCGGTCTCGCGAACGTGACGAGGAGCTGATCGTTGATCGATCTCGCACCGGAGATGATGACGTCGTTGCTCGCACGGTTCGGCGCGGCGAGCGGAGCCGCGACGACCACGCCGACGGCAAGCAGGACGAGCATCGCCTGCGCGGAGAATCCTCGGAGCCTCTTCCCGGCCATCGTCCCCTCCCCCTCTTCGAACGGCTGCCCGTCGACACATGCTGCCACGCTCGTGAGAACAACGCATGTCGGCAGCGTGGACCGTGCGTTCCCGCGATCGTTCCCGGTCCGGGGCGGTGGAACGCCGCTGTATGCTCGCCGCCCGATGTCGGGTTGGATCGGCAAGGAGGTCGGCGCGAACATCGCGCCGACCGACGACCTGCGTGGTCCGGGAACGCGCCGCACGACCGCGGGCCTCGCGGTCGTCGTGCTCGTGGTCGTCGCCGCCGCGGTGCTTCGCCCGGCGCTGCAGGACCTCCTCGATCGCCCCGCGATCGCCCACTGGGCGACGGTCTTCGTCGCGATCGCGGTGCAGGCGATGCCCTTCCTCGTGTTGGGCGTGACCGTGAGCGCCGTCGTCGCGGCGCTCGTGCCGGCGGGATTCTTCCCAAGGATGCTTCCGGATCGACCCGCGCTGGCGGTCCCGGTCGCCGCCGCGGCCGGCGCCGTCCTCCCGGGCTGCGAGTGCGGATCGGTGCCCATCGCCGGACGGCTGGTGGCGCAGGGCGCGCCGCCGGCGGCCGCGCTCGCGTTCCTGCTTTCGGCGCCCGCGATCAACCCGGTGGTCCTCGTTGCGACCGCGGTGGCGTTCCCGGGCCGGCCCGAGATGGTCGTCGCCCGGTTCGCGGCGAGCTTGCTCGCCGCGAACCTCGTCGGGCTCATCTGGGCTCGTCGGGGCCGCGACGAGCTCCTCGACCGAGCCCGTCGCCGGCGTTCCGCCGTCGACGGGCCTCCCCTCGCCGTGCTCGTGGCCACCGCGCAGCACGACTTCCTCCACGCGGGCGGGTTCCTCATCGTCGGCGCCGCGACGGCGGCCACCCTCCAGACGGTCGTGCCGCGGAGCGTGCTCGACGGCGTGGCGGGCGCCGGCCCGCTCTCCGTGCTCGCGATGGCCGGCCTCGCGGTGGCGATGGCCATCTGCTCGGAAGCCGACGCGTTCGTGGCCGCCAGCCTCACGCAGTTCTCCCTGAGCGCTCGCCTGGCGTTCCTCGTCGTGGGGCCGATGGTCGACGTCAAGCTTGTCGCCTTGCAGGCGGGAACCTTCGGCCGGCGTTTTGCGACGCGCTTCGCGCCGCTCACGTTGGTGGCCGCCGTGGCGTCGAGCGCCTTGGTCGGTTGGTGGTTGCTGTGAACGCGGCCGGCGGAACGATCAGCTTGCTCGTCGGCGCGGTGCTGATGCGGCTCACCGTCACGGGGACCTATCGTCGATACGTCCGCGGTGGGATGGGACCGTGGCTCGCCGCCGCGGCGGTGGCCGTCATCGTGATCGGCATCGTGACCGTGGCCCGCGCGATCCGATCGACCCCGCCGATCGACCCGGACCGCTCTCATGGTGCTCACGTCGGCGCCGGGTGGCTCCTCCTCGCGCCGATCAGCGCGCTGCTGCTCGTCGCCCCGCCGACGCTCGGGAGCTTCGGCGTGGATCGCGGCGCAACCGTCGACATCCGAGCGGGTGCGGCGGTCTTCGACCCGCTTCCCGCCGATGCGCCTGCCCGCCCGATGACGCTTCTCGAGTTCGGGCAACGCTCGTTCGATCGAGACGGCACGAGCCTGCGAGGCGCGAGCGTCCTCCTCACGGGTTTCGTGGCGGGTACGGGGGAGGGCAGCTTTCCTCTGGCCCGCTACCAGATCGCCTGCTGCGCGGCCGACGCCACCCCCGTCGTGATCCGGATCGTCGGCGTCGCGGGCGATCGGCCCGCGCGCGACCAGTGGGTCACGGTGACGGGGACCTTCGCGGGGATCGTCGACGACGTCCCCGAGCTCGCGGCGACGAGCGTCGTCGAGATCCCTGCGCCCGAGGACCCGTACGAATAGCGCCGGATCAGCTCTCGGCCGCCGCGTCGAGGTCGGCGACCTCGTCGGGCCGGACGGCGCCGACGGTCCCGCGGCGGATCGCGACGCCGTAGAACACGAGCGCCGGTAGCCGGACGAGGCCCGATACCACGATCGCGGCGGGCACCGAGGCCGCGCGCGCGATCACTCCGAGCACGGGCCCGCCCGCCGTCTGGCCGATCGCGTCGGCTTGCCCCACGATCGAGTTGATCGTCGCTCGCGTGCCCGCATCGAGCCCACGGTTGGTCCACGCCGTGAAGACGGAGTCGCGAACCGTGCGAAGGCCGGCCACGAGCCAGATCCCGGCGAGCGCCAGGCCGAACGCACCCGACAGGCCGAAGAGTGCCACCAGCGCGATCAGCGCCACGTCGATGACGAGCAGCGCTCGCGCCGCCCCGTTCACGTGCTCGAGGTCGACCTTCCGCTTCACGACCTCGGTGGCGGCGATGCCGAGCAGGAGCGCGCCGGCGTCGATCACGCCGAACCACACGATGCGATCGAACGTCCAGAACGAGGGGAGCCCGATGTCCTGCAGGATGTGGAAGTCGGCGAGGCGGTCGAAGCCCTCCGTCGACATCCCGTGCAGCGCGGCAACCACGAGGATCAGGAACAGCACCGGATGGCCGCGGATCGCGCGCGCGCTGCCGCCGAGCGTCTTCCGAAGCGAGTGGTGGATGCGTTCACCCTCCGAGCGGACCGGCTTCACGAAGTGCTCTTCGGGCATGACGACGACCAGCATCAGGCCGAGCGCGACGAACCCGATCCCGGAGATCACGATCGGCATGGAGAGCGCGACCGTCGCGAGCGAGATCCCGACGACGATGCCGAGCAGCCCGCCCAGGTTCCCGTACTGACCCGCTCGGAGGTAGAGGGGGCGAGCCGCCTCCTCACCGACCTCGTCGGTGATCCACGCGACGTCGGCGCCGCTCGTGAACGTCGCGCCGAAGCCCCAGAGGAGCTGCGTGAGGATGGCGGCACCGAAGCTTCGCACGAGGCCGAGCGCGAGGAACGCGATCCCCGAGAGCACCAGGCCGATCACGATCGAGACCTTGCGGCTCACGACGTCGGCGACGACGCCGGTCGGCACCTCGAAGAGGAAGTACGTCGCCTCGAGCGCCGTGCCCATCAGCACGAGCTGAAGCGGGTCGAGGCCGACGTCGCGGATCAGGTAGATCGAGAACACGACCGTGGTCATCGTGAAGAAGAAGCCGATGAGGGCCTCGCTCAGGAGGTACACGAACGGCGCGGGAAGTCGTCGAGCCACGAGCGTCGAGCGTCCTTTCTTGCAGGGCGCGACGGCGGGGAACGTGCGAACGGCCCAACCGAGCGCGCCGAACCTGAAGCCGGACGGGAGCCCGTCCGGCGAGATCGCGTGGGGTTGTCGGCTAGACCGTTGTCATGAGCGCGAGAAGTATAGAGTTCGTCACCCATGGACGTGTTCATCTCGATCGACATGGAAGGCATCGCCGGCCTCACGTCGGCACGTCAGATGACCCGCGGGACCGACGACTACGCGTGGGCCCGCGAGATCATGACCGAGGAGGCCAACGCCGCGATCGCGGGTTCCTTCGAGGCGGGGGCCTCCCGGGTGGTGGTGAGCGACTCGCACGGCGACATGGGGAACCTGTTGCCGCAGAAGCTCGATCAGCGCGCCGAGCTCGTGCAGGGCGCGCCGAAGGTGCCGTTCTCGATGATGACCGGGCTCGAGACCGGCACGGACTGCGCGCTCTTCCTCGGGTACCACGCGGGAGCCGGCACGAGCCAGGCGATCCTCGACCACACCTACGCGGGGTTCTTCACCGACGTGCGCGTCAACGGCGATTCGTGGAACGAGACGTTGCTGAACGCGGCGCTCGCCGGAAGCTTCGGGGTTCCGGTCGCTCTGGTGGTGGGCGACCGCGCGTGCTGCCAGCAGGCCGAGGCCGCGCTTCCGGGCGTGCGCACCGTCGCCGTGAAGGAGGCGTTCGGGCGAACGTCCGCGCGATCGCTCTCCCCGGAGTGGGCACGCACCGTGATCAAGGGCGCCGCCGAACAGGCCGTGATCGGCGCGGGGACGCTGCGGCCGTTCCGCCCGCCGCCGCCCTACACGTTCGAGGTGGACGCGAGCACGGCGATCGTCGACATGGGGATGCTCGTGCCGCGAACGGAACGGCCCGCGGCGCGGACCCTGCGCTACGAGACGGACGACCTCCGCGAGCTCTACCAGGTGCTGCTCGTCTGGGGCTACCTGGGCCGCCAGGCCGAGGCCGCGTCGCGCGTCTGAACGTTCAGGCGAACTCGTAGCCGAGGTGCTTGATCACCTCGAGCGAGAGGTGCAGGTGCACGGCTCCGGGCGGCTCAACGCCGACGAGCTCCATCGCGCGCAGCACGGCCCCGACGACCGGCGGGACCTCCAGCCGCGAGACCGCCGCGCGCGGCACCGTTCGGCGAAGCTCCATCTCGAACGCGGCCATCAACGCGCGGTTCGCGCTCCGGAACACTCCTCCTGCGAGCACCACCTCGACGGGCAACTGCTGCATCGAGAGCTTGCGCGCCACGAGCGCCGCGCGAGCACCCAGGCCGGCGCCGGCGCGCTCGGCGATGGTCCTCGCAGTCGGGTCGCCCTCGTCGGCGACCTTCATCACGACGCGGGCGATCGGGTCGAGTGGCTCCTGGCTCCGGCTGTAGCGTTCGAGGAGCTCTTGCGCGGTGTCGACGCCAGCATGCAGGCACAAGGCGTCGGTGAGCGCCGTCGCGCCGCCGAGCCCGATGAACCACTCCGCCACGGCGCGCATCGCCGCCTCTCCGATCTCCGAGGCGCTCCCGTAGTCGCCGTACACCGGGCCGAGCCCGAGGGTTCGAAACTCCTGCCCATCGGGGTCCCGGCCGGCGGCGACGGCCCCGGTGCCGGCGATCACGACGATCCCCCACGGATGGTTGGCGCCGGCGCGGAGCGCGACGAACGAGTCGTTCACCGTCAGCCACTCGCACGCAAGCCCGAGCGACTCCGGGACGATCGCGAGGCGCCGGCGATCGCTCTCCCAGTCCAGTCCGGCGAGGCCGAAGACGGCCGCCGTCGCATCCGAAGGGCCGAGGTTCGCCTGCCCGAAGGCCTCCTCGACCGCCGCGCCCACCGTGGCGACGGCGCCGTCCAGGCCCACGTCCTCCCAGTTGGACGCGCCGCTCACGCCGACCCCGAGGGGAGTGCCAGCCCCGTCCGCCACCACGGCGTGCGTCTTCGTCCCACCGCCGTCGACGCCGAGGAAGACGCTCACGTCGCGTGCGCCTCGAGCGCGGAGGCATACGCTCGCTCGACCACCTGCATCACGATCCTCCCGTCCTCGCCGGAAGGCCGCGGCCGCCGGCCCTCGCCGACGGCGTCGAGGAACTCCCCCACCTGTGCCGAATACATGGGCTGGAGCCCAAGCTCGTCGTCGGCGGGGGCCTCCGCGGGCCAGACGCGATCGTAGCCCCTCGTGCCGTAGACCTCGGTATCCGCCTCGGGTCCGCCCCGGTGCGGCTGCCACCACCCGCACTCCACGAGGGAGGTCGTCCCGTTCGACCACGTGATCAGCACGACCCCGTCGTCGTCGACCTCGTACCGCCCGGCTGCGTAGCGCGTGCCGATCGCCGCGCAGACCCGCTCCGGCACCGGGTCGCCCAGGAGGAACCGCGCGGTGTCGATCGCGTGGACCCCCATGTCGACGAGCGCGCCGCCGCCCGCGAGCTCGGGATCGACGAACCATCCCGAGGGCCCCCAGTCCACGTGCACGCCGTACCCTCGGGTCTTCACGATCTCGCCGAGCTCGCCGGCCTCGATCCGGCGCCCCAAAGCCCTGACGTCGTCGTGGAAGCGCCAGCAGTGCGCGACCATGAGCGACGCCGATCCCTCCGCGGCCGCCTGGATCATCGCGTCGCACTCGGCGACCGAGGTCGCCATCGGCTTCTCGACCAGCACGTGCTTGCCGGCGCGCAGGAGCTCCACGGCCTGGGGTGCGTGCAGGGCGTTCGGCGTCGCCACGATCGCGGCGTCCACGGCGGGATCGGCGGCGAGCGTCCGCCAGTCCGTCGTCACGCGTTCGATCTCGTGTCGTTCGGCGAACGCGTGCGCGGTCTCCTCGCGGTGGTTCGCGACCGCGACGAGCTCGCCATCCGGGTGCGCCCGCACGCCGCGCGCGTGGAAGTCCTGAATCCACCCGCACCCGAACAGGGCGACCCGGATCGACATGGGAGGGCGTCAGCCCTTCACGCCGGTGAGGGTGACGCCCTCGATGAACGCTCGCTGCGCCAGGAAGAACAGCACGATGATCGGCAGCATGAAGAGCACCGACGCCGCCATCGTGAGGTTCCACTCGACGCCGTGCCGGGACTGGAACTCCGACAGCCCGATCGTGAGCGTCCACAGCTTCTGGTTGCCGCCGAGGAAGAGCAGCGGCCCGAAGAGGTCGTTCCACGAATAGAGGAACTGGAACAACGCGACGGCCGCGATCGCGGGCTTCGCGAGCGGCACGATCACGCGCGTCATGATCTGCCATTCGCTCGCCCCGTCGACGCGAGCCGCGTCGGAGAGCTCCTCCGGGATCGTGAGGAAGAACTGCCGGAGCAGGAAGATCGAGAAGGCGTCGCCGAGGAACGCCGGGAGGATCAGCGGCGTGAGGTGGTTGATCTGGCCGAGCCGCACCCAGATGACGTACAGGGGCACGACCGTCACCTGGAACGGCAGCATCAGCGTCGAAAGGATCAGCACGAACGCGAACTGGCGGCCGCGCCAGCGCATCCTCGACAAGGCGTACGCCACGGGGATGCACGACACGAGGACCCCGATCGTCGCGCCCACGGCGATCTGCGTGGTGTTCCAGAAGTACGTGACGAATGGGATCCGGCGGAACACGTCCACGTAGTTCGACCACTGGAACGGTCGTGGCCAAAACGACGGCGTCACGGCCTGCTGGCTGGTCATGAGCGACGTGAACACGATGAAGAGGAACGGCGCCAGGAAGGCCGCCGCCACGCTGATGAGCACGGCATGGCGCCCGACCGCGAGGAGGAAGCGCCGGCGACGCACGACCTCGGGGACGGGACGTGGCGTGATGTCGGCCACGCGTGCTGCAGGTGGTGCCGCGGTCGCCGTCGCTATCGAAAGCCACCCCCCTGATAGAAGACCCAGCGCCGCGAGCCCTTGATGATGGTGAGGGTGCACACCATCGTGATCACGAAGAGCACCCACGCGAGCGCCGACGCGTACC
The DNA here is from genome assembly GCA_036555645.1 of Actinomycetota bacterium. Taxonomy (GTDB): domain Bacteria; phylum Actinomycetota; class UBA4738; order UBA4738; family HRBIN12; genus DASSJM01. The sequence continues at coordinate 15,440 of DATBLA010000160.1, forward strand.
CCATGCGGAAGTCCTGGAAGCCGGTCTTGTACAGGTACACCGAGAAGAACAGCATCGAGTTCTGCGGGCTTCCGATGTTCGAAGCCACGTCGGTCACCGACGAGCCGCTCGTCGCCACGCTCGCGACGTAGGCCTGGGTGAACAGCTGGAAGCCGTAGATGATCCCGATCACGGTGGAGAAGAAGATCACCGGCGAGATCATCGGGAGCGTCACGTGGCGGAACTTCTGCCGGCCGTTCGCGCCCTCGATGTCCGCCGCCTCATAGAGCTGGCGGGGCACGTTCAGGAGCCCGGCGAGGAAGATGATCATCGCGTCCCCGATGCCCCACAGACCGAGCAGCACCAGGCCCCACTTCGACGATCCCGGTCCGTAGAACCAGAGCGGCGGTTCACGCATCCCGAGTCCGCGAAGGATCTGGTTCACCGGCCCGAACGCAGGCTGGAAGACCAGGACGAACGCGAGCGCGGCCGCGGCTGGCGGCGCGATCGAGGGCATGAAGTACATCGTGCGATAGGTCCGCGTGCCCTTCCTTGGGAGGGTGAGGAGCCAGGCGGTGATGATGCCGAACGCGACCCTCGACGGCACGCCCACCACGATGATCCATAGCGTGTTCCGCAGCGTGATCCAGAAGTACGGGTCCTTCGTGAACATGAAGACGTAGTTGTCCAGACCGATCCACTGGGGCTGGTCGAGCAGCGAGTACCTCGTGAACGAGAAGTACAGGCTCGAGAGCATCGGGTAGAGGATCAGGCCCAGGAACCCGAGGATCCACGGTGCCATGAACGCCAGCACGGTGAGCGCGTGCTTCGGGTCGCGCCGGCGAGGCCGCCGCCGGATGGCGGCGACCTCGACGGGCGCCCGCGTGATCTGCGTGGTCGATGCGGCCGTGGCTCCTCCCTATGGTCCCTGCTGCTGGGCGAGCTGGTCGTCGATCTGCGTGGCGGCTTGCTGCAGTCCGCCGGCGAGGTCCGAGTCCGCGTTCGTCTGCCACTTCTCGGCGAAGCTCGAGACCGTCTCCTGGTCGGCGGACCCGATCGCCGTCGGCTCCTTGTCCCGCGACAGCGGGTTCGTGAAGATGTCCAGGAACGTCTGAAACTGCGGCGTCACGTCCAGGTCTGGCGAGTCGAGCGACGCGAGCGTCGTCGGCACGTTCCGCACGTTGTTCGCCATGTACACGAGCGTATCCGTGTCCGTCGCCATGTACTGGAGCAGCAGCCACGCCTCGGCGGGGTGCGGGGAGCCCTTGGGCATGCCGATGATCGTGCCGTACATCGGGCCCATGCCGTAGTTGCTCGCGAGGTCGTCGGGCGTCGGCAGCGGCGCCGTCCCGTAGTTCATGTCGGGCTTCTCGTCCGCGATGAACGCCGTGCGCCATTCGCCGTCGAGGTTCATCGCGATCCGGCCGGTGTACATGTCGTGCGCCGTCGAGAACTCCTCGCCCGCACCGGCGACGAAGCGCTGGAGCCGGTCGGCCCCCGTCGCGAAGTCACCATCGCCGTACACGTCCGCGATGAACTGCTTCTGCCACTCGAACATCGTTTGCCAGGCGGGGTCCGTCCCGACCGCCGACTGGGTCCCGTCGGCGTTGTACCAGGGGGCATCGAACATGATGGACATGTTCAACGGGCTGAACTCGTAGTACCCGAACCAGGGCACGAACCCCGCGACCTCGATCTCGCCGCTCGAGTTGATGACGGTGAGCTTCTTCGCATCGGCCTGCAGCTCGGAGAGCGTCTTCGGAGGATCCGAGATGCCCGCCTTCTCCAACATGTCGATGTTGTAGTACAGGCCGTACGTGTCCGTGAGGAACGGCAGCGCGCACTGGCTGCCGCCGTAGCTCGTGTACGCGAGCGCCCCCTCCGGGATCTGGCTGAGATCGAAGCCCGTTTGGTCCATATACGGCATCAGGTCCTGCCAACCGCCGGTCGCGCAGAACGCGCCGACCCGGTCGGGCGTGAACGAGAGCACCACGTCCGGCGGCGTGCCGCTGTTGATGCCAGCGATGATCTTCTGGTCTCCCACACTGCCCGTGCTGTTCACCGTGATCCACGGGTACTGGGCGGTGAACCCGTCGAAGATCTGGTTGAACTGCTTGAGCTCGCGGCCCGACCAGGCGCCCCAGATCTCGAGGGTCACCGGTTCGTGCGACTCGCTCGGGTTGATGGTGGCGGGGGTCGAGGTGTTGCCACCCGCGGTGCACGCGGTCACGGCGAGCGCGAACACGAGCGTCGACACCAACAATCGCTTCATGTGCCGTTCCTCCCTCTCCCGATCGCGGGGACGATGCCGGTCTCCTTGGGTGTACGTGGCCGGGGTCATACGGCGATGCCTCCCCGCGCGTCGGCGCGGGCGAACAACTGGTCCTGGGCCTCCTGAAGTGCGGTGGCGACGGCCCCGTTCAGCTCCGCGTCTTCACCCAGCGCCGAAATCTCGATCCTGGGGTGGAAGGGCGAGAGCGTCTGCAGCTCGCGCTCGATCCGCTCGAGCAGGAGGTCACCGTTCTGTCCGATCCCTCCCCCGAGGATCACGAGCTCGGGATCGACCACGGGGACCACGGCGGCGATCCCGAGCGCGATCCGGTCCGCGACCAGGTCGACCACCTTCCGGGGGATGGGATCGCCCTTTCGCGCGGCGTGGAAGATCTTCCTCGGCGTGAGTGGGGCCTCCATGCCGAGCGAGCGAGCGAGCTCCACCACGCCGGCCGCTCCCACCGCCCCCTCGAGGGCGCCGTGACGCAGGTTCTCGGGATCGTGCGGGTCGGCGGTCGCGAGCGGCAGGTACCCGACCTCGCCGGCCGCACCGTGCGCGCCCCGGAACAGGCGGCCGTTTACCACCAACCCCATCCCCACCCCGGTCCCGACGTGCAGGAACACGAAGTTCTGCACGTCTTTGCCGAGGCCGCGCCACTGCTCGCCCACCGTCGCGAGGTTCACGTCGTTCTCGAACGTGAGTGCCGTGCCGAGCTCCTTCCGCAGCGCCTCCACGAGGCCGAGGCGCCCCCATCCCGGCAGGTTGTGAGCGAGCGAGACCTTGCCTCGGGCGGGCTCCAGGACTCCGGGGCTCGCGACGGCCGCCGAGGTGACCTGCCGCCAGCGGATGCCCGCCTCGGCCGCGAGGCCGTGGGAGATCTCTCCGATCTGCTCGAGGAGGGTGTCCGCGCTCCGCACCCGCGCCCGCTCGTCGCGGCGAGCGATGAAGTCCCCGGTGAGGTCGGCGATCGCCGCGCGCACGCGGTCGCGGCCCACGTCGATGCCCACCACCCATCCGGCCCTCGGGTTCAGCTCGTAGAGCACGGCGGTGGGCCCCTTCCCGCCCGACGATCGCCCGGCCTCGCGCACGAGCTTCGCGCGCGCGAGCGCCGAGAGCGCCTGCGAGACCGTCGGCTTCGAGAGTCCGGAGTCCCTCGCGATCTGCGCGCGGGAGACGGGACCGACCTGCCGGATGAACTCGAGCACGGTCCGCTCGTTGATCGCGCGAAGGAGGCTGGGCGTCCCCGCGGCGAACGTCTGTTCCGTCGGCGTCGCACCCTCCCGATCCGTGATAGGAAAGTTTCCTAACTGAACTCGCGCGATGCTACGCTGGGCCGTCCGCCCGGGTCAAGGGAGCGCGCGATGTCGGTGATCGAATCGTCCCGCGTGCTCGCGATCGTTCGGTTCCGTTCCGAGGGGGACGTCGAAGCGACCCTCGATGCGCTCGACGCGGGCGGGATCGGTCTTTCCGAGGTCACGATCGACACCCCGGGCGCCCTCGATGCGGTCGAGAGGTCGGCCGCGAAGGGGCGAACGGTCGGCGTGGGCACCGTGGTCACCGCCGAGCAGGTGCGCGCCTGCGCCGACGCCGGAGCCCGGTTCGTCGTGACCCCCGGAACCGTCGACGAGGTGATCGCCGAGGCGCTGGACCGCGGGCTGGAGCCGATCGCCGGCGCGTTCACCGCCACCGAGATCCTCCGGGCGCTCGCGCTGGGCGTGAAGGCCGTGAAGCTCTTCCCCGCCTCGACGGGAGGCCCCGCATACGTGCGCGCGTTGCGCGGACCGTTCCCCACGACGCCGTTCGTGCCGACGGGAGGCATCGCGATCAAGGAGGTGCAGGGCTACCTCGAGGCCGGGGCCACCTGCGTGGGGCTGGGCGGCGAGCTGGTGGGCCGGACGCCGCCGCACGGAGACGGCGAGCTGAAGCGCGTCGCGGCGCGCGCCGCCGCCGTCGCGCGCGTCGCCGCCTCGCCGTGAGCGCGCGCTTCGACCTCGTCGCGGTCGGCGAGACGATGCTCTCGCTCGTCGCCGAGGGAACGCTCGCGGGCGCCGGCTCGCTTCACGTGACGCACGGCGGCGCGGAGAGCAATGCGTGCGTCGGCTTCGCCCGCTTGGGATTGCGTACGGCCTGGGTGAGCAGGCTGGGCGCCGACGTCCCGGGCGAACGCGTGGCCGCCGCGCTCGAGCGCGAGGGCGTCGACGTCCGCTGGGTGACGCGGGACCCGGGCCGCCCGACCGGCCTCATGCTCCGCGACACGACCGGCGCGGTCGTCTACTACCGCTTGGCGTCGGCCGCGAGCGCGCTGTCGCCCAAGGATCTGGACGGTGTGCCGGTCGAGGACGCCCGCGCCGTGCTCGTGACCGGCATCACGGCGCTGATCGGCGACGGTCCGGGGCGTGCGGCGATCTCGCTGCTCGAACGCGCCGGCGGCGTCCGCGCGGTCGATCCGAACCTCCGGGCGGGGCTCTGGGGTTCGGATCGCGCGCCCGAGCTCGTGCTTCCGTTGGTCGAACGCGCCACGCTGGTGCTGGCGGGCGAGCGGGAGCTCGCCGCGCTCGTGGGGCCGGGTTCGGCGGAGGAGCTCGCGCGGCGTTGCCGCGCGAGCGGTCCCCGTGAGGTGGTGGTGAAGCGCGGGCCTCGGGGCGCCGCCGCGCTCGACGAGCGCGGCGGCTGGCACGAGCTCGAGGGCGAGCCTCGCGCGGACGTCGACCCCGTCGGCGCCGGCGACGCGTTCAACGCCGGCTATCTCGCCGCCCGTCTCTCGGGCGCGGACCCGGCGACAGCGCTCGCCGAGGGCGCGCGGTGCGGTGCGGCGGTCGCCACGACCGTGGGCGACACCGAGGGCTTCCCGAAACGCTAGAAGAACGTCGCGACGGCGTCGACCACGCGCAGGTGGTCGTCGACGACCGGCAGCACGCGCCATTTGTCGAACGCCGTGCACGGGTGCGAGATCCCGCACGCCACGAGCTCTCCGACCTCGAGCGGCGTCTTCGGGTCGACTCGGCAGAACGCGTGCTGGTCGTTCAGGCGCTCCACCTCGATCCCGCGCGCGGCCCGTGTCGGATCGCCCGACGGCGAGTGGATCGACAGGGGCACAGGCATCCCGGTGTCGAAGGGGGCGTCGCGCCGCCCGAAGCCGAGCAGCGCGAGCGACGGCTCGGGTCGGGAGAGCACCCTCCCCCAGAGCTCGATCGCGGGATGGAATCGCAGCGCGGGATCCGCGCGTCCGGAGAACGGCGAGTTGCGCTCGTACGTCCCGTGGTCGTGCGTGAGGTAGCAGCCCGATCGCAACGCGATGCGCGCGCCGGATCCCTCGGGAAGCGCCTCACGCAGCCGGTCGGCGACGACGTCGAAGAACACGCTGCCACCCGCGCTCACGATCGCTCCGTCGCGGACCGCGCCGCGTTCGAGCAGGCCCCTCGCGAGTTCGCCGAGCCGATCGACGAACGCGCTCACGGCCGTCATCGCGTCGAGGGAGCGACCCTCGCCGATCGTCCCCTCGTAGCCTGCGGCGCCGGCGAGCTCGAGACGCTTGCTCGCCGCGACCGCCCCCGCGACCTCGAGCGCGGCGTCCACCGTCCGGCAACCCGTGCGGCCGCCCTCGTGGCCGATCTCGACGAGCACGCCCAGCGGCCTCGGCGCGCCGGCCGCGCCCAAGCGCTCCTCGAGGATCGCGACGCCGCGCAGCGAGTCCACGTAGCACACGAAGTCGAAGTCCGGGTCTCCGAGCTGTGCTGCGACCCAGTCGATCGAGGGGCCGTCCACGAGCTCGTTCGCGAGCAGGATCCGCGGCACCCTCACCGAGCGCATGACTGCCGCCTGCGCGACGGTGGCGGCCGTGATCCCCCAGGCCCCCGCCTCGAGCTGTCGGTCCCAGAGCTGCGGCGCCATCGTCGTCTTACCGTGCGGAACGAGGTCCACGTCGTGGTTGCGACAGAACGACGCCATGAGCGCGAGGTTGTGGTCGAGCGCCGTCGCGCGCAGGGTCATCACCGGCGCGCGCAGGTCGCGAGGGAGCGACCAGCCCGCCGCGGCGACGTCCACCGCGCGAACCGATCCGGTGAGCGCCGGAAAACCCTTCGTCCCCGCGTCGATCCTGACGTCGTGTGCCGGCGTGAGGTCGAGGATCAGCGCGGCTCCTCCGGCTCGATCCTCGTCACGAGGCCCCCACGTGGTGGACACTACCAAGGCCGCGACCGCGGCCCGACGGAAGGAGCGTGTGACGATGGCGGAGCTCGCGATCAACGGCGGGGCGCCCGTTCGCGGCACCCCGTACCCGGCGTGGCCTTCGCCCGACGACGAGTACGTCGCGGCGGTCGGCGAGGTCGTGCGGAGCGGTGCATGGGGCGGGTTCCCGGAGCCCGGCCGCAACGGTGCCGCGTTCGAGGAAGCGTTCGCGGCCTACCAGGGTGCCCGTCACGGCGTGCTGATGATGAACGGCACCGTGACGATGGAGGTGGCGCTCAAGGCGCTCGACATCGGCTGGGGCGACGAGGTCGTCATCCCCGCGCTCACGTTCAGCGCGACGGCGTACGCGCCGATGGCCGCCGGCGCGCTTCCCGTCATCGTGGACGTCGAGCCACGCACGTGGACGATCGACCCCGACCTCGTCGAAGGCGCGATCACGCCGCGGACGAAGGCGATCCTGCCCGTGCACCTCGGCCACCAGATGGCGGACATGGATCGCCTCACCGAGATCGCCGAGCGCCACGGCCTCGCGATCGTCGAGGACTGCGCGCACGCGCACGGCCAGCAGTGGCGCGGCCGCGGCGCGGGCTGCATCGGGAGCTTCGGGTCCTTCAGCCACCAATCCTCGAAGATCCTCACCGCCGGCGAGGGCGGTTCGCTGCTCACGAACGACGAGGCGCTCGCGAGGCGCGCACACTCGATCATCGACTGCGGCCGCCCGAAGGATCCCGACGAGAAAGAGGTCACGTTCGGCGCGAACTACCGCCTGAGCGAGCTGCACGCCGCGCTCCTCGTCGTGGCGATGCGACGGTTCCCCGCACAGCAAGAGGAGCGCGCGGTCGCCGGCAAGGCGTTCGAACGGCTCGTCGCCGAGGTTCCCGGGGTTCGCGTGATGCCCGCCGACGAGCGCATCACGCGGTGGAGCTTCTACAACTACCTCATCGCGATCGACCCCGACGCCTTCGCCGGCCGAACCAACGAGGTCGTCTGCGCGGCAATGGAGGCCGAGGGCATCCCCGCGGAGGTCCAGTACCCGCCGATGAGCCGATACGAACTGTTCCAGCCGTCGCTCTCCCGGCTCCCCGTGGCCGTCGAGTTCGCCGACCGGCTCGACCCCGCATCGATGTCGTTCCCCGTCGCCGAGGCCGCGGGCCTTCGCGAGTCGGTGTACTTCATGGAGAACGTCTTCCGGGACGGGAACGCCGGGGTCCAGGACGCGGTCGAGGCCCTCGCGAAGATCCAGCGCCACGCGTCGGAGCTGCCGGAGGGCTGACGGTCCGCCGGGTCAGGCGAACTGCGGCAGCAGCTCGCGGTTCGCGTCGAGCAGCGCGTCGAGCAGCGGTGCCGCGACGCGGTAGTCGCCCACGAGCGGGTTCGCCATGAGGGCCTTGAGCGCGGTGGTGCGGTTCCCGGTCGTCGCCGCCTCGATCGCGAGGAGCTCGTACGCCTTCGCGTGCTGCACGAGCCCGAGCATCTCGGGGGCGAGCGGTGCGGTCGCGATCGGGTGCGCGCCGTCTCGGTCGATCGTCGCGGAAACCTCCACGACGTCGTCCGCTGGGAGGTTCGGGATCGCGCCGACGTTGCGGACGTTCACGACCTGGACGTCGCCGGTGCCGGCGTGGAGCGAGGCGACGAGCGCGGCCGCCGCGTCGGAGTAGAAGGCGCCGCCGCGCTCCTCGAGCAGCTTCGGCTTCACGTCGAGCTCGGGGTCCCGGTAGAGCTCGAGCAGCTCGGCCTCGATCCTCATGACCTCCTCGGCGCGCGACGGATGCGACCGCTGATGCTCGAGCACCTCGGAGGTGAGGTAGTAGTAGTGCAGGTAGGAGCTCGGGATCGCGCCGAGCGCGCGAACCAGCTCCACCGGCATATCGGCCTCGTCGGCGACCAGGTCGGCGGCCGCCTCGAGCAGCTCCGCCAGGCGATCGACGCCCTCCACGAACACGGCCCGCTCCCAGCTGAGGTGGTTGAGGCCGACGTGGTCGAGTCGCACCCGGTCCGGCGCGACGCCGAAATGCGCCGCGAACCTGCGCTGGAACCCGATCGCGACGTTGCAGAGGCCGATCGCCCGGTGCCCCTCGTCGAGCAGGGCCTGTGTGACCAGCCCGGTCGGGTTCGTGAAGTCGACGAACCACGCGCCCGGGGCGCCGAGGCGCGAGGTCTCGCGCGCGAGCTCGAGCACGACGGGCACCGTCCGCAGCGCCTTCGCGAAGCCCCCCGGGCCGGTCGTCTCCTGGCCGATGCAGCCGTACGACGGTGGGATCGTCTCGTCCGTGAGGCGCGCCGCCTGGCCGCCCACCCGGAGCTGCACGATCACGAAGTCAGCGCCCTCGAGCGCCTCGTCCCGGCTCTGCGTGAGCCGGATCGCTCCCGGCCAGCCGGCCTTCCGCACCATGCGCTCGGCGAGAGCCCCTACCACCGCGAGGCGGTCGGGGTCGACGTCGAGCAGCACGAGCTCGTCCACGGGAAGCCGGTCGCCACGGGTCACGAACCCCTCGACGAGCTCGGGGGTGTAGGTGCTCCCGCCTCCGACGACGGCAACCTTCACACCCATGGCCCGCGCATCGTACACTCCCGGCGGTGAAATCGTTAGGAAACTTTCCTGACCCATTCCCGACCGCCCCTCGCGTCGCGCTGACGTTCGACGCGGAGCATCCGGATCGCCCGTGGCGCTCGAGCGAGAACGCCGAGCGCATCCTGGATCACCTCGCCGAACGGGGGGTCGCCGCAACCTTCTTCGTGCAGGGGCGGTGGGCGGAATCCCAGCCGGAGACCGCCCGCCGGATCGCCGTCGACGGACATCTCGTCGGCAACCACTCCAAGTACCACGCGCGCATGACGCTGTTCACCGACGAGGGCCTGCGAACCGACGTTCGTGAGGCGGCAGAGGCGATCTACGACATCATCGGCACCGATCCGAAACCCTGGTTCCGGTGCCCGTTCGGCGACGGTCACGGCGACGAGCGAGTCCAAGGCCCGCTTGCCGAGCTCGGCTATCGCGACGTGCATTGGGACGTGGCGCTCGAGGACTGGGAGCCGTGGCGCGACGCCGCCGCGATCTCCCGTGACGCGATCGAGGGCGTGCGTGCGCACGGCGACGGAGCCGTCGTGCTGCTCCACACCTGGCCGGACGGGACCCACGGCGCCGTCCCGCCGATCGTGGACGGGCTTCGCGCCGACGGGTTCCGATTCGTCCGGCTCGACGAGCTTCCCGAGGAGGCACTCCCGTGAGGCGACCCGCACTCCTCGCGGTCGACGCCGGAGGCTCCAAGGTGGACGCCGCCCTGCTGCGGGCCGACGGCACGGTCGTGGGAGCCGCTCGGCGTCTCGGCTCGGACCACAACGGGACCGGCAGCCCCGACCACCTGGGCTTCGTGATGGAGGCGGCGCGCGCGGCCTGTGCCGACGCCGGCCTCGACCCTGCCCGGCTCCCCGTCGCCGACGTCGGCGTCTACTGCCTCGCCGGCGCCGACCTCCCCTCCGACGACCGACGCATCGCGAAGTGGCTGGGCGCGCAGGGCCTCACGTCGGAGGACGTCGTCCGCAACGACACCTTCGCGGTCCTGCGAGCCGGCACCGATCGCCCATGGGGCGTGGGGGTGGTGTGCGGTTACGGCACGAACTGCTCGGCGGTGGCTCCGAACGGCCGGGTCTTCCGCTTCCCCGCGGTCGGCCTGATCTCGGGGGACTGGGGCGGCGGCGGCGACGTGGGCGGCGCGGGACTCTGGTACGCGATTCGCGCCGAGGACGGGCGGGGCGACCCCACGACCCTGCGCCGCCTCATCCCCGCGTTCTTCGGGCTGCGTCGTCCGCGCCAGGTCGTGGAGGCCATGCACCTCGATCGGATCGACGGCGAGCGCATCGTCGAGCTCGCCCCCGTCGTGTTCGAGGCGGCGAAGGACGGGGACGCCGTCGCGCGGAGCATCGTCGACCATCAGGCCGACGAGGTCGTCGCGATGGCGGGCGCCGCGATCAGGCGGCTTCACATGACGAAGCTCGACGTCGACGTCGTCCTGGGGGGCGGCATCTTCCGCAACGACGACCACGAGTTCTTCGAGCGGATCCGAGAGGGCATGCTGGCCGTCGCGCCTCGATCACGGACGCTCGTGCTCGATGCCCCACCGGTGCTCGGCTCGGCGCTGCTCGGGCTGGACCGACGCGGCGCGGCGCCTGCGGCTCACCGACGCGCTCGATCTGGGTTGACCGACCGTCGGATGTCCGCCCACACTCTGCGAACCCGGAAGGAGTCCTGACATGGCTCGGATCGCCCTCGAGAACATCACGAAGGTCTTCGGCAGCGACGTCGTCGCCGTCCACGACGTCTCGCTGGAGATCCAGGACGGCGAGTTCATGGTGTTGGTGGGCCCATCGGGCTGCGGGAAGTCCACGATCCTTCGCATCCTCGCCGGCCTCGAGGAGGTCACCGCCGGGGAGGTGTTCATCGGCGACGAGCAGGTCACCGACCTCCCCCCGAAGGAACGTGACGTCGCGATGGTGTTCCAGAACTACGCCCTGTACCCGCACATGAGCGTGGAGGACAACCTCGGGTTCGGCCTCAGGCTGCGCAAGACCGCAAAGGACGAGACGAAGCGACGGGTCGCCGACGTCGCGAGGATCCTCGGCCTCGAGCCGCTGATGGACCGGAAGCCGGCCGCGCTCTCGGGCGGCCAGCGTCAGCGCGTGGCGATGGGTCGCGCGATGGTCCGGGAGCCCCGGGCGTTCCTCATGGACGAGCCCCTGTCGAACCTCGACGCGAAGCTCCGAGTGCAGATGCGCGCTCAGCTCGCGCTCCTGCACGATCGGCTGAAGACGACGACGGTGTACGTGACGCACGACCAGGTCGAGGCGATGACGCTCGGTCAGCGCGTGGCGGTCCTGCGCGATGGCGTGTTGCAACAGGTGGACACGCCGCAGAACCTCTACAACCGGCCGACGAACCTGTTCGTCGCCGCATTCATCGGCTCGCCGCCGATGAACCTCGTCGCGGCGTCGGTGGAGGGCGAGGCGGTCGAGTTCGGCGGATATCGCCTGCCGATGGACGGATCCACCAACCTCTCCGCGTACGACCGGCGGGAGGTCATCCTCGGCATCAGGCCTTCGGACCTCGAGGACCAGGCCGTCTGGAAGAACGACGCGCTTCCCACGATCGACGTGAAGGCCGACGTGACGGAGGAGCTCGGCTCCGAGCTGAACGTGATCTTCACGATCGACGCGCCGCCCGTGCAGACGGAGGACATCGTCGCGGCGAGCAGCGACGAGGGCGAGGACCTGCTACTCCTCGAGAACCGCTGCCAGTTCTGCGCGCGCGTGGACGCCCGTTCTCAGGCGAAGCCGGGCTCCACGATCACGCTCTCGATCGACCCGGCGCGGTTCCATTTCTTCGACCCCACGTCGGGGGCCGCGATCGACGCCCGGCGACCGGTGAGCGCGGCCTAGGTCTCGTCGCCTCGCTCGCTCGGTAGCCAGAACTCCACCGTCGTCCCGGAGCCCGGGGCGCTCGACACGCGGAACCAGCCGCCCGCGACCTCGGCCCGCTCGATGCTCGTGACGAGACCGAGGTGGCCGGGTTCGGGTCGCCCGAGCGCGGACGTGTCGAACCCGATGCCGTCGTCTTGGAGGCGCACCGCGACGCCCGCGCCGGCGGTTGCCATCTCGACGTCGAGCCGGCTCGCCTTCGCGTGCTTCCCCGTGTTCACGACGACCTCCTGCACCATCCGGTAGAGCACCGCTCGGGCCTCGGGGATCGGGTCGGCGACGAGCGCGGTCCCCTCGAGCGACCACTCGAGGCCGGTCTCGGCCTGTGTGTGCTCCAGGTACTGGCGGACCGCCACGAGGAGCCCTTCGCGGTCCAAGGCAACCGGACGGAGCTCGAACGTGAGGTGGCGGAGCCGATCGATCGCTTCGGCGACGATCTCGCGCAGCTCCTCGAGCCCGGCGGGATCCGCTCCACCCCCCATCGAGAGCGTCTGCAACCGCACGTCCAGCGCACTCATCACCTGGATCGAGTCGTCGTGGATGTCGGCGGCGATCCTGCGCCGCTCCACCTCCTGTGCGGTCTCCAGCCGCTCCATCAGCTCGCGCCGCTGTTGGCTCGAGCGCCGCAGCACCTCGAGGCTCTCGTGCAACCTCGCCTCGACCTGCTTCTGCGCGCTGACGTCGAGCATGAGGCCGCGCCAGCGGAGCGGCTCGCCGTCGTCGTCGCGCTCGAGCACCGCCTCGTCGCGGATCCACACGACATGCTCGTCCCTCGTCACCATCCGATACTCGGCGAAGAAGCGATCCCCTTCCGCGTTCGAACGGCGATTCTCCTCGAGCACGCGCCCGACATCGTCCGGATGGATCTTGTCGATCCACAGATCGGGCGTGGATCCCCACTCCTCCTGCGAGTAGCCGAGCAGGTCGACCGCCTGCGGGCTCGTGTAGAAGTTCGTTGATTGCTCGTCGGGGTCGTCGACGTACACGATCGCGGGAACCCCCTCGACGAGCGCGCGGTAGAGGTCGGTGTCGGCCGGCGCGTCGGAGCGATCGATCGTGCTCACAGCCTCGTCAGGATCCCGGCGAGGAGGGCAAGGCGTGGCACGACGCTGTCGAGGTCGAGCCACTCGCCCGGCGCGTGATCGTCACCGCCGATCGGCCCGAGCCCATCCAGCGTCGGCGTTCCGGCCGAGCTCGTGGTGTTCGCGTCGGACGCCCCGCCGGTCGCCGCGTCGTGCAGCTCGAACCCGAGCTCGCTCGCGAGCTCGATCGCCGTCCGCGCGAGCCGGGCGCCGCCCTCGGTCTTCTCCATCGGGCGGTGCCAGCCGTTCGCCGTGACCTCGATCGAGACGTCGGGGACGACGGTGCGCGCGCACAGGCTCTGGATCTCGGCCATCGCGTCGTCGAGGGTGTCCGCGCGCGGGGATCGCAGATCGACGTGCAGCTCTGCGTGCTCGGGGACGACGTTCGTGCGCGTTCCGCCGCGCGCCACACCGACGTTGACGGTGACGCCGGGCCACCGCCCGTTCAACGCCTGGAGGTCGATGATCTTGTGCGCGGCCTCGAGGACGGCGCTCCGGCCCTTCTCGGGCTCGACGCCCGCGTGCGCCGCCCTGCCGGTGATCGTGATGCGGAAGTCCGTGATGCCCTTGCGGGCCGACACCACGTCGCCGTTCGCGCGCGCGCTCTCCAGCACGAGCGCGGCGTCGTGCTTCGGCGCGAGCTCGCGAATGATCGGCCCGGAGAACGGCGACCCGATCTCCTCGTCGGGATTGCAGACGTAGGTGATCTCGCCGAATCGGTCGAACCCCGCCTCTCGGACCAGCTCGACGGCGAAGAACCCGAGGAGCAGTCCGCCCTTCATGTCGGACACGCCGGGACCGAACGCGGTTGCGCCGTCGATCCGGAAGGGGCGCTCGGCCACCGTGCCCTCGTCGAACACGGTGTCCATGTGGCCGACGAGAAGCGCGTTCGCACCTCCCGAGCCGGACGTGCGGCCGATCAGGAGGTCTCCGAGCCCCGGCTCGCCGGCCGCCGGGGCGTGCGGTCTGCGTTCGACGCGCCAGCCGTTCGACGTGAAGCGCTCCTCGCACAGGTCGGCGATGGCGTTCACGCCCGCCGGCGTGTACGAGCCGCAATCGACGTTCACCATCCGCTCGAGCGCCGTGACGTACTCGTCGCGGCGCTTGCGGGCAAGGTCGCGAAGCGTCGCCGCGTCCATCCGCCGAAGTATAGGGAGCGAGGTCGTCGCGCCGTGGACGTCGGGCCTTCGACCGGAGGAACCCCAGCGGGTAGCATCCACGCGTGCGCGACACCGAGCTGAACCGCTGGTGGCGCGCCGGCGTGCCGATCGTGGCGGCGCTCGTTCGGGTCTTCTTCCGAGTCCACGTCGAGGGCACCGAGCACGTGCCGCTTCGCGGCTCCGCCCTCCTCGCGTTCGATCACGTGAGCGTCCTCGACGGACCGGTGCTCGCCGTCGTCGTCGCGCGGCGGGTCCGCCGAGAGAGCCGGTTCCTCGTGGCCGCCGAGGTGTTCCGCATCCCGGTAATCGGATGGATCCTCCGGCGCTACGAGCAGATCCCGATCCGCCGGGGCGAGGGCGACAGCGGGGCGCTCGACGAGACGATCGCAACCGTGCGATCGGGTGCGCTCGCGGCAATCGCTCCGGAGGGACGGGTGAGCGACGACCCGGATGGCGGACTGCAGCGCGTGCGAACGGGGGCGGCGCGCATCGCGCTGCCCACCGGCGCACCGGTCGTGCCGGTCGGCATCTGGGGTACGCAGGTCCGGTGGCCGCGATCGGGATTGCGGTTCGGCAGGCCGTGGCGCCCGACGGTCGCGATCGCGTTCGGGAGCCCGATCCTGCCCGCGAGCGAGGACACCGACGCCGCCGAGGTCGACTCCTTCACCGATCGCGTTCGCGAGTCGCTCACGCGGCAGGTTGCGAGGGCCCGAGAGCTCGCCGGCTGACGCGTCTTCGACGCGGGGGAACCGGTCGAGGTGTACCGTGAGTCCGGTCGGAGGGAAGATGCGAACCCGGATCGCTCTCGCGGTGGTCGCCGTGCTCTCGATGGGCGCGTGCACCACCGGCTCCACGCCGGGGGGAGACTCGCCGCAGCCACCTCCGAACGGCAGCTCGACCTCGGCGCCTCCCCCGACCACCACGGTCGACGGCGAGCCCCTCCCCGACTGCGGGAGCCGGCTGCGCTTCGACGCCGCCCAGACCGTCGCGTTCACGGCGGAAGGGCACGTGTGGGCGCTCGACCCATCGGACGGCGAGCTCTCGTGCCTCTGGCCGGTGACCGACCCCGGACCGTTCCTCTGGGGGCCCCTCGGCGACCGGGTCTTGCTCGGCGGCCTCGAGGTCGTCGGGGGCAAGGAAGCGCTCCCTCACTCCGCAGGGGACATCGAACCCACCATCGCCGACTGGGGCCACCCCGTCGGGATCGCGATCGTGTTCGCGCAGCAGGGCGCCGATCGGCCGGAGAAGCTGTTGCTCGACGACGGAGAGATCCAGACGCTCGACCGGATGCCCCGCGGGACCTACCTGGACGTCGCGTACCACCCCAGCGGCCTCGCGCTCGCGTTCGTGCTCGAGCGGAAGGGGCAGCAGTCGATCTGGCTCTCGTCGAACGAAGGGAAGGATCCCCGGCGGCTGGTGTTCAGCAAGAGCGGCGCGGTGTTCACCGACCTCGAGTTCTCGTCCGACGGGCAGTCGCTCTTCTGGACCGCTCACCACCCGCAGGGGTACTCGCAGGTTCACTCGATCGACCTGTCGCACCCCGGGGAGCTCCTCGACGGCTGGCGCAGCATCGGTGACGTGTTCGTCCGGGACCTCGCGCTCGCGCCGAGCGGTTCGGGCATCGCGGTGGATGCCGGCGACTCGTGCGAAGCGAGCCAGGCCCTCATCCTCAGGGGACTCACGAAGGACCGGCCGGCGATTCCCGACGAGCAGCGGCCGACGTCGGTCCTCGGGTGGCTCGACCCAAGGACGCTCCTCGTAGGTGCGGGCGGTTGCGGCTCGCCGCTCGACCTCTTCGCCGTCGACACGAGGCAGGGGGGTACTCCGACGCCCCTCGTCGCCGGCGTCGAGGACGCTGCATCGCGCGCGCCCGCGCCCACGGCGCCGACCCAGCTTCCGCAGATCCTCGACGAGGAGGTGCCGCCCGGCGGGGTCGGCTGATAGGCATCACGAGGCGGCCGGTCGGCCGCCGGAGGAGACCACGAAGGCCGGGCGCTTCGCGCCCGGCCTTCGCTTCTGACTCCGGTGGTCAGCCGAGTGCGACCGCGCTGATCAGGTTCGAGTCGCGCAGCTTGCGCAGCGCCTCTCGCTCGATCAGCCGTACGCGCTCGCCGGAGAGGCCCAGCACCTTGCCGGTCTCCCTGAGCGACAGGGGCTGCCCGTTCTCCAGTCCGTAGCGGAGCGCCACGACGTGGCGCTCGCGCTCGTCGAGCACTCGGTCGACGGCGCCGCCGATCTCCTCGCGGAGCAGGGCGTCCTCGACCTCGTTGAACGCCGCGTCGGAGTCGACCTCCTCGATGAGGTCACCGAGCTCGGTGTCCTCCCCCACCGGGGACTGCAGCGACAGCGGCTCGCGGCGTCCCATCTCGGTGAGGTCGTCGATCTCCTCCACGGTGGTGTCCAGGGCCTTCGCGAGCTCCTCCCGCGAGGGCTCCCGCCCCATCGACTGCGCGAACTGGAACCGCGTGCGGTTCAGCTTCCGCAGGCGATCGTGGATGTGGACCGGCAGGCGGATCGAGCGCGAGCGATCGGCGATCGCGCGTGTGATTCCCTGACGGATCCACCACGTCGCGTACGTGGAGAACTTGAACCCGCGGCGCCAGTCGAACAGCTCGACGGCGCGCATGAGGCCGATGTTGCCCTCCTGGATCAGGTCGAGGAGCGGCAGGCCCTGGCCCTGGTACTTCCGGGCCACCGAGACCACCAGACGGAGGTTCGCCATGATGAAACGCTGGCGCGCCGCCTCGGCGAGGCGCACGTCGGAGCGCGCCTTCGCGATGGACTTCTCCGAGCGAAGGCGGCCGGCGCGGAGGCGATCTTCGGCCTCCTTGCCGTGTTCGATCGTCATGGCCAGCTCCACCTCTTCCTCCTTGGTGAGCAGCGGCTCGCGGGCCGCCGCCTCCAGGTAGAGGCGAAGGTCGTCGGCGTCATCGGTGCCCAGAGGGCGCGCTGGCTCCGGCATCTACGTATCACTCTCCCCCTCGAAGCCGCCCTGCCGCAGGCTGCAGCATGTGCCGGTCTTCGGGACTCGGTCGTCGTGCAAGGCGGACGGGCGTGCAGGCATGAACGCCTTTGTCGGCCGCTCGTTCATATGGTAAGGGGTCCCCGCTCGCCCTGTAAAGCTCGCGGGTCGTGAAGGTCCTGTGAAGACCGCCCGCCACCGATCACACCCCCGTTGTTCCGTGGCTACCTGGGCAAACGCTTCCCGGCCCGCCGATGTTCCCGCCGATGGAACGTTCGGCGCCGCGCTCGATCGGGTTCGGGTCGGTCGCGCTCCGTGGTCTCAGGCGGCGTCGGGCGTGGTGGCCGGCGTCGCCCGTCCCCTCGCCCACTCCCGCATCGCCTCGACGTCCTCGGCCCGGGTCCGCGAAAGGGGAGTCGTGTCCCGGAGCTCCTCCAGGATCGAGTCCGTGGAGACGTCGGTGCCCGCCGCATAGGCGCGATACATCGCCCCCACGATCGCCCCCTCGATCTCCGCTCCCGAGAAGCCATCGCAGGCGCGGCCGAGCTCGGCGAGATCGAATCCGGCGGGGTCGCGATGCCGCTTCTTCAGGTGGAGACGGAGGATCGCCTCCCGTTCCGCCTGGGTCGGCAGGTCGACGAAGAAGATCTCGTCGAACCGCCCGCGGCGCAGCAGCTCCGGCGGGAGGCGCTCGACGTCGTTGGACGTGGCCACGAGGAAGACGCCGGGAGGTCGCTCCTGCATCCAGTGCAGGAACGCGCCGAGCACGCGCTGGCTCACGCCGGAGTCGCCGGTGCCGGTGCCGGCCGCGAATCCCTTCTCGATCTCGTCGAGCCAGAGCACGACGGGCGCCATCGCCTCGACGGTGTTGAGCGCGCTCCGCAGACGCGCCTCGGACTCGCCGACGTACGAGCCGTAGATCGAGCCCGGGTCGAGCAAGACGAGGGGAAGTCCCCAGGTGCGCGCGAGCGTCTTCGCCACGAGCGACTTTCCGCAGCCGGGGACGCCGGTGAGCAGCACTCCTCGCGGGGGGTCCAGGCCGAAGCGCTTCGCGGCCGGCTCGAAGCCGCGGCCGCGCGTCGCCAGCCACGCCTTCAGGTGGTCCATGCCGCCGACGCTGTCGAGCGACCCCGCGTCGCCGGGGATCAGCTCGAGCACGCCGTCGGTCTCGAGCAGCTCGGCCTTCGCCTCGCGCACCGCCGCGACGTCGTCGGTGTCGAGTTTTCCGTCGGCGAGCGCCGCACGCAGGATCAGACGTTCGGCCTCGGGCAGCGTGAGACCACGGACCGCCTCGACGAGCCCGTCGATGCCTTTCTCGTCGAGCGCCACGGTGAACTGGCGAGCCGTGAGGTCGGCGAGCGTGCGCCGAACCTCCTCGGCGACCTCGTCGCGGCTCGGGGGCTCGAGCGTCCACGGAAGCGCGATGCCGCGGAGCTCGGGGGGGACCTCCGAAGAGGGGCCGGTGAGCACCAAGGTCTGGCCGGGCAGGTTCCGCTGGGCGAACTCCTTCATCAGACGGACCACCTGACTGTCGGTGAGGAACGGTCGGAGGTCGTTCATCACGAAGACGCCGGAATCCTTGATCTCCGCGATGAACGCGAGCGCGATCCTGGGGTCGTTCGTGCCGACCTGCTGGCTCATGCCGTCACGACAGAGGCCGAGCGTCGCCGACCAGGTCCACACGGGGACGCTCGCGGCGCTCGCCGCCCTTCGGATGATCCCCATGAAGCGCACCTCGTCGTCCATCTGCGCGACGATCAGCGGATGGCGAGACGCGAGAAGCAGCCGGAGGTCCGTGGTGCCGTCCATGACGGCGCCAACGATATCGGCTCCCGCTAGGCTGCCGGCCGTGGACCTGCCGCCGTTGCAGACGGCCGACCTGGACGGGCCGATCTCCTACCGGGAATGGGAGGGCGACCCCTCGACGACGTTCCTGCTCGTGCACGGCCTCGGCGGCTCGCAGCTCACCTGGTCGCTCGTCGCCCCGGGCCTCGCGGGCCTCGGACGCGTGCTCGCGGTCGACCTGATCGGCTTCGGGACGACGCCGGCCGCCGGCCGCCCGAGCGGGCTGATGGATCAGCGGCGGATGCTCTCCCGCTTCCTGCGGGAGCGCGCCGCCGGCCGCGTCGTCGTGTGCGGCAACTCGATGGGCGGCGCGCTCGGGTTGCTGCAGGCGGTCGTGGAGCCGGCCTCGGTCGCGGGCCTCACGCTCACGTCCTCGGTCTTCCTCCCGATGCGCGGCGGCGCGCCGCACCCCGCCGTCGGGGCCGTCTTCGGGCTGTACGGCACCCCGCGCCTGGGCGACTGGTTCGTGCGCGCCCGGTTCGGTCGCGCCGACGTCGAGACCCTCGTGCGCGCGGGGTTCCGCATGATCACGAGCGACCCTCGGTCGGTGCCGGAGGACGTGATCCGCGCCACGATCGAGCTCGAGCGGCAGCGTCGCGCGGACCCGGAGGCGCCGGCAGCGTTCCTCGGCGCCGCGCGCTCGATGCTCCGGCTGGGGCGCCGGCCGGACATCGCGCGCCGCGTGATGGACGGCGTCGCGTGCCCGGTGCTGGTCCTCCACGGCCGCCGGGACCGGCTCGTGCCGGTCGCGTGGGCGGAGGCCGCGATCGCCGCCCATCCCGCGTGGCGGTACCGGCTGTTCGCTGACCTCGGCCACGTCCCGCAGCTGGAGGCGCCCGGGCGCTGGCTCTCCGCCGTCGCCGACTGGTTCGCGGAGGGGATCGACTAGCGAGCCGCCTCGGCGGAGAGACCGTCGAGCGCGTGCTCGATCCCCTGCACCAACACCTCGAGATCGGGGATCGCGTCCCAGTCCGCGGTGAGGCCGAACGCCATCGTCCCCGCGAGCGAGGTGCACGCGATCGAGAGCGCGGCGTTCACGTTCAGCGGCATCGAGGGATAGCTCGCCTCGAGACGCGCGCCTGCGAGGTAGAGCGGCACCTGCGGAGCGGGCACG
>DATBLA010000161.1:0-3294 GCA_036555645.1 Actinomycetota bacterium
AAGCCGCGCGGTGAGCACGCGTACGTCCACTGACACGTCCTCGCGACGTTGATCGGCACCTCCCCGAGCCCGCGGACATGGACGATCGGGTCGAACTCCGTCGCGGAGAACTCCGTCTCGGTGTCGGCGACCGGCACGCCGAGCGCCGCGTAGGTCTGCTCGAGCATGTCGTTGAACGCCGTCCAGAGCGCGGAGTTGGCCACCACCACGTCGTGGTCGAACCCGGGGACCACCCACAGGGCGAGGAACGGGTCGTGGTAGTTCGCGCCGACGATCGGAACCTCGGGGGCCGCCGCCTGCAGCGTCTCGACGATCGACGTCAGGCGGGCCGAGATCTTCGGCAGCAGCTCGTCGACGCACGCCTGATCGAACGCGCCCGAGCGGAAGTCGAAGCATCGGACGACGTCGTTCGAGCCGATCTGGAGCGTGACGAACGCGACGTCCCGGCGTTCGAGCACGGCGACCGCCTGGGCGAGCTGGGAGCCCTCGGGGTACGGGCACAGCCGTCTGGCACGGTCGATCGTGCTCGTGCGCTCACCGGGACAGGCGAGCTTGACGAGGCGCAGGTCCGGGATCCTCGCCTGCTCGAGCTGGAGGATCTGTTCGGCGTAGCCGCTGTGCTCGTCGCCGTTCGGCTGGAAGCTCGCCGGAAGCGAGTCGCCGAGCGCGAGATAGGTGCTCCCCGGCGCCGGCTCGGCGTACGACGTGGCCACCACGACGGATCCGAACACGACCGCGGCCGTGGCGGCGATGACGAGGACCTGGCGAAGTCGCACGTGGCTCTCTCCTCCTCGACGGTGGGGGAGGACGCTACATGGACGGCCGTCGTCGTGCGGTTGGTAGCCTCGACTCCGGTCGGAGGAGGAGCGGACATGATCGAACCGATCGACGGGGCGCCGAGCGGCATCCTCGCGTTCAAGGCCGTCGGCACGGTCGAGGCGAGCGACTACGAAGGGGTGCTCACGCCGGCGATCGAGGCGGCGATCGCCGAGCACGGGAAGGTCCGCCTCGTCTACGAGCTCGGTCCGGAGTACGAGGGCTACTCGGCCGGCGCGGCCTGGGATGACCTGAAGCTGTGGATGCCCCACCTGTCGACGTGGGAGCGCTGCGCGGTCGTCACCGACCACACGATGATGGCCGACGCGATCCGCCTGTTCAGGCCGATCATGCCCGGCGACATCAAGGTCTTCCCCGTGAGCGAGCTCGACGACGCGCTCACGTGGGCCGCGGCCTCGCTCGAGGCGTAAGCCCGAGGCACGTCGGTCGGGTCTCGGACACGTTCGTCCCGAGTGAGCCGTTCCGGCTACGCTCCGGCCCGATGAGCGTCGCGCGCACCGCCATCCTATGGGCGGCGGACAACCGCTGGCTCCGGGAGCACCTGCCTCGGTACCGGTTCGTCCGCCGGAGCGTGGCTCGGTTCATGCCGGGGGAGACGCTCGACGACGCGATCGAGGCGGCCCGAGCGCTCGGGGAGCGCGGTCTGCCCACGACGTTCACCGCGCTCGGCGAGAACGTGCGGGACCTCGCCGACGCCGGCCGGGTCGCCGATCACTACCTGGAGGTCTTCGACCGCATCGCCGAGGCCGGGCTCGACATCGAGGTCTCGGTCAAGCCGACGCACCTGGGGCTCGACATCGACCGGCACGCCGCGATGGGCAACCTCCAGGTGCTCGCGGCCAGGGCGAGCGAGCGGGGGAACTGGCTGTGGCTCGACATGGAGTCGGCTCCGTACGTCGAGGGCACGATCGAGCTGTACCGGGGGCTGCGCGCCGAGCAACCGAACGTCGGCATCTGCCTCCAGGCCTATCTCAAGCGCACGGCATCCGACATCGACGGGCTCATGAGCCTCGACCCGTCGATCCGACTCGTGAAGGGCGCCTATCGCGAGGCGCCCGAGCTCGTGTTCCGTTCGCACGAGGTCATCGCCGAGGCCTTCCGGCGCCTCGCGCTGCTCATCGTCGCCCGCAAGGGACCGGTCGGACGGCTCGCGCTCGGGACCCACGACGTCGATCTCGTCCACACGATCGAGGGCGATCTCGGCGGGCACGACGCGTTCGAGGTCCACATGCTCTACGGCATCCGACAGGCCGACCTGCTCCGGCTCGCGAGCCGGGGCGTCGCGGCGCGCTCGCTCATCGCCTACGGCACGTACTGGTACCCGTGGTTCATGCGGCGGATCGCCGAGAACCCCTCGAAGAACCTGCTGCTCGCCGCCCGGAACCTGGTCGCCCGCGGGTAGCGCGCGTTCATCCGAGGATCCGCGCCTTTCCGTAGCCGGCATCCAGCGCGTCCGCGCTCGCGAACCGCCGTGGGTGGAACTGGTCGAGGCCGGCATCGACGTCGGCGCCGGTCACGAGGTCGGCCACGTGTCGGCCGAGCGCCGGCGCGAGCTTGAACCCGTGGCCGCTCGTCCCGGCGTCGACGAACACGCCCTCGGCGATCTCGCCGATCACCGGCTGCCAGTCCGGGGAGACGTCGTACAGGCTCGCCCAACCCCCGCGGGCTTCGGCGTGCTGGAGCGCGGGCACACGGCGCACCGCCCGGTCGCCGAGCTCCGAGGTCTCGCGTGAGGCCGTGCGCTCCTCGAACGCGTCGGGGTCGGCCTCGGGCTCCGCGTGGAGCGGGCCCATGAGGAACAGCTCGTCGCCCTCGGGGCGGAAGTAGTAGCCGTTCGGCAGGTCGCCGTGCGAGGGGACGCGCGGAGCCGTCCCCCACGCGAAGGTGGCCACGATGTGCCGCTCGACGGTCAGCGGCAGGTCGGCGCCCACCTGCGCCGCGAGCGGCTTCGTCCACGGCCCGACCGCGAGGAGCACGCGCTCGGCCTCGACCGCCTCGGCGTCCTCGGTCGACAGGCGCCATCCGTCGCCGTCGCGCTCGATCCTGGCGACCCCGGCGATCCGCGTCTCGGCTCCCAGCTCTCGCGCGCGATCCAGGAGTCCCGACGTCGTCAGGACCGGGTCGGCGTACCCGGCGTCGTGCTCGAGCGCGGCGATCCCGATGTCGGACAGATCGAACATCGGCCACTCGGCGAGCACCTGCTCGGTGGTGAGCAGGTCGGTCGGGATGCCCTGCGCGGACAGGCGCGGGACGACCTCCCGGACCATGGCCTCGTCCTCGGGCGGGTGCAACATGAGGAGCGGGGAGGACCGAAAGCCCGCGTCGCGGCCGGTGTGCTCCTCGAACGTTCGGAACATCGCGATCGAGTCGCGCGCGACGGCCGCGAGGAACGGGTTCGTGTAGTAGGCGCGGCAGATCGCGCTCGAGCGGCCGGTGGGGCCACCCGCCGGGGCCACC
>DATBLA010000162.1:0-52021 GCA_036555645.1 Actinomycetota bacterium
GCGTCCAGCAGATCACCGCGCGGTCGGCCTTCGCGTAGTCGAGCGCGAGCTCGCGGATCGCCGCGGCGGGGACGCCGGTCTCGGCCTGGCCGCGCTCGAGCGTCCAGTCCTGCACCGACGCGCGGTACGCCTCGTACCCCTCGGTTCCGCGCGCGATGAACGCGTCGTGCTGGAGGTCGTTCGCGATGACCTCGCGGGCGATCGTGTTCGAGAGCGCGATGTCGGAGCCCACGTCGATCCCGAGCCAGAGATCGGCCCACTCGGCCGAGGACGTGCGCCGGGGGTCGACGACGATGAGCTTCGCCCCACGATGGACCGCCTTCAGGACGTGGTGGAAGAAGATCGGATGCGTCTCGCGCGCATTCGATCCCCACAGCACGATGAGATCGGTGTGCTCGATCTCCTCGTACGAACTGGTCCCGCCACCTGCTCCGAACGCGGTCGCCAGACCGACGACCGAGGGAGCGTGTCAGGTGCGGTTGCAGCTGTCGATGTTGTTGCTTCGAAGGACCGTCCGCATGAACTTCTGCGCGACGAAGTTCATCTCGTTCGTGGCCTTCGAGCAACTGAACAGGCCGACCCCGTCACCCTGGTTCCGCTCGAACGCCGCCCGCAGACCCGACGCGGCCCGGTCGAGGGCCTCGTCCCAGGTCGCCGTGCGCAGGCCGCCGTTGTCACGGACCATCGGCTCGGTGAGCCGCACGAGCCCGTTCTTCATCGAGGCGCGCTCCTTCCCGTCGATGACCGCATCGATTCTAAGCCGCGGCTCCACCCCGGCGGCCGCAGCGCCGGCTCAGCTGCGGATGCGCTCGGGGTGCGTGTAGACGTTCGCCCGACCGTCGCGGACGAACCCGACGAGGGTCATGCCGAACCGCTCCGCGGCCTCCACGGCCAGCGAGGACGGCGCGCTCACGGCGCTCACGATCGGGACGCCGGCGACCGCCGCCTTCTGGACGATCTCGAACGACGCCCGGCCGCTCACCTGCATCACGGTCTCGGAGGCGGGGACGGAGCCGGCGAGGTAGCGCTCGCCGACCACCTTGTCGACCGCGTTGTGGCGGCCCACGTCCTCGCGGACGGTGACGGTCTCGCCGTCGGGCGTGAACAACCCGGCGGCGTGCAGCCCACCGGTCCGCTCGAACACCGCCTGCCCCTCCCGCAGCCGGTCGGGGAGCCCGACGACGACGCCGAGATCGACCTCGGGGCCGGGACCGACGGGCCGGCACCGGACCTCGATGTCCTCGAGCGCGGCCTTGCCGCACACGCCGCAGGAGGACGTGGCGTAGAAGTTCCTGCGCAGCCGTTCGGCGTCGAAGGCCCGCTCGAGCGTGACCGAGACGACGTTGTACCGCTGCTCCTCTCCCGGCAGGTTGTCGCAGTAGGCCACGCGGCGAACCTCGCCGGGCACGATGAGCCCCTCGGTGAACAGGAACCCGACCGCGAGCTCGAAGTCGCCGCCGGGCGTCCGCATCGTGACGGCCACCTGCACCTGGTCCTGATCCGGTCCCTGGACGCGGATCTCCAGCGGCTCCTCGGTGGCGAGGGTGTCGGTCCGCTCGGCTCGAGTGCCCTCCGCCATCGCGACGAGGCGCGCGCGGGTCAGGTTCGTCCGGATCGGCTCGGAGACGGCCACGTCCCCAGTATCCGGCGCGAGCGCCGCCGGGTCCACGCCGGGCTAGTGCGAGACGGCGGCGGCGGCGATCTCGGAGACGAGCTCGCGCTTCCAGAACCGGTCCAGCGCGAACGGCGCGATGAGCTCCGGGACCGTGCCGGTATCGATCAGCTCGGCCATCGTGACGCCCACGATCGGCGTGGCCTTGAAGCCGTACGTCCCCCATCCTCCGTCGATGTGGAAGCCCTCGACCTCGGTCGTGCCCATGATCGGCGAGTAGTCGGGCGTGACGTCGCACAGGCCGCCCCACGCGCGCATCACCTTCACGCGGGACAGGATCGGCAGCAGCTCCAGGGCATGCTCGGCCGTGACCTCGAGGAAGTCGAGCGTGGACTCCTGCGAGTAGGAGGAGTACGGCTCGATCTCCGAGCCGATCAGCACCTCGCCGCGGTCGGTCTGCGAGACGTAGACGTGCAGCGTGGCCGAGACGAGGATCACGTGCAGGAACGGCTTGAGCGGTTCGGTGACGAAGGCCTGCAGCGGGTGGGTCGTGATCGGCACCCGGACGCCGGCCATGCGAGCGATCTCCGAGGTCCAGCCCGCGACGGCCGAGACCACGACCGGCGCCGAGACGTCCCCGGCCGTGGTCGAGACGCCGGTCACCGCTCCGCCGTCGACCTTCACCCCGGTGACCTCGACGCCCTGGTGGATCTCGACCCCGCGGCGGTCGGCCTGCCGCGCGTACGCCCACACCACGGCGTCGTGACGGATCACGCCGCCCGGAGGGTGATACAGCGCGGCCATGATCGGGAACGCCGGGCGGTCGGACAGGTCGAGCTCCGGGCAGAGCCGTCGGATCTCCTCCGGCCCGATCACGCGCGAGTCGACGCCGAGGAGGCGGTTCACCTCGGCGCGCTCGTGCGCGACGTTCACGGCCCGCTCGGCGTGGGCGAGCGTGAGGTGCCCCTGCTGGGAGAACAGCAGGTTGTAGTCGAGCTCCTGGGCGAGGTGCTCGTAGAGCCTGAGCGACTCCTTGTAGAAGGCGACGCCCTCGGGTGTCCGGTAGTTGGCGCGGATGATCGTGGTGTTCCGGCCCGAACCGCCGGCCCCGATGTAGCGCTTCTCCAGGACGGCCACCTTCCGGATGCCTCGCTTGGCGAGCTCGTACGCGATCGCCAGGCCGTGCGCGCCGCCGCCCACGATCACGACGTCGTACGTCGGCTTCAGATCGTGGCGGCGCCACATCCGCCACGGCTGGAAGTAGCGGATGGGATGCATCAGGACCACCCCTGCGCCCGGAGCGCCGTCCACCCGACGGGACCGCCACCGCTCCGCCGGACCGCGTCGAGCACGGCATCCCAGGCGTATCGCGCGAACTCCGTCGCGACGTAGGCCTCGAGGACCGGGACGTCGAGGTCCCGGCGAAGGAGCACGGCCCGAACGTCGGCGATCGGCGCCCCGGTGGCCTTCCCGGGCTCGAGCGTGGCGGGGTCCCACGACGTCAGGCGCGCGAGCGCCTCGGGCAGCGCCGGCCCGGCGAGCGCGAAGCCGGCGAACAGGTGCGTGGCGTCGGTCACCATCGCGCCGGTTCCGGCGGCCGACTCCATCTTGGGAACGAGGACCTCCTCGCCTCCGGGTTCGGTGAGCACGAGCGCCCACTCGCCGGACACGCGCGCGACGAGGGCGTCGCCGGCCGAGGCGAGCGGGAGCTCGATCCCGCCGCGGACGTCGACCTTGCCGCGCGGCGTGATATCGACGAGGGCGACGGCGCCGGCGAGCAACGCGCGTTCGTCCCGCTCGTCGCCGTAGCGCGACACCAGCTCCCAGTCGTCCTCGCGGTCGAGCACCGCGCCGAGCCGACCGTGCATCCGGGCCAGCGGCGATCGGCGGACGGGCTCGTTCACGAGCGAAGCCTCTGCCCCTCGGGGTCGTAGAACGGATGCATGGCGACGGTCCCGGTGGCTCGGCGCGTGCCGAACTGGATCTCGAACGTCGTTCCGTCGCTCGCCCATCCGGCCGGCACCCAGGCGAGACCGACGATCGCGCCGGCGGCCCGGCTGCGGCGGGCCGACGTCACGCGGCCCACCCACACGCCCTCGTGCACGACGCTCGCGCCCTCGGGCGGGAGCCAGTCGCCGCCCGCCGTGAACCCGACGAGGCGCTCGCCGGGAGCCTCGACGCCGAGCCCCTCGAGCCCTCGCTTGCCCAGGAAGTCGTCCTTGTCGGCCTTCACGGTCCAGCCCATCCCGACCTCGAACGGGTCGGATTCGGCGTCGGTGTCCTGGCCGACGAGGATGTGCTGCTTCTCCAGACGCAGGATCCGCTGCGCCTCGAGCCCGAACGGCAGGATCCCCCGCTCCTGCCCGGCCGCCATGATCGCGTCCCAGACGTGCTGCCCGTACATCGACGGGAAGTGGATCTCGTAGCCGAGCTCGCCGACGAACCCGATCCGGAGCACCAGCGCCCTCACCCCGGCCACGTCCATCGTCGAGGCCGACAGGTACGGCAGGGCGTCGCTCGAGACGTCCGCATCGGTGAGCGAACGCATGACCTCGCGCGCCGCCGGCCCGGCGAGGTTCACCGCGGCGAACGCGCCGGTGACGTTCAGGACCTGGACATCGAGTCCCCAGTCGGCGTTCCACCACGTGATCCAGCGCTCGAGCGCCGCCGTGTTCCCCGTCGTCACCGTCACGAAGAACTCGTCCTCGCCGACGCGGGCGACGGTCCCGTCGTCCAGGATCACGCCCTCGTCGTTCAGCATCAGGCCGTAGCGGATCCGGCCGAGCCGCTGGTCGCCGAACCGGTTCGGGTACAGGCGGTCGAGCAGCGGCACGGCCTCCGGCCCCTTGACGCGGAACTTGCCCAGGGAGCTGACGTCGATGAGGCCCACCCGGGTGCGAACGGCCTCGACCTCCTCCTCCGGGCTCGTGTACCGATGCGGGCGCCGCCAGTCGCCGGCCCACATGAACGCGGCACCTGCGTCGGCGTGGCCGTCGTGCATCGTCGTCTGCTTGCCCGGGGTTCGACGCCAACCGGCGAGCGTGCCGAGCTCGACCGGCGCCCACGGCGGCCGCGCCGTCGTCGGCGGCGTCTCGGAGAAGGACGAGCCCGTGGCGCGCGAGCACAGGCGCTGCGACGCCAGCATGCACGCCTTGCCCTGGCAGGGACCCATCGTGATCGTGGTGTAGCGCTTGAGGAGCTCCATCGAGTCGAACCCCTCGGCTACCGCCGTCTTCAGCTCCTTGCCGGTCACGTCCATGCACAGGCAGGCGAACTGCTTCCCGTGTCCGTGGCCCGACTCCGGCGGCAGGACGACCGGGTCGCCCCCGGCGACCGCCTCCGCCCGAAGGCGCTCGATGCGGTCGGACGCATCGGCGGCCGCCGCCCCGAGCGCGAGGCCCGACTCGAGCCCGGCGAGCCGGCCCTGGGCGATGGCGGCGCCCAGCGTTCGGGCGCCGGCGACCGCGCCGGCCGCGTGGACGTTCGGCGGGAGCGACACGGGTAGGAACGCCTGCGCGTCCTCGTCGAAGGCAACCTCGGCACCCGTCATCGACAGCAGGTTCGTGGACGGTGCCCCGAAGCCGGCCAGCACGAGGAGGTCGCACGGGATCGACCTCCCGCCTTGCTCGCCGGGCGAGCCGACGATCACCTCGCGGACCCGGCGCCGGCCCTCGGCGGCGACGACCGTCGACCCGGCGATCACGCGCAGGCCGTCCGCCGCACGCGCGTCCGGCCGCAGATCGACGACGGTCACCTCGGCCCCCGCGTCGCGGAGCGTCGCCGCCGTGTCGTATCCCGGCGCGCTCGACGTCAGCACGACCGCATGGCGCCCCGGGAGGACGCTGAACCTCTTCACCAGCAGGTCGGCGGCGGACGAGAGCATGACGCCCGGCAGGTCGTTGTTCGGGAACACGGCGGCCTGCTCGACGGCGCCCGTCGCGAGCACGAGGTGGCGAGCTCGAACCCGGTACAGGCGGTCACGGCTCGAGGCGGCCACGAGCGGTCCTCCGAACACGCCGAACGCGGCCGTCCCGAGCAGGATCCGCGCCCCCGCGTCGGTCGCCTGCCGCCCGAGGTCCGCGACGTCGTCCGGATCGGCTCCGCCGAGCGTGTCGCGCTCCTCGAGCACGATCGTCGACAGGCCGGCCGACGCGGCCTCGGCCGCCGCCGCCAGACCGGCCGCCCCTCCCCCGATGACCAGCACGTCGGCGTGCAGGTTGTGCACCTCGCGAGGCTCGTGGTCCGGCTCGCGTGGCACCTTCCCGAGTCCCGCCTTCGAGCGGATGAACGGCTCGACGGTTCGCCACGCCCACCGCGGGCGATGGAAGATCTTGTAGTAGAAGCCCGGAGGCATCATGAACGAGAACGAGTTCAGCCAGCCGTGCACGTCGAATGTCGCGCTCGGCCATGCGTTCTGACGCTCGACGCGCATGCCCTCGCGCACGGGCTCGGTGCAGGAGCGCACGTTCGGGATCCCGTCCACCTGCATGAGGCAGTTCGGGCACGATCCGGTCATGCAGTACAGCCCGCGCGCCCGGTGGTACTTGAACGACCGGCCGGTGATCGAGACGCCGGCCGCGGCCAGCGCCGATCCGATCGTGTCGCCATCGAACGCCGCGACCCGCCGGCCCTCGAAGTCGAACGAGATCGGCCGGTCGCGACGGATCGTCTCGCCGGCCCGCGCCGCCAGACGCTCGCTCATGCCTGCGAGGCCTCGGCCGCGTCGGCGCGTGCCTCCGTGACCCCGTCGTCCGAATCATTCGGCCGGTAGGTGCGGCGCACCTCGTTCGTCGTCGTGTGGCGCTCGGCCAGGAACCAGGTCCGGCACCCGTCGCGGTGCAACCACCACTCGGTCTGCCAGCCGTTCACGTTGTCACGGAAGAACAGGTAGCCGGCCAGGTCGGCGTCCGAGGAGTCCGGACCCGCCCGGCGCGACCGCTCGCCTCCGTAGGAGAACTCGAGCGCCTCCCTCGGACCGCAGTTCGGGCACTCGATCAGGAAGGTCATCGTTCGCGGATGCTACCGCTCCGATGGAGCGCGGTTCCCCGGCAGGACTGCCCCGGATTCAGCCGGGGACGTCGCCCGGGACCCACAGGAGACAGGTGACCCGTTCCCGCACGGCGCGAAGCGCCCGGCGGTAGCGCCGCCTCCGAAGGACCGAGCGATCGAGACCGAACACGAGCAGCCCCGGACGCACGTCGGCCACGAGCTCGACGAGGGCCTCGACCGGCCGCGGGCTCCGTACCCGGAGACGCTCCACGTGGACGCCGAGCGACCTCGCAAGGTCCGCGGAGCGCTTGAGGGAGGCCGAGACGTCGGGAGTGAGCTCGGGCAGCGTGTCGTACCCGAGCGCGATCGACATGCGAAGCGGCTCCAGCGTGGTGACGTTGGCGACCACGAGCCGCTGGCCGGACTCGACGGCCGTGTCGACGGCGAAGACCGAGGCCTCCTCGTCGAGCGGCACGCCCATCGTCGCGAGCAGCACCGGCCGCCCGCCCGCCCCCCTGCCGTTCGACAGGTCGGTCCCGCGATCCCGGGTGCGAACGCCCATGCCCTACTCGGGATGGAGCTGCCAGTGCGGCAGGTTCCGTGCGCGTCGGCGGACCTTCTGGCGCCAGCGCGGCATGTAGACGAGGAACCAGAACGCCATGAGCCCGAGGACGATCGGAAGGACCCGCTGGACGTCGAGGTTCGCCAGGACGATGGCCGCCCCGACGCCGAACGCGAGCGAGACCGCCACCACCTGCAACCGGTAGCGCCGCATCTCGCGCATGATGCCCCAGTACTCCTCCGCGGGGATCTGCTCGGTGTTCCAGCGCCGCGAGCAGTCCGGGCACGACCACGTCTGTCCGTACGGCACGCGCTCGACCTGACCGCAGTCGCATCGGATCGTGATCGGGGCCCCGCGCATCGGCGGGATTGTATCCCCGGGGCGCATCCGCCCGCTTTGAACGCCCGAACCCCAACGTGCTATACCCCTCGCTGCCGTTCATCGGATCGCCGGGGAAGGGGGATGCCGTGGCTGAGGCCGTCATCGAGGAACGCCAACTCCTCAAGTCTCTGCACTGGTACGACGGGTTCGTCATCGCGCTGTGCCAACCGGCGTTCCTCCTCGGGTCGCTCGGCTTCACGCTGGCGACGATCGGCGCCTGGGGGTCGGTCCTGCTGTGGGGCATCTCCGCGACGGTCGGCCTCCTCCAGAACTTCATCTATACGGAGACCGCCACGATGTTCCCGGACAAGCCCGGCGGGATCGCGCTGTACGCGCACGAGGGATGGCGCTCGCGCTTCAACCTGTTCGGGCCGATCGCCGCGTTCGGGTACTGGATCGGCTGGTCGGTCGTGCTCTCGTTCGTTGGGAACATCGTCGGCGCGCTCGTCGTGGCCGAGTGGTTCCCCCAGTCGGGCGACGGCACCGATGACGCGTTCTTCAACCTCGGGTTCGCCGACTTCGGCCTCGCTCAGCTCATCGCCATCGTGGTGATCCTCGCGGTCTGGGCGTTCAACGTGCTCGGGGTCAAACCCTCGCTCGCGGTCGGCTACGTCACCGGCGCGTTGCTGATGGTGCCGCTGTTCATCTTCATCGTCATGCCGTACATCACGGGCGACTGGTCCAGCTCGAACCTCGAGTACGTCCACAACGCCGGCGACCCGTCCCTCGGATTCAGCGACCTGTCGGTGGCCTTGATGTGGCTGTTCATCATGTGTTGGTCCGCCTACGGGATCGAGGTCTGCGCGACCTTCGCGCCCGAGTACCACGACACGAAGCGCGACACCGCGAAGGCCCTGAAGAGCGCCGCGGCGTTCTCGCTGTTCGTGTACATCTTCCTGCCGCTCGGCCTGGGCGGCGTCGTCGGCTCGACGGGTGACTACGGCAGCTTCTACGTCGCGGCACTCGAGGAGATCGCCGGGCCGGTGGTCGGCGGGTTCGCCGTGGTGTGCCTCATCGGGAGCTTGATCCTGGCGATGAACACCGCCACGGCCGACGGGGGCCGCGCGCTCTACGGGATCGCTCGCGACGACATGACGATCAAGTGGTTCTTCCACCTGAACCGGTTCCACGTGCCGGCCCGTGGGATGACCGTCGACATGGTCGTGAACCTCGGATTGCTCGTCCTCCTGGGCGCGAACAACTTCGTGATCCTGTACATCTCGAACATCGGGTACGTGTTCTGTCACGTCCTCGCGCTCACTGGGTTCCTGTTGCTCCGGCGCGATCGTCCCCAGTGGCCGCGCCCGATCAAGGTGGGCGGGGCGTGGTTGCCGATCGCCGGCCTGCTCGCCCTGTTCAACCTCATCCTGGTGCTCTATGGCGTGTTCGATCAGGACCTGGCCGCGTACATCGGCTTCTACGAGTTCACCGGTCTGCCGCTGTTCCTCGGTCTGGGCGTGCTCGTCGCGTCGGTGCTCCTGTACTTCTACCGGCGCGTGGTCCAGGACAAGGAGAAGATCACCTTCCGCGATCGCGACGTGTCGACGATGCCGAACGAGGAGCAGATGGCGCTCCTCCGCGAGGAGTCGATGGCCTAGCGATCTCGGCGGCGTTCGGATCTCGACGGGGGCGGCCCTTCCGGCTGCCCCCGTCGCCGTTCGCGCCGCGTTGCTCGCCCGAAGTCCCCGAAACTAGGATGTGGGCCCGCGAGGGCCACCTTTGGAGGACGCGATGTCGGAGAAGATGTGGGGCTCGGAGCCGTTCTGGGGTCTCGGCTACGACTGGGACCCGGACTGGGTCTACACCGATCGGCAGAAGGAGCTCCGCGCGACGCTCATCGAGCTCTGCGAGCAGGAGCTGCGCGCCAACTCGAAGCGCTTCGACGACGAGCTCATGTTCCCCCGGCGGAACCTCGAGCTCCTGGGTGAGCACGGGTTCCTCGCGCTCACCGTCCCCGAGGCGTACGGCGGTCTGGGCGAGGACCACGTCGCCTACTCGATGGTGTGCGAGACGATCGCCCGGTACGGATGCGCGTCGACGGCGATGTGCTACGTCATGCACATCGGGGCCGTGAACGCGATCATGCTCCGAGAGACGCCGGAGCTGATCGACAAGTACATCCGGCCGCTGAACTCGGGCAAGATCGGGACGCTGTCCTACTCGGACCCGGAGACCGGCTCGCACTTCTGGTACCCGGTCTCCTCGGGTGCCGAACGCTCGAACGGCGGCTACAAGGTCCGCAAGAAGGCGTCGTGGACGACCTCGGCGGGGTTCGCCGACTTCTACGTGGTCCAGACGACGAGCCCGGACTTCTCTGGCTACGACGACCTGTCCGTGTTCGTCGTCGACGGCGACCAGGTCCAGTCGCAGCCGTCGCTGTGGGACGCCCTCGGCCTTCGAGGCAACCAGTCGGGGCCGCTCGAGGTGCCGAACGTGGACGTTCCCGCCGAGCAGATCGTCGGGCCGGAGGGCGACGGGGCGAACTCGAACGACGAGTCCGTCGACCCGTGGTTCCTCATCGGCTCGTCGTCGGTGTGGAACGGCCTCGCGCTCGGGGCGATCGACATCGCCAAGCGCCACACGACGCGCAAGAAGCACGTCGACGTCGGCCTGCGGGTGGCCGACTACCCCACGATCCAGGACTACGTGGGCGAGGCGCTCATGGACACGAACGCGTGCCGGCTCTTCGTCCTGTCGGTCGCGCAGGCGATGGACCGCGAGACCGACGGCAACACGCGCAACCCCGAGCCCGGCGGCCTCGCTCGCGGCAACTACCTCCACTGGGCGTGGCAGATCAAGTTCGAGGCGGCCAAGAACGTCGCCCACGTGGTCGACAAGATGCTCCACGCCTGCGGCGGATCGGGCTACAAGCGCGACATGGAGCTCGAGCGCTACCTGCGCGACGCCAAGGCCGGCTGGGTCATGGGGCCGACGAACGAGGTCCTCCGCCAGTTCGTCGGGAAGGCCGTCCTGCTCGGGTTCGAGTCGCTCGACTACTGGAACCAGTCGTACAACCGGCGGGCCGTCGAGAACGAGGTGAAGAAGCTCGACGCGGCCGGCAAGCGCGAGCTCGCCGAGCAGCTGATGTCCGAGGCCGCGGAGCAGGAGCCGAAGGAACCGGCGAAGAAGGGCTAGACGGATGCAGGTGGGCGGCGGGCCCTCGAAGCTCCTGGTCGGCGGACTGCGCCCGGCCGATCCCACGTTCGAGCAGTACTGGGTGCGGCCCGGCGGGGCGACGGTGCTGGCGCTCGAGGCCGAGGACCGGTTCACCGTGATCGACGTCGACGGCGGTCAGGTTGCGGAGATCTCGGCCCTCGGACCGGACGGCTCGGACGCGGCCGAGGCGATCGGCGCCCGAGCCGACGCGGCGGCGACGGTGCTGCGATCGCTCGTGACCTCCGCCGCCGAGGGCTCGCAGGACGTCGTCCACGATCTCGCCGCCCGCGGGCTCGACCCGTCCCGGGCAGAGGCCATCCGCGTGTTCGACCAGTGGTCCCGACCCGGATCCGAACAGTCGTTCCGAACGGACCGCGAGGTCGTCCTCGTCGTGGCCGCCCCGGCGGGGCGCCTCGTCGACGGTGCCCCCCCGCCGAGCGATCTCGTCGTCGAGGTGCATCGTGCCCGCCCGCGATCACCCGGGGAGATCGAGCTCCCTCCACCGCTCGCCGAACCGCGTCTGGACTTCCGCATCGACCGGTCGACCGCGCGCAGCTACGAGGTGAAGGCGGGCGAGTTCATCCAGATCATCGACGTCGAGGGCAAGCAGTGCTCGGACTTCCTCGCGTTCCATCGCCGCAAGCTCGACGACGGGATCGAGCGCGGCCTGGACTCCACCGTCACGCGCACGCTCATGGGCAGCGCGTACCCGATGCCGGGACTGTTCGGCAAGTTCTACGACGCCGACCTGGACCCGCTCGTCGAGGTGGTCCGGGACACGGTGGGGCGGCACGACACGTTCGGACTCGCTTGCAACGCAAAGTACTACGAGGACATGGGCTACCCCGGGCACGTGAACTGCACCGACAACTTCAACGGCGCGCTCCTCGTGTACGAGATCGCCAAGCGCAAGGGCTGGCCGGCGCTCAACCTGTTCTTCAACACGGCGTTCAACGCCGAGAACGTGCTCGTCTCGGACGAGCCGTGGTCCCGGCCGGGCGACTACGTGCTGTTCCGGGCGATGACCGGCCTCGTGTGCGCCTCGTCCGCATGCCCGGACGACATCGACCCGGCGAACGCGTGGAACCCCACCGACGTCCACGTGCGCGTCTACTCGCCGGAGCACCGGTTCAGCGCCGCGATCGCCCACCGCGTCACCCCGGAGGCGCGACCCGTGCTCACCGACAGGACCGGGTTCCACCCGAAGGTCGAGGCGCTCACGCGCAACCTCGTCGAGTACAACGGCTACTGGCTCCCGTCCCACTTCTCCAACGAGGGGGCGATCGCCGAGTACTGGGCGTGCCGCGAGCACGCGGTGATCATCGACCTGTCGCCCCTTCGCAAGTTCGAGGTCCTCGGGCCGGACGCCGAGTCGCTCATCCAGGCCACGATCACCCGCGACGCCCGGCGGGTGTCGGTGGGGCAGGTCACGTACACGGCGATGTGCAACGAGGCCGGCGGGATGATCGACGACGCCACGGTCTTCCGCCTCGCGCAGGACAATTTCCGGTTCGTGGGCGGCGACGACTACGACGGCGTGTGGCTGAAGGAGCAGGCCGAGGCCCGGGACCTGAACGTGTGGGTCAAGCCCTCGACCCACCAGCTGCACAACGTGGCCGTCCAGGGTCCGGCGAGCCGAGGGATCCTCCGCGAGGTCGTGTGGACGGCCCCGTCGCAGCCCTCGCTCGATGAGCTCGGGTGGTTCCGCTTCCTGGTCGGACGGGTCCGGGCGACCGACGGCATCCCGATCGTCGTGTCCCGGACCGGGTACACGGGCGAGCTGGGCTACGAGGTGTGGTGCCATCCCGACGACGCCGAGGCCGTGTGGGACGCCATCTGGGAGGCCGGCGAGGGCCGCGGTCTCACGCCGATGGGCCTGGACGCCCTCGACATCGTGCGGATCGAGGCCGGGCTCATCGTGGCCGGCAACGAGTTCGACCAGCAGGTCGATCCGTTCGAGGCCGGCATCGGGTTCACGGTCGACCTGCGCACCGACGAGGCGTTCGTCGGGCGTTCGGCGCTGGAAGGACGCAAGGAGCATCCGCAGCGCGTGCTCGTGGGGCTCGACGTCGACGGCAACGAGACGCCCGGCCACGGCGATCCCGTGTTCGTCGGCCGTCAGGAGATCGGCGTGGTGACCTCGGGCACGCGCTCACCGGTCCTGAAGCGGACGATCGCGCTCGCGCGGGTCGCGGTCGGGTTCTCCGAGCTCGGGACGCCGGTCGAGATCGGCCAGCTCGACGGGCTCCAGAAACGGATCGCCGCGAGGGTCGTCCGATTCCCCTTCTACGACCCCGAGAAGACCCGGCCGAGGTCCTGATCGCGTGGCCGAGGCCATCGAACGGTTCACCGACGACCAGGTCGCCTCCTTCCACCGGGACGGGTTCCTCATCGTCGAGGAGGGACTGGTCGGCGATCGCGCGCTCGAACGCCTTCGCGAACGCTATCTGCCGCTGTTCGACGGCGAGTACGAGACCGGCATCAGGCCCGACGAGGTGAACTGGGTGAAGGGTCGCGACCCCGAGGACCGCACGCGCCAGCTCTGCAACGCGTGGAAGTCCGACACGGTGATCGCCGCCCAGGTGCTCTCGGCCAGGATCGGGCGGCTGGCCGCGCAGCTGATGGGCTACGACGGCGTTCGGATCCTGCAGGACAACGTGCTGTGGAAGCCGCCGGGAACGAAGGCGATCGGCTTCCACCAGGATGGGTCCTACGCCGACTACCTGGTGCCGCCCGAGATGATCACGTGCTGGATGAGCCTGCACGAGACGGCGGCCGACGCCGGTCCGATCGCGTACGTGCGCGGCTCGAACCACTGGGGGGTCGCCCCACCCTCGCGGGCCCAGTTCCACGCGCCCGAGGACTGGCTCGCCGGCGTCCGCGACGCACAGCCGGCGGCGGTGACCGAGCTCGAGGTCGTGCCCGTCGTCGTGAAGGCCGGCGGCGGCGCCTTCCACCACAACGCCACGTGGCACGGCTCCGAGCCCAACCGCAGCGGGACCGTCGCGCGGATGGCGCTCGTCTCGCACATGCTGCCGTCGGACGCGCGGTTCCACGAGACGAACGTCGACGTGAACTACTCGCGGTACCGCCGGCGCGACGATCCGTCCATGGACGAGTCGTTCTTCCCGGTGATGTGCCGTCGCGACGGCTACCGGACGCCCTGGCTGGCCGACCTCCCCGACATCGACGCCTGAGACGTCGGCCGGGCTACGGGCCGCGGATCCGGCCCGCGAGCACCTCGAGGACCCGCCACGCGAGATCGGGTTCGGCACGCAGGGCCTGTTTCACGGTGTCCCTGGAGAGCGCGATCACCCGCAGCTGGGTCTCGGCGACGACGTCGGCCGTCCGCGGGCGGCCGTCGAGCATCGCCACCTCCCCGAAGAACTGCCCCGGTCCGAGACGGGCCACATCCCGCCCGTCCCGAACGACGCGGGCCCGGCCATTGAGGATCACGAACGCCTCACCCCCGCGCTCGCCCTGCCGGATCACCGTCTCGCCCGCCTCGTGGCCGTGCTCCTCCCCGGCGGACAGCAACCGCTCACGCATCGCGGGGGGCAGGGCCCCGAGGATCGAGCCCTCGGGCGCGGAGAGCGCCTCGTAGTGGCCGCCGTGGAACAGCAGGGGGTTGCCGCGTCCGTATCGGGCGTACTCGACGTGCGCGAGGAACAGCGAGTGGTCGCCGCCCCAGTACGACCGCGCGACCCGGGCCACGAGGTGCGCGAGCGCCCCCTCGACGAGCGGCGTCTCGCGGACGACCTCGAAGCTCGGCTCCGCGCCCGATTCGCCCGGGCGTCCGGCGAACCGATCCGAGAGCGCCTCCTGCTCCTCGGAGAGGACGCTGATCCCGAAGCGCTTGCCCTCGTTCAGCAACGCGTGCATCCGCGCGCGGTTGTCGACCGAGATGAGCACGAGCGGCGGACGGAGCGAGACCGACATGAAGGCGTTCGCGGTCATGCCGTGCACCTGATCCTGTGCCGTCGTCGTGATCACCGTGACGCCGGTGGCGAACATCCCGAGCGTTCGACGGAAGGCGAGGACCGGATCCTCGCCCTCCTCCCCCTCGATCTGCAGCTCGTCGGCGGGCGGTGACTCCTCCCACGCTCCGGAGGCGAGCGCCTCCGCGGCCCACACGGGGAAGGCGCCCACCGGAAGATCGAACTCGACCGGCGCGTCCTGCGGCCGGCTCACCGCTCAGCTCCAGGGGAACGGCGAGTGACTCACCGGGTGGAGCCTGCCCTGCGCGTATCGCGAGAACCGGAACGGCTCGAGGAGCGCCTGGGGCTCGCCGAGCACCTCGCGGGCCACGAGCGCGCCGACGCCGATCATCTTGTACCCGTGGTTCGAGTCCGCGATCACGTGCACGTTCTCGTGGAACCGGTCGAACACCGGGAAGCTGTCGGGCGTGAACGCCCCGATCCCGCCGGTCGGCGCCCGGCGATAGAGAGGACGCTTGCCCTCGAATCGTTTGTGGCAGTGCGCGAGCGCCGAGGTCCACATCCGCTCGAACGCCTCCCCCACGACGAACTGCGTGCTGTCCGGACCGTACGGGTCCACGGCGACCTCGTCGGCGGGCAGCTCGACCACCCACGGCATCGCCCCGCCCTGCACCCCGCCGAAGTTGAAGTCGGGCTTGTAGTAGATGCCCCACAGCTCCTCGGTGACGAGCGAGCCGTCCGCATCGTCCAGGAGCGGCGCGTCGGTGTCGACGTGGACGACGGGCGGGAGGTTGCCCTCGTTGTCGAGCAGATACGTCGGATCGACGCCGAGCGTGCCCTCGACGAGACACCAGTACGTCCACATGGGGCGCTCGTAGACGGCGCCGTCTCGTCCCTTGACCGGCACGACGGCCGGGAGGTCGAGCATGTGCCAGAAGTCCCGGACCCACGGGCCCGCCGCGACGACGACCTGCTCGCACGCGATCACGCCCTGATCGGTCCGGACCGCCGTCACCGCGCCGCCGTCGATGTCGAACCCGGTGACGCTGACCGGGGCGAACATGCGGACCCCGAGCGCCTCGCCCTTTCCGCGGAGCCCCACCATCGACGGCTGGCTCTCCGCGTAGCCGCCCTTGCGCTCGTGCAGGACGACCGTGATGTTGCGGGCCTGCCAGTCGGAGAAGATCGACTCCATGTACGTCCGGCACTCGTCCTCGCCCTCGATGAGGTCCGACGGGTAGCCGATCGCCCGTTGCTCCTCGTGGATCGTGACGACGTCCTCGTGCATGACCTCGGGCGCGATCTGGAGGTACCCCACCGGGTGGTAGTGGAAGGCCGCCGGATCCGACTCCCAGACCTCGACCGAGTGCGCCATGAGCTCGCGCATCGCCGGCTGGAAGTAGTTGTTGCGGATGACGCCGCACGCGAGACCGGACGGGCCCGCCCCCACGCCGGTCTTGTCGAGCACGATGACGTCCTCGCCCGAGCCGGTCCCGCGGGCCCGCAGCCCCTCGGCCAGGTGCCAGGACGCGGACAGGCCGTGGACGCCGGCGCCGATGACCACGACGCGCGCGCTCGTGGGGAGACTCGTCACACGCTCTGCCCCCGGGCGTCGCACACGCAGAACAGGGTCCCGTGGGGCGCCGTCATCGTCGTCCACGCGCCGCCGCCGCGGTCGCGCTCGTCGACGCGCCAGGCCACGGTCGCTCCGAGCCCCTCCAGCCGGCGGACCTCGGCGTCGGGGTCGTCGACACGCAGGTCGAGGTGCACGGGTGTCTTGCCGGGGGCGACCGCGTCCACGCGCTGGATGAGCACGGGCGGACCCGCCCCGCTCCTGGGCCCGAGCACGATGTACGGATCCCGCTCGTACCGGCGCCCGTAGCCGAGCGCCTCGGACCAGAACGCCGCGGCGTCGTCGGCCTCGACGGCGTCGATCACGATCTCCAGGGAGGCCGTCACGGTACCCCCGCGGTCGCGAGGCGATCGTCCGCGCGGCGCGTGCACGCCCGCACGAAGTCCCGCCAGATCTCCAGCATCCGGTCGTCCTGCTGCCACTCCTCGTGGAGCTCCCACTGAACGCCGAGGACGAACGACGGCGCGCCGGGCATCTCGATCGCCTCGACGACGCCGTGGGCCGCCCACGCGACCGGCTCGATCCCTTCGCCCGGCCGATCGATCGCCTGGTGGTGGTAGCTGTCGACGTCGGTGCGGCCCCCGAGGCGCGACCCGAGGAAGGAGCCGGGCTTCACGTCGATCGGATGCGTCGGGTGCGGGGGGCGCTCCCGGCCCTCGAGGGTGGCGGCGACGAGCGCTCGCCACTCGTCCCACTTCGCCCCGGGGTGTCCGCCGCCCGGGAACTCGTCCAGGTCGCCGAACAGGCTCCCGCCGAAGGCGACGTTGAGGATTTGACACCCCCGACACACGCCGAGCACCGGCACGCCGCTTCCCACGGCGAGGCGCGCGTAGTGCAGCTCGATCTCGTCGAGCACGGGCGCGGGATCGCCCTGGAGCGGATGTGGATCCTCCCGGCCGTATCTCCACGCTTCGATGTCGCGGCCGCCGGCGAGCACGAGGCCGTCGAGCCGTTCGATGAGCTCGACGCGATCGTCCTGCTGCTCGTAGTACGGGAGCAGCAGCGGCAACGCCCCCGCGGCGAGCAGCGGGCGCGAATACCCGAAGCCGTAGTAGTCGCCGTAGTCCGCCAGCCCCTCCGAGATGCCGACGAGCGGACGGGAGGACACGCGCGGCTCCGTCAGTGACCGGCAGGTTTCTCCCAGCCCTCGAGCGTGGGCGGGGTCCACGAGGTCCCGACGGTCTCGGACCCGTCGACCCACGACCCGAGCAGGGGCTGGGCGAACTTCGCGTGTCGTCGTTTCAGCTGGATGCCGTACGAGTTCCCGCTCGTCAGGTGCTTCATGAGCACCTTGCGCGCGACCTCGTCCTCCGACCCCTCGGGGATCGGGAAGTAGATCTTCAGGAACGAGCTGGAGTACCGGTCGAAGACGGCCGGCACGCCGTCCTCCTCGAGCAGGTGGACGTCCTCGAGCCAGTTCAGGTCCTCGCCCGGCGTGAGCGCCTCCAGGTCGATGTCGTCGAGCAGCGACGCGTCCTCCTGGTACGGGAACCGATGGCCGGCGAGCTCCTCGGCGTCGAGCGTGCCCTTCGTCGTCAGGTGCGATTCGGTCATCTCGGCTCCTACGACGGGTACTGTCCGGTGTCGGCCAGGTACTTCTGCATCATCGCCCGGATCTCCTCGAGCGTCGTCTGCTCGCTCACGCCGGGGATGTAGTCGGTGCCGGCGAGGGGGACCTTGGCCATCGCCGCCGCTTCGACGGTGAGCGCGCACAGGTCCTCGGGCTCGAGCGAGTGGACGTCGGTCTTCCCGCAGGCGCGGGCGAGCATCTGGAGCTCCATCGTCATCGCGGTGAGCAGGTTGTAGACGCGCTCGGCCCCCTCGTCGACGACGAGGCGCTTGCGGAGCTCCGGGTCCTGGGTCGTGATGCCGACCGGGCACCGCCCCGTGTGGCAGTGGTAGCACTGGCCGGCGGGCACGCCCACGGTTCCCTCGTAGTCCGTGACGCCGGGGATCTCCTTGTTGCAGTTCAGCGCCATGAGCGCCGTCGTGCCGATGGCCACGGCGGTCGCGCCGAGCGCGAGGCACTTCGCCACGTCCGCGCCGTTGCGGATCCCGCCGGCCACCACGAGGTCGACCTCGTCGGCCAGGCCGACGTCCTCGAGCGCGCGGCGCGCCTCGGGGATCGCCGCCATGAGCGGGATGCCCGTCTCCTCGGTCGCGATGTGCGGTCCCGCGCCGGTCGAGCCCTCGGCGCCGTCGAGATAGATGATGTCCGGCCCGCAC
This sequence comes from Actinomycetota bacterium, assembly GCA_036555645.1. Taxonomy (GTDB): domain Bacteria; phylum Actinomycetota; class UBA4738; order UBA4738; family HRBIN12; genus DASSJM01. The sequence goes on from DATBLA010000162.1 coordinate 18,498, forward strand.
TTGGCGGCCATCCGGACGTCGTCGTAGACGCGGGCGGCGCCGAGCTTGAGCTGGATCGGGATCCGGTAGTCGGTGGCCTCGCGCACCTCCTGGACCTTGAGCGAGAGGTCGTCGGGGCCCAGCCAGTCCGGGTGGCGGGCCGGCGAGCGCTGGTCGATCCCTGGCGGCAGCGAGCGCATCTCGGCGACCTGCTCGGTCACCTTCTGACCCATGAGATGCCCGCCGAGCCCCACCTTGCATCCCTGGCCGATGAAGAACTCGCACGCGTCGGCGAGCATGAGGTGGTGGGGGTTGAAGCCGTAGCGGCTCTGGATGTTCTGGTAGTACCACTTGATCGACAGGTCGCGTTCGGGCGGGATCATGCCGCCTTCGCCCGAGCAGGTGGCGCTCCCGGCCATCGAGGACCCCTTCGCGAGCGCCATCTTCGCCTCGAGCGACAGGGCCCCGAAGCTCATCCCCGTGATGTAGATCGGGATGTCGAGCTCGATCGGGTACTTCGCGAACCGCGCGCCGAGCACGGTCTTCGTCTCGCACTTCTCCCGATAGCCCTCGATGACGAAGCGCGTGAGCGTCCCGGGAAGGAACATGAGCTGATCCCAGTGAGGGATCGGCTTGAACATCGAGAACCCGCGCATCCGGTAGCGGCCGAGCTCCGACTTCACGTGGATGTCGTTGATGACCTCGGGCGTGAAGATCGGGCTGCGCCCGAGAATGTTCTCCTTGGAGGACACGTCTTCGGCTGCCACGTTCGGATCCTCCCGCTGGTCAGTGGATGACGAGCTTGCGCTCCGAGGGTTCGAGGTTGTCGTAGTTGTAGAGCACCTTGCCGCACACGAACTTCTGGAACTCGGGCGGGGTCCCGAGACCGTAGATCCGGAACTTGCGCTCGATGAGCTCGGTGTCGGCGTCGGTCCACTCGCCCGGCACGCAGTCGATGCCGAGCGACGCGACGGTGCCGGCGACGAAGATCTCCCCGTCGTACATGGAGTCGCCCAACCCGGGCCCGACGTCGCCGCAGATGATCTGGCGGCCGCGCTGCATCATGAAGGCGGTCATCGATCCCGCGTCGCCCCCGACGATGATCGTCCCGCCCTTCTGGTCGATCCCCGTCCGGGCCCCCACCGAGCCGTGGACCACGAGGTCGCCCCCGCGGATCGCGGCGCCGGTCAGCGACCCGGCGTTCTTCTTGATCTCGACGACGCCCGACATCATGTTCTCGCAGACCGACCACCCGACCCGGCCCTCCACGACGATCTCGGGTCCGTCGATGAGCCCGAGGCCGAAGTAGCCGAGGCTCCCCTCGAATCGGATCCGGCACCGCTGGAGGATGCCGACCCCGATCGAGTGCTTGGCGCCGGGATTTCGCACGGTCACGTCGCGGATCCCCTGCTCGTAGATCAGGTTGCGGAGCTCGAGGTTGATCTGGCGCGTCGTGAGCTTCGCGGCGTCGAAGACCGCCCGGTCGCCGTCGATCTCGGAGACGGCCGGGACCTCGGCGTCCGGCTCGGCGAGGCCGCGCGCGTCGTACGTGATCCGCCGCTCGCCGCCTACCGGCTCCATACGAGCACCTGCCTCTCGTAGGGGTCGTAGGTGTCGATCTCGCGGTCCAGCACGGCGCGGATCGCGATCTCCTCCGACGCCATCGCGACGAGCTCGTCGGACTCGTAGAGCACGAGCGGCTTCGCCGCCATCTCGTCCTTGGCCACCCCGAGGCTGTCCTGCGTCACGGCCATGTACGTGAAGACCCCGTCGAGGTCGTCCAGGCTCTGGTCCATCGCCTCCTTCAGCGAGGAGCCCTCGGCCATCTTCTCGGCCAGGTACACGGCGATGATCTCCGAGTCGCACTCGGACTGGAAGCGGTGCCCGCTGAACTCCAGACGCCGCTTCCACTGGAAGTAGTTCGTGAGCTGGCCGTTGTGCACGACCGCGACGTCGGAGAACGGGTAGGCCCAGTACGGGTGCGCACCCGAGATGTCGACGTCGGACTCCGTCGCCATCCGCACGTGCCCGATCGCGTGCGTGCCCTCGAAGCCGGCGAGGCCGTACAGGTTCGAGACCTCCATCGCGTCCCCGAGGTCCTTCACGATCTCGAGCGAGTGCCCGAGCGAGAGGACCTCGCACCCGGGCACGTCCTCGAGGTAGTCGGCGAGCGCCTTCAGGTCGCCGTCGTAGCGGACCTGCGCCCGGTAGGCGTACTCGGTCTCGCTCTCGACGCGGTCGATCGAGGCACCGATCTTCGACAGGCGCGTCTCGACCTCGAGGCGATGCCGCTCGAGCCGCTCCTTGAAGTCGAAGTCACGCGGGTCGTTCGCGTCGGCGAGCTTGAACCGGATGACGACGAGGTCGCTCGCGGGACCGAACAACGCGTAGCCGCTCGAGTCCGGCCCCCGATGCTTCATCGACTGGAGCATCGAGGTCATCTCCGAGCCGACGTCGGCGGATCCGTCCCGGTGGATGATCCCTGCGATACCGCACATGCGGGCTCGACTCCTCTCGCCGAACTATGGCAGGACGTCGAGGTAGGTCTCGATGTCCCAGTCGCTCACCGTTGCCCGGAAGCGGTCCCACTCGTCCCGCTTGTAGTGCATGAAGACCGTGTACATCTCCCCGGGGAGCGCCTCCTTGACGACCGGGTCGGCCTCGAGCGCGTCGAGCGCGGCGCCGAGGTCGTGGGGCACCTTCTTCACGTCCTTGCCCCCGGCGATCGCCTCGTAGATGTTCCGCTCCTCCGGCTCGCCCGGATCCAGGCTGCGGTCGATGCCGTCCTTCATCGCCATGAGCAGCGCGGCGAAGGACAGGTACGGGTTCACCGCCGAGTCGACCGAGCGGTACTCGAACCGGCCGGGCGCCGAGATCCGCAGCGCGGTCGTCCGGTTCTGGAAGCCCCAGTCGGCGAAGACCGGCGCCCAGAACCCCGCGTCCCAGAACCGACGGTACGAGTTCACCGTCGGCGCGGTGATCGCGGTGAGCGCGGAGAGGTGCTCGAGCACCCCGCCGATCGAGTGCAGCCCGATCTTGCCGGGCACCCGTGGGTTGTCGCCCTCGGGCATGAACATGTTCTCCTCGCCCTGCCACAGCGAGATGTTGTGGTGGCAGCCGTTCGCCGACACGCCCATGAACGGCTTGGGCATGAAGCACGCGAACGCCCCGAGCTCCCGCCCCACCTGGCGACAGATCTGCCGGTACGTGGTCAGCCGGTCGGCCGTCGCCTCCGCCCGGTCGAACATGAAGTTCAGCTCGAGCTGTCCCGGCGCGTCCTCGTGATCGCCCTGGATCATGTCCAGGCCCATCGCGCGTCCGTACTCCATGACCTTGTGGATCAGCGGCTGGAGCTCGGAGAACTGGTCGATGTGGTAGCAGTACGGCTTCGTCTTCCCCTCGACCGTCGGCTTGCCGTCGGCGTCGACCTTCAGCCACATCATCTCGGGCTCGCAGCCCGCACGCAGGTGCAGGCCGGTCTCCTGCTCGAACTCGGTATGGAGCCGCTTCAGGTTCCCGCGGCAGTCCGACGTGAGGAAGGCGCCGCCGTCCACCTCCTCCTCCCGGCCGCGGAACAGCGTGCAGAACACGCGCGCGGTCTTCGTGTCCCACGGGAGCACGCAGAAGGTGTCGGGCTCGGGAAGGCCCACGAGCTCTCGGGCCTCGGGCCCGTAGCCGATGTAGTTGCCCTCACGGTCGATGAACAGGTTCGCGGTCGAGCCGTAGACGAGCTGGAACCCTTTGTTCGCGATGTTCTCCCAGTGCGCGGCCGGGATCCCCTTGCCCATGATCCGGCCCGTCACGGAGACGAACTGGTAGTACATGTACTCGACGCCGGCGGCGTCGATCTGCTTGCGAACCTCCTTGATCGCCTGCTGGCGGCCATCCTGATCGACGAACGCTTCGATATCGGTCGTCACCAACGCCTCCCCTCGCGTGGGCAGTCCGGCGGAACGGCATCTTAGGTCATCGAGCCTTCCGCGTGCATGCGCGCGCCGGCCCGCGGCGGCACGCACCCCCGAGGCTCGCGCGGGCAGCGCGGGGTATCCTCGCGCGGACCCCGAGCGAGGAGAGACCGCCCACGATGAAGAGCGGGCTGGAGATCGCGCAGGAGGCGGAGCTCCGTCCGATCACGGACGTCGCCGAGGCCGCGGGGATCGCGGCCGACGAGCTCGAGCCGTTCGGTCGCTACCGGGCCAAGGTCGACCTGTCGATCCTCGACCGCCTCGCCGGTCGCCCCGACGGCAAGCTCGTCATCACGACGGCGATCACGCCGACGAAGGCCGGCGAGGGCAAGACGACGACGTCGATCTCGCTCACCCAGGGCCTCGGCAGGATCGGCAAGGACGTCCTGCTGTGTCTGCGCGAACCGTCGATGGGACCGGTGTTCGGCATCAAGGGCGGCGGCACCGGCGGCGGGTACGCGCAGGTCGTCCCGATGGAGGACATCAACCTGCACTTCAACGGGGACTTCCATGCCGTGCAGGCCGCGCACAACCTGCTGGCGTCGGCGCTCGATGCCTCGCTCTACCACGGCAACACGCTGGGGATCGACCCCCAATCGATCACGTGGCCCCGAACCCTCGACGTGAACGCCCGCGAGCTGCGCTACACGGTCATCGGGCTCGGCGGCAGCGTCCACGGCGTCCCGCGCGAGAACCAGTTCGTCATCGTCGCGGCCTCGGAGATCATGGCGATCCTCGCGCTCGCCGCCGACTTGGCGGACCTGCGCGCCCGGCTCGGCCGGATCGTCGTCGGGTCGACCCGCGACGGCGAGCCCGTCACCGCCGAGCAGCTTCGGGTGGCCGGCGCGATGACCGTGATCATGAAGGACGCGCTCAAGCCGAACCTCGTCCAGACGCTCGAAGGGCAGCCCGTCCTCATCCACGCCGGCCCGTTCGGCAACATCGCGCACGCGAACAACTCGATCATCGAGGATCGGATCGCGCTCAAGCTCGCCGACTACGTCGTCACCGAGGCGGGGTTCGCGAGCGACCTCGGATTCCAGAAGTTCTGCGACATCGTGTGCCGGTTCGGGGGGTTCGCGCCCTCCGCGGGCGTCCTCGTCACGACCGTGCGGGCGACGAAGTCCCACGGCGGCGTGGCCTTCGACGCCCTCGCGACCGAGGACCTCGATGCGGTTCGACGCGGCGTCGACAACCTCGCCCAGCACATCGCGATCGTCCGCGAGTACGGCCTGCCGTGCGTCGTGTCCGTCAACAACTTCCCGAGCGACACGGAGGCGGAGGTCGAGCTCATGCGCGAGCTCGCGGTCGGGGCGGGTGCTGGAACGGTCGTCGTCAACCGCGCCTTCGCCCGGGGAGGCGAGGGGGCGGTGGAGCTCGCGGAGGCGGTGGTCGCGGCGTGCGAGGAGCCGAGCGCGTTCCACCAGCTCACCCACGAGGGAACGCCGATCGCCGAGCAGATCGAGGCGATCGCCACCCGCGTCTACGGCGCCGACGGCGTCGACTTCCAGGCGCAGGCCACCAAGGACATCGCGCGGATGGAGCAGTTGGGCTTCGGGACGTTCCCCGTGTGCATGGCGAAGACGCACCTGTCGCTCACGCACGACCCGTCGCTCGTGAACCGGCCGACCGGTTGGCGGCTCCCCGTGCGGGGCGTGGTCCCGAGCGCGGGGGCGGGCTTCGTCGTCGTGCTCTGCGGCGACATGCAGCGGATGCCCGGCCTCGGACGCACGCCCGCGTACATGAAGGTCGACATCGACGAGGACGGCCGGACCGTCGGCCTGTTCTGACGCCCGGTCAGGTCGCGACGACCGCGACGGCCTCGATCTCGACGAGCTGGCCCCGGTACCCGAGGATCGGCACGCCGAGCAGCGTGCTCGGGCACCGGCCGATGGGAGAGGTGCGCACGACCTCCCACACGCGGTTCTGCCGGTCGTGGTCGCCCCCGGCCACGTAGACCGTCGTCTTCACGACGTCCTCGGGCCCGGCCCCGCCCGCTCGAAGGGCCACGACGAGGTTGTCGATGACGACGGCGGTCTGGGAGACGGGGTCGTCCGGGCCGACGAGGGTCCCGTCGGCATCGAGCGGCACGGCGCCGGCCGTGAACACGAGGGTGGCGCCGGAGGCCACGGCGACGTGTGCGTATCCCGGGGGTTCGGCGAGCGAGTCGACCGTGTGGAGGCGGACCGGCACCGATCAGCCCGCGACGCGGGCCGGCCCGTCCACCATGACCCATTCGGCGCGCGTGATCGCCTCGTCGAGGTCGAAGTCGTAGATCCCGGGGCCGGCGGCCGCCTCCCACGTCGCCCCGCATTCGGGGCACACCCAGACGACGACGGACTTCGGCGCGGTCCCTCGCGGCGGGGCACAGGTGTGGAGCGGCATCTCGGCCTCCTCGAGTGGTAGACGCCTCGAATCACATGCGTGTGATTCGAGCGCGAGTCTAGCCTGCCGATCCGGCGGGTCAACGAGGCCACATACACTCGACGACATGTCCACGTGGCCCGATGTCACGGAGGGTCGGGGCCCCCGACCCGCGCCGCAAGCGATTGAGCCGGATGAGGGACTCACCCTGGAACGGCCGTACGAGGTCGTCGCGTGGGGAACCGTCGACGGCGTGCCGTGGCAGATCGACGCGTACGTGCTCGCTCCGGCCCCCGACGGGAAGTGGTGGGAGCACGGACCGGTCGGGCCGGGCTTCCAGTTCATGCTCGGCGAGCAGGGCGGGTTCGGGGGCGGAGATGTCGGGACCTTCCTCAACGAGGGCACGCACCTGTCGGCCTCGACGCACGTCTTCGGCTCACAGCCCTCGATCGTCGCGTGGACGGGCGTCACGTCCGAGCGAGTCGTCGCCATCGAGGTTCGACTCGGAGATGGCGAGGTTCGGCGGGTGGAGCCGATCCGACTCCTCGATGGATTCCCACCGGTGTTCTGGTTCTTCCCGCCCAGGGGCGCCCCGGGTGACGTGGTCGCGCTCGCTGCGGACGGCGCGGTGCTCCAGACCGACCACCTCGTCGACTCCGACGTGCCGCCCAACGCGAACTCCGGCTCGGCGGTGAACCCGTTCGGATATCGAGACGACCGTCCCCCACCCGGCTGGCCGCCGGACGACACGGTCTACGGACCGGGAGAGGGTCCTCGTCATGCGGAGGACTTCCATCTGCACGAGGTGACCTTCCCGATCTACGCCCTCATGCCCGACCGGTGGGACGGATATGCCTGCCTGTCCGGAAGCAGCACATCCATGCGCGGCGTCGACGAGGTTCGGATCGGGTACTTCGAGGAGCCTGCCGGTGGCCGGCGGGGGCTCGAGGTCGTCAGCGGACGTCCCGATCGCCACGGGAGGCGAACACGACATGACCAGGACGTTGGCGTCTGGTGGGCCGAGCCCTACTCCGATCCCGACGTGCTCAACTTCGCCCCACGATTCCTCTCAACCGATGAACTGCGGGCGAGTTTCGGGGAGTTCGGCCTTCCCGACTTCGGAGTGACGCGCGTGGCCGCGCTCACCGAGCTCGAGGTCGACGGTCACCGCGTCGAGGCGCGTCGGCGGGAGTTCGCCCGGCACCCCGCACTGCGCTGCGTCGATTTCGTGCTTCCGGGCGTGCGAGTGGTCGTCCAGGGGTGGGGGCTCTCCTTCGACGAGCTCGAGGAACATGCGCGAGCGCTGGAGCCGCTCGAGCTCGGGACCGACCTGCTCCAGGCGTTGAAGGACGCGCAGGACCGCAGCGATCGACGCGCTTCCGAGCTGTACCGCCACGACGAACCCTAGGCGCGCGGGCGCTCCTTGTTCGTGTCGTAGACCGGGAGGGCGTCGACGGTTCCCGTCGTCGTCCCCTCCCCCACCGCGACGTCCACCTGCGTGCCCGCCGTTGCGTGGCCGCTGCGGACGATCGCCAGCCCGATCTTGCCGAACCGCGGACTGTCGGTCGGGCTCGTGAGGACGCCGATCTCCTCGCCGTCGCGGGTGACGGTCGCGCCGTACTCGGGCAGCGTGTCGCCCTCGAGCCGGAGCGTGACGAAGCGGTTCGGCGGGTCGGCCGCCACCTCGCGCAGCCGCTCCTTGCCCGCGAACTCCGCGTCGGTGTTCAGCGCGACGAAGCGATCCAGGCCGAAGTCGAACGGCGTGCGCTGGTGCGGCTCGTAGTCGTAGTCGGTCACGATGAGGCCCGCCTCGATGCGGAGCACCTCGATCGCCTCGACGCCGAACGGCGTCACGCCGGCGCCCACGACGGCCTCCCACAGGGCGGCGGCGTCGCCGGGATCGGTGAGGAACAGCTCGAACCCCATCTCTCCGCCGAAGCCCGTCCTCGAGAGCACGACCTCGACGCCTCCCACCCGGACCGGGTCCGGGAAGAACCGGAAGTACCGGAGGGCGCCGACGTCGGCGTCGGTCAGCTTCTGCACGACCTCACGCGACCTCGGCCCGATCACGCCGAGGTGTGGCATCCGCGGCGCGATCCACTCCACGCGGACGTCGAAGTCCCCGAGCAGTCCGGCGAAGTACTCCTCGCGGTCCTTGCCGTTCGTCATGACCCAGCAGTGGTCGCCGCGACCCGTGTTGAAGACCGTCCCGTCGTCGACCATGAGCCCGTCGGCGTCGAGGAACGCCCCGTAGCGAGCCTGGCCCACCTCGAGCCCGAGCACGTCGCCCGAGAAGACGTACTGCGCGGCCCGCATCGCGTCCGGACCCGCGAAGTCCCACTTGTTCAAGGGGGAGACGTCCCAGACGGCGACGTCGTCCCGGACGGCGGCGTACTCCGCGCCCAGGTTCCCGAACCCCTCCACCCACAGCCAGCCGCCGTCGGCGACGTGGCTCGCCCCCTGGGCGGCCGTCACGTCGTGGAAGGCGGTCTTGATCGCGTCGTCGTCGCTCATGGGATCCTCCGGTCGCTGGAGACGGCATCCTCCCACGGGTTTGACTCACCGTTCAACCGCCGCAACCGGGCTCAGCCGGACGTGATCCGAAGCTGGTCCCGTACCGAGCCCTGCCCGCTCTCGGCCAGCCTCGACGCCACGATCAGGAACAGCTGGGCGGTGACGAGAGCGTCGTCGAGCGCGTCGTGGGGGCTGGCCACCGGGACGCCGTAGCGGTTCGCGGTCGACGAGAGCGTCTCGCGTACGTCGGGTTCCGTGCCCTCGAGCCGGATCACGAGCCGCCGGACGTCGATCGTCCTCGACACCCACGAGCGGTGCCATCCGCCGAAGATCCGCTGCAGGAACGCGATCTCGACCTCGGCGAACCAAGCGAGCACGAACCGGCGCTCGAGCGCGGAGCGAAGCGACCGGCGAGCGACCTCCAGCGACGGGGCATCGGCCAGGTCCTCGGGAAGGAGCTGATGGACCTTCATCGAGGACGGCGACGGCGGGACATCCGGCGCCACCAACTGATGGACGGCCTCGCCGAGCAGCACCCGGCCCCGCCGCACCGGCACGACGCCGAACGACACGATCGCGTCGCGGCGCCGGTCGAGCCCGGTCGTCTCGAAGTCGAGGGACGCGAGCTCGACCTCGCGCCAGTCGCGCCGGCGGAGCCGGCGAGGCGGTGGCGCCGGCGAGGACCTCACGTCGCGGAGGTCCTCGAGGAACGGCACCGGATGATCTCGCGCTCGGTGACGATCGCGTCGACCGATCGATCGCCCCTCCCGGACGGGACGCGGTCGACGATCTGGTGATCGAACGCGACGGCGATCGCGGGCACGCCGGGGCGCAGGCGCCCGAGGAACCGGTCGTAGTACCCGCCGCCGTACCCGACCCGGCCACCCGCCCGGTCGAACGCGACCCCGGGGACGACGACGAGGTCGATCGAGGCGGGATCGACGGCACGGCCCGAGGCCGGCTCCATCGCCCCGAACGACGCCGTCGTCACCGGGTCTCCCGGCGACCAGCCGACCGCGGTCATCTCGGTTCCCTCGAGCCGCGGCAGCGCGATCGACGAGCCGGCCGCGACGAGCCGATCGATGAGCGGCGCGGTGTCGACCTCGCTCCCGAACGACCAGAACGCGAGCACCGTTCGGGCGCGCTTGGCCTCGGGCAGACCGGCGAACCGTTCGGCGATCGCCTCGCTCGCGGCGTCACGCTCGCGAGACGTCATCGCATCGCGCTCTGCGAGGACCGCCCGCCGAAGCGATCGCTTCTCCCGCTTGAGCCGGTGGGCGGGAGGTGGATGCGGGTCGCTCATCGGACCCGCGGCATGACGATCTCCACGACGCGTTCGAGCGGCGCCGGACCCGCGACCACGAGCACCGCCCACGAGGCGCCGGCCGACGCCAGGCCGCCGAGATGCTCCGCCAGGTCCTCGCCGCTCCCCGCCCACACGTCGGTCTCGAGACCCCGGCGCTTCCGCTCCTCCAGCGCCGACTCGGCCTCGGCACGGTCGCGACCGACGACGGCGATCCCCGCCCAGGTCGAGGTCACGTCGCGTCCGGCGGCGACGTCGCGGAGCAGCCGGGTCTTCCGCTCGAACTCGGCGACGTCCATCCCCCATCCGTTCCAGGCGTCCGCCTCGCGGGCCGCGATCTCGACGACCGCGTCCGCGAAGCCGCCGATCCAGATCGGGGGGCCGGGCGGACGTGCGGGCGCGGGAAGGAGCGGACCGTCCATCGGCGGGACGTGCCCGGCGCCGGGCCACGCCTCGCCGCGGAACAGCGCGCGGATCGCCCGCACCGTCTCGACGAGGTGCTCCCGACGTTCGGTGGTGCCGAGGTAGGGGAACCCGAACGTGTCGTGCTCGGCCCGGTCGATCGGGTCGCCGGTCCCGATCCCGAGGATCATCCTGCCGCCGCCCATCGCATCGATCGTCGCGGCGGCCTTCGCGACGAGTCCCGCGCTCCGCAGGGTGGCGCGCGTCACGAGCGTCCCCACGGCGACGCGCTCGGTCGAGCTCGCCACCGCCGAGAGCATCGCGAACGCCTCGAGCGACGGACGCTCCGCGGTCGCGCCCGGCGGGAACAGGTGATCGAACGCGAACACGCCGTCGAACCCCAGCGCCTCGGCGCGGGTCGCGGCCCCGCGAACGCGATCGACGTCGCCCGAGAACAACGGGAGCACGAGTCCGATCTTCACGTCAGGCCATCACGCGCCCGAGCTCCTCGAGGGCGAGCGCCGCGGCGCCGACCGCGCCCGCGTCGTTGCCGAGCCCGGCCGCGACGATGGGGACGCGGGGCCGGTACTCGGGCCCCTCGACGGCCTCGAGGAAGGCGGCGCGCGCCGGCTCGAGGAGGAGGTCCCCGGCCTGGATCGCCCCGCCGCCGACGAGGACGATCTGCGGGTCCAGGACGTTCACGAGGCCGGCGATCCCCTGGCCGAGCCTGCGGCCGACCTCGGTCAGGATCGTCCTCGACGCGTCGTCACCCTGCTGCGCGGCCTGCGAGACGAGCGCCCCGGTGACCGCCCGGGGGTCGCCTCCCGCGAGTCTGGCCAGGATCGAGTGCGGCTGCTCGCTCGCCGCCTCGCGGCCCAGGCGGTCGATCGCGCGCCCGGCCGCGACCTGCTCCCAGCATCCGCGGTTCCCGCAGCCGCACCGCGGCCCGTCCGGCTCGACGATCGTGTGCCCGATCTCGGCGGCGAACCCGTGCGCCCCGCGGAACAGCCGCCCGTCCCAGACGACGCCCCCGCCGATCCCCGTGCCCACGGTGACGAGGAGCAGGTGACGGTACCCGCGTCCGGCGCCGAAGCGGTACTCGGCGTACGCGGCCATGCTCGCGTCGTTGTCGACCTGGCACGGCAGTCCGAGGGCCTCGCGCATCCGGGCGGCGATCGGCAGGTTGCGCCAGGCGAGGTTCGGCGCGAAGCGGAGGACCCCTTCGGAGGCGTCGACCAACCCCGCGGCGCCCACGCCCACCGCGAGCACGTCTGGCGTTCGGAGCGAGGCCGCGAGATCGATCATCGTGGCGAGCGTCTCCTCCTCGTCGTCGGCCGGCGTCGGTCGGACGGCGCGATCGAGGATCGTCCCGTCGCGCGCGACGCGGAACGCGTTGATCTTCGTCCCGCCGATGTCGAGGCCGATGGCCTCGCCTTCGCTCCCCACCGCCGGCGCCCGCGCCCTAGTCGCGGCGCGAGCGCGAGGGCGGGCTCACGAGATCTCGATCCGCTCGAAGTCGCGAGCGCCGTTCGGGTTGGGCTCCTTGCCCTCGAGATCGTCGCCGCGAACGTCGATCACCGCGCGCGCCGCGAGGAAGAACTCGCGCGCCGCGGCGAGCAGGTGCTCGAGGGTGTCCGGCGCGGCACCCTGTGCGGCCGTCACCACGAGGCAGATGGGGCAGAAGGCGACCGTGCACACGGGCGGCTTGCCCGGTTCGCCGGCCGCGGCGGCGTGGCCATCGCCGGCCGCCTGGGTCGTGGGGTCCTCGGTCTCAGGCACGCGCGCTCCTTCCCGCCGGCGCGGAGGGGTTCCGCGCGAAGGCGATCTCGAGATGCTCACCGACGAAGTTGGCTCCCTTGACCTCCATCCGCTGGAGGGTCTGGGGCAGCACGAGGTTGCGCTTGTAGCTGCCGACGCGGACGTACAGCTCCTCGCCTCGGCGATGGATGTCCATGTCCCCGCGCGAGACGAACGGCAGCCGCATCGACAGCACGTATCCGCTCGAGCGGCGTCGCACGCGGATCGGGTCGTCCCGGAACAGGATGTCGGTCACGGGTCGCTCCCCGTACACCTCCGTCCCGAGGTCGTCGAGCAGGGACAGCCCGACCATCTCGCGATCGAACAGGCGCGACGTGAGGATGGGCACCGGCTCGAACGACTCGCGGACGGTCTGCAGGTGCTCGGCCTGGATGTCCTTCCACTTGCCGAAATACGGGTCGGTCACGTCGTCGGGGATGATCCGGTTCACCACGACCGCGTCGACGCGGTACCCGAACAGCCCGAGGTAGGTGTACGTGCGACGCGCCTCGGAGATGACCATCTTCTCGGGGTTCACGACGAGCCGAACCGTCGAGGACGCCTCGTCGGTGAGGATCCGATGGACCGCGTTCAGGTTCCGATGGAGACGCTCGACGGCCGCGTAGAAGCGCTCCCCGGCGATCGGCAGCGTGGTCATCCTCGTCACGATCGGGCGCAGGGTCTTCACGACCCGCCGCTCGACCGGGAAGATCCGCTCGATGTACCAGTTCATGACCTCGGGCAGCGACAGGAGGCGGAGGGTCTCGGCCGTGGGGGCGCAGTCGACGATCAGCAGGTCGTAATTGCCGCCCTCGACGTGGGTCTTCACGTCGATGAGCGCGAAGATCTCGTCGAGCCCGGGGATCACCGAGAGCTCCTCGGCCTGGATCGTCTCGACGCCGGCCCAGTTCATGAGCTGGACGAAGTAGTCCTGGATCTCCCGCCAGTTCGACTCGAGGCGGCTCTGCGCGTCGATCTGCTCGGCCCACAGGTGCTCGGCGATCGGCGTCGCGTGCTCTCCGATCTCCTGATCGAACGAGTCACCGAGCGAGTGGGCCGGATCCGTGCTCATGACGAGGGTTCGGTTGCCCGCCCGCGCCGCCCGGACCGCGGTGGCGGCCGCGACCGTCGTCTTGCCGACCCCGCCCTTGCCGGTGAACAGGAGGACGCGCATCGTCGGTCAGCCTAGCGTGGTCGCGGTGGTGCCGGAGCCGTGGCGCCGGCTCAGCCGAGCTCGACGCGGCGCTTCAGGCCCTCGAGCGCGTTCTCGATGACCCGCTTCTCCCCCTGGGTCCGCACGAACCCGGGGAGCAGCACGCCGAGATCGACCGCGAGCCGGTACACGACCTTCGTCTCGTCCTCGTCGATCTCGGTGAGCAGGTACTCGCCGGTGATGTTCGAGACCGCCCCGCGAGCCTCGGTCGAGACCCAGGACATCCCTCCGTCGGCCGGGGCGTACCGATACGCCAGCGTGTAGCTCGCCTTGCCGAGAACCGGGACCTCGACCTCGAAGGCCACCTTCGTCCCGACGCCGCCGTCGCCGCGCTCGAGAACCTCGACGGATTTCACGTCGGCCCACTGCGGGTAGGCCTCGAAGTCGACGAGGACGTCCATGACCTCGGCCGAGGAGGCCTCGATGACGATCTGGCCCTCGGTCTGCTCGCTCACGCCGGCAATGCTAGCCCCGGGCCGCGGGAAGGGTGACGAAGGACGCGAGCACCATCGACAACAGGATCACGGCGGCCGAGGCCCAGAGCAACACGCGGGAGGTGACGAGGGGACGCTCGCCCGACGCCGCCCGGTACGCGTCGACCACCGAGGTCACCCAGACGGCCACGGTCGAGGCCGCGAACAGGACGAACAAGGGGATGGTCGCTCCGAGTCCCTTGCCCAGCCGCGAGACGGTCAGGATGAGCAGCGCGCCGAAGGACCACCCGAACACCGCGAACCGCGCGATCGCGTCGCCTCGCAGACCGAGCATCCAGTGACCGAGGCCGGGAAGCAGGGCGGACCACAGCGCCGCGGTCCGCGGCTCGATCTCGGGCCTTTGGCCGGGCTCGGCGAGCAGGTGCCCGAACGGCGTGCCGCACGCGGCACACGCGCTCGCCTCGATCGGGTTGCGGGTCTCGCACGTCGGGCACGTCCAGGCCGCCCGTCCCTCGTCGACATCGATCCCGCCGCGGGTCCCCGAGACCCCCGCGCGCTCGCCGAGCCCGACGGCGGCTCTGGGCCGCGCGGGGGCGTCGGTCGACCGGTCGGCGAGGCGGACCGGCGTGAAGCACTGTCCGCACCATTCGGCGTCGGCCGAGACGAGGGCTCCGCAGCTCGGGCAGCGCTGCTCCGCGCTCACACCCGCAGGGTACCTCGCCTCCGTCGCCCCGCCGATCAAGGACGGGCGCGACCTCGGACCACCGCCTCCGTGAGCCAGCCGGCGAGCTGGTCCGCCGCACGCGGCCACGTGAACGAGCGCTCGACGCGCTCGCGCCCCGCCCGGCCCATCGCCTCGGCCCGGCCGGGATCGGCGAGGAGCGCGGCGACCGCATCGGCCACCTCCTCGACGCTCGCCCCGTCCACGAGCAGGCCGGTGACGTCGGGGTCGAGCGCCTCTCGCGCGCCGCCGGAGTCCCCGACGACGACGGGCCGTCCGCACGCGGCGGCCTCGATGAACACGTTGCCCCACCCCTCCACCTCCAGACCCGCCCGACGCGTCCGGCACGGCATCGCGAAGACGTCGCCGGCCCGGTAGTAGCGCGGGAGATCGCCCTCGGAGACCTGCCCCGCGAACCCGACCGAACCGGCCGGCGCCTCGACCGCCAGGTGCTCGAGCCGGCCTCGGTCGGGCCCGTCGCCCACGATGAGCAGCCCCGCGTCCGGGACGAGGCGGCGGATCCGGGCCATGGCGCGGATGAGCACGTCCTGGCCCTTGCGGGGGACGAGTCGGCTCACGCACACGACGAGCGGGCGCCCGCCGAACCCGTGCCGATCCTTCAGGTCGTCGAACGGCAGGTCGGGTCGGAACGCCTCGGTATCGGCGCCCGGGTACAGGACCGAGACCGGAACCCCGTCCGGCACCGCGGTCCGGACCACCCGAGCGATGAACGCGCTGCACATGACCGCCACCCGTTCGGCCCGGCCGGTCGCACGGCGCACGAGCGCGTGCGTGCCCGGCGCGATCGACAGCCAGTACTCGAACCCGTGGGCCGCGGCCACGTACGGGGTGCCCGAGCGCGCCAGCGCCGGACCGAGGAGGGCGAGCGGATACGTGGCTCCGAACAGCACCGCCTCCGCGCCGAACTCCCGGACCGCGGCCTGGATTCGTTCGCCGACCTCACGGGTCGGCCACAGCCATCGCTCCGGCTGGCGGAACACCCGGTACGAGGCCTCGGCGTCGAACGCGCCGGCTCCCTCCCACTCCGGGCACAGCACGGCGACCCGATCGGGCGGGAACTGCCGCACGAGCGCCTCGAGCGTTCGCTGGATCCCCCCGACCCGAGGCGGGAAGTCGTTCGTGACGAGGAGGGTTCGAGGCACCTGCACGATCGGCGCCATCCTCGCAGAGGGCTCCTCCGACGGCCGCCCACCACCCGCCGTGTCGGCCGAATGGGGGGTGCCCGGGCGACCTTCGGCCCAGGTCCGATACTACGGTCGGTGCCAGTTTTCAAGACTGGAATTGATGGGATTCGGGTCGGTAGAACAGGTGTTGCGCCCCGAGGACCCCATTCCGGACCCCGGCGCACTGGTCGACAGGTAGGAGACAAGGGTTGAACAAAGACCGCGTCGCCGGAATCGACCCGCGAAGCCTTCCCAACGACCCCTCACCGCCGGACATGTGGCAGGACAAGGCGGCCTGCTACGGCATCGACCCCGATACCTTCTTCCCGACCTCCGAGGAGGAGGCCGGACCGGCCCTCGCGTTCTGCTCGGTCTGCTCGATCCGGGACACGTGCCTGGCCTGGGCGCTGAAGAACGGGGAACGCTACGGCGTCTGGGGCGGGCTCACCGAACAGCAGCGTCGCCGCGTCGTCCGCTTCGTCGCCTGAGCAGCTTCGCCTCGCACGACGCTCGTCGGCCCCGCCTGCGCGGACCATACTGGCGACCGATGGACGCCCCGACGATCCGCGCGACCGCACCCCTTCGCATCAGCTTCGTCGGCGGGGGCACGGACTTCCCGCACTACTTCGAGCGCCACGGCGGCGCGGTCGTCTCGGCGACGATCGATCACGCCGCCAGGGTCTCGGTCACGCCGCGGGCCGACCGGCAGATCCGGATCCGCTCGCTCGATCTCGGCCACCTCGTCGAGTACCACCTCGAGGACGGTCCGGACTACGACGGCGTCATGGATCTGCCGAAGGCGGCGATCGAGCGGATCGGGGTGCCGACGGGCATCGACGTCGACATCGCCTCCGATGCCCCGCCGGGGAGCGGGCTGGGGGGATCCTCCGCGCTCGTGACCGCCTGCGTCGGCGCGCTCGCGATGCTCGCCGACCGCGCGTACACGCGCGAGGACGTGGCTCGCCTCGCCATCGCGATCGAGCGCGAGGACCTCGGGATCGTCGGCGGGTGGCAGGACCAGTACGCCGCGGCGTTCGGCGGCTTCAACCTGCTCGAGTTCGCGGGCGGCGGTGTTCGCGTCCGACCGCTCGAGATCGGCGAGGACCGGCTGCGGACGCTGCGCGCGAACCTGCTGCTGTGCTACACGGGCGCGGTCAGGACCGACCTCGGCCTCATCGACACGCAGATCCGGATGTTCCACGAGGGCCGTGAGGACACGATCGTCGGCATGAAGCAGCTGCACGAGATGGCCTACGAGGTGCGAGACGCGATCGAGGCCGGGGCCGTCGACGAGCTCGGGGCGCTCCTGCACGAGGCATTCGAGAACAAGAAGCGCATGAACCCGCAGATCGCGGCGGGGACACCGATCGAGCACCTGCTCGAGATCGCGGGCCGGGCGGGGGCCTCGGGCGGCAAGATCTGCGGGGCCGGCGGCGGTGGCTACCTCCTGCTCGCGGGGCGGCCCGATCGCCAGGCGGCGATCCGTACCGCGCTCGAGCGGCTGGGATGCCAGTTCGCCGCGTTCGACTTCCGCACCCGCGGCGTCGAGGCGCGAGCGGACGGACGCATCTGGAGACCGACGTGAGCCGCCGGTTCGTGCTCCTGGACCGGGACGGAACGATCAACGAGGAGGTCGGCTATGTGCTCCGTCCGCAGGAGCTGCGGCTGATCCCCGGAGCCCTGCCCGCGCTCCGCAGCCTCCAGGACCTGGGTCTGGGCCTCGTCGTCGTCACGAACCAGTCCCCCATCGGTCGTGGAACGCTCACCGAGGACGGGCTCGAGGAGATCCATCGACGCCTTCGGGAGCTGCTCGCGGAAGGTGGCGTGACGCTCGACGGCATCGAGCACTGCCCCCACCGGCCCGACGAGGGGTGCGCGTGCCGCAAGCCCCGCACCGCCATGGTCGAGCGCGCGGCGGCGACCCACGGGTTCGATCCCGCGCGGGCGTGGATGGTCGGCGACCATGCCGGTGACGTGGAGCTCGGCCGGGCCGTCGGGGCCCGAACGATCCTGTTGCTCACCGGTCACGGGCCCGAGGAGCTCGAGGGCGGCGCCGGAGCGCACGCGGATCACGTCGTCGCGGACCTCGCCGCGGCCGCCGAGGTCATCCGGGCCGACGCGATGGCCGGAGCCGGGGCATGAGCCTGGACCGGGTTCGCTCGTATCTGAACGAGACCTCGGCGACGGCCACCCGAACCGCCGATCGATGCGGCGAGGCGATCCTGCAGGCCGTCGCGGCGATCGTCGAGTCGATGCGCCAGGACGGCAAGCTCCTCATCTGCGGCAACGGCGGGAGCGCCGGCGACGCGCAGCACCTGGCGACCGAGTTCGTGAGCACGCTCACCCTCGATCGCCGCCGCCCGGCGATCCCGGCGATCGCCCTGACCACCGACTCGTCCCTGCTCACCGCGATCTCGAACGACTTCGGCTTCGAGGGCGTGTTCGCGCGGCAGGTGGAGGCCCTGGGCCGGCCGGGCGACGTGCTCCTCGGCATCTCGACGAGCGGCGCCTCGGCGAACGTGATCCGAGCCTTCGAGCAGGCCAGGTTCCTGGGCATGGCGACCGTCGCCCTCACCGGTGCGTCCGAAGGGGGGCTCGGCGACCTCGCCGACGTCGCGATCGCCGTGCCGAGCTCGGAGACCTCCCACATCCAGGAGGCGCACATCGCCGTCGGTCAGCTCATCGCCTTCCTCGTCGAGGACGAGCTGCACCCGGAACCCTGACCGGCCGGCGGGTGGCACCACCACCGCGATCGCGGGTGGTCGCCCTCCTGCCCGGACGGCCGGCACGTCGTACGGTCTCGGGATGAGCGCGGTCATCGAGGTCCAGGGCCTCAGGAAGGAATACCGGCGGCTTCGGGGCGGCAGGACGATCGCCCTCGACGGGCTCGACCTGTCGGTTCCGCAGGGCGGGGTCTTCGGGTTCCTCGGACCCAACGGCGCCGGCAAGACGACCACGATCCGCTGCCTCCTCGGTCTGGTTCGCGCGTCCGAGGGGCGGTGCAGACTCCTGGGCGCGGACGTTCCGGGAGGTCTGGCCTCCGTGATCGGGCGCGTCGGCTCGATCGTCGAGAGCCCGACGCTCTTTCCCCGGTTCACCGGCCGGCGGAACCTCGAGCTGCTCGCGCAGATCTCGGGCATCGGGCGGGCCCGCGTCGGGCAGGTGCTCGAGCAGGTGGGCCTCGCCGATCGGGCCCGTGACCTCGTGAAGACGTACTCGCTCGGGATGAAGCAGCGCCTGGGCATCGCCGCCGCGCTGTTGAAGGATCCGGAGATCCTCCTGCTCGACGAGCCCGCCAACGGGCTCGACCCCGCCGGGATCGTGGAGGTTCGCGAGCTCGTCCGGCGCCTGGGTGAGGAGGGGCGCACGGTGTTCGTCTCGAGCCACATCCTGGCGGAGGTGCAGCAGACCGCGGACCGGGTGGCGATCCTGGCCCGCGGCCGGTGCGTCGCGACGGGTCCGGTCTCCGAGGTGCTCTCCTCCCGCGGATCCGGTGGGCTCGTCGTCGGCCTGGACGACGTCGCGGGCGGCCAGCGGGCGCTCATGGACGCCGGCATCGTCGCGATCCCCGCCGACGGCCGGCTGCGGGTCGAGCTCGCGCCGTCCGAGGCGGCCCGGGTGACGCGGACGCTCGCGGAGCGGGGCCTGTACCTGACGGAGCTGCGGCCGGAGGAGGTCGACCTCGAGACCGTCTTCCTCGAGCTCACGCAGGATTCCGACCGATGACGGACCTGCTCCTGTCCGAGCTCCGCAGGTTCCGATCGCGCCGCGTCGTGCTCGTGCTCACCGGTCTCGCGCTGCTCGCGATCGCGGTGGCCGGTGTCATCGTGTTCTCGGCGCACGAGTTCGCGCTCCAGGATCTCCCCGAGGTCCTCATGGGAACCTCGCTCGTGTTCGTCGCGATCGGCTGGGTGCTCGGCGCCTCGGCCATCGGGGCCGAATGGCACACCGGCCACATCACGACGCTCCTGACGTGGGAGCCGCGTCGCGCCCGCATGCTCGGCGCGAAGATCGCCGCCTGCCTCGTCTCGGTGTTCGTGCTCTCCTTCGCGCTCCAGATCGTCCTCGGCGCCGTCCTGGCGTTCGACGCCGCCACCCGCGGCTCGACGGCTGGGGTCGACGGGGCTTGGCTCGCCGAGAGCCTCGGCGTCGTCGTTCGCGTCTCGCTGCTCGCGACGTTCTTCGGGGGGTTCGGGTTCGGGCTCGCCTCGATCGGACGGAACACCGCGGTCGCGCTCGGCGTCGGCTTCGGCTATCTCGTGATCGTCGAGAACCTCGTCCGCGGCCTGCGACCCCGATGGATCCCGTGGCTCCTGACCGAGAACGCGGCGCTGTTCGTGATCGACCTCCCGGGAGACTTCCCGCTGCTCGGTCGATCCACGGTCGAGTCGGGCCTCTACCTCGGCGTCATGACCGTGGCGCTGCTGGTCGCCGCGGGAGTGGTCTTCCGCGTTCGAGACGTGAACTGACGCCTCACCCCTTGACGCTCGAACACCTGTTCGGCTAGCGTTCGTGATCCTCGCGGCCCCGGCGGGGAGTTGCCGGTGCTCGCGGAGGCCGTTCAGACGACGTTGACGGACGGCGTCCCGCTGTCCGAGGTCACCTTCGTCGTCGTGGACCTCGAGACGACGGGTGGCTCCCCGGCCGGCTCGGCGATCACCGAGGTGGGCGCCGTCAAGCTCCGGGGCGGCGAGCGAGTGGGGTCCTTCGAGACCCTCGTCGATCCCGGCTCGCCGATCCCCCGCTCGATCACGCGGCTGACCGGGATCGACGACCGCCTCGTCGCCGGCGCCCCGCCGATCGAGTGGGTCCTGCCCGCCTTCGTCGAGTTCGCCCGCGGCTGCACGTTCGTCGCGCACAACGCCTCGTTCGACTTCACGTTCCTGAACGCCGCACTCGGCCGGCTGGACTACTCGCCGCTTCCCGGACCCCCCGTCTGCACGGCCAGGCTCGCGCGCCGGGTCGTGTGGCCCGACGTCCCGAACGTGCGGCTTCGCACGCTCGCGCAGTACTTCCGGACGGCCGCGCGCCCTTCCCATCGCGCGCTTCCGGACGCGGAGGCCTGCGCCGAGATCCTGCACGGGCTGCTCGAGCTCGCAGGCCGACTCGGGATCCACACGCTCGGCGACCTGCACGGCGCCGTCCGCGCCCGAGGGCGACCGAACTTCGGCAAGATCCGGCTCGCCGACGGCCTGCCCTCGGGGCCCGGCGTGTACCTGTTCACCGGACGGGACGGACGGGTGCTCTACGTCGGCACGTCGAAGAACCTGCGCGCCCGCGTGAAGAGCTACTTCTACGGCGACGAGCGGAAGAAGGTCGTCGACCTCCTCGAGGAGACGACCGCCGTCGAGGGCATCTCGTGCGCCTCCGAGCTCGAGGCGCTCGTGCTCGAGACCCGCCTCATCGGCCGCCACGAGCCCCCGTACAACCGTCGCGGCACGACGTGGAGACGCTACGCGTACCTCAAGCTCGACCCCACCGAGGCCTTCCCGAGGCTCAAGGTCGTTCGCGAGCCGACCGGGGCGAGCCACGGCGCGGTCTTCCTCGGGCCGTTCCCCAGCTCTCGGCTCGCCCGAAGCGCGAAGGATGCGCTCGAGGACGTCTTCCCCATCCGGCGGTGCACGACGCCGATGCGGTCCACCACCCGCTTCGCCGCGTGCGCGCTCGCCGAGATGGGTCGGTGCCTCGCTCCCTGCATCGGCGGTGCCGATCCCGAGCGCTACGGGGAGCTCGTCCGGTCCCTCGCGTCCTCCCTCGCCACTCCGGGCGGGCTCCTCGAAGCGCTCGAGGAGCGCATGCAACGCCTCGCCGAGCAGGAACGGTTCGAGGAGGCCGCCGCCGCGCGCGACCGGCTCCGAGCCCTCGCCACCGCGCTCGACCGAGCGCGCCGCGACCGGTGGCTCCTCGCCGGCGGCGAGCTGCGTCTGCTGGCCCGCGACGAGGGGGCGGCGCTGCGGATCCGCGACGGCGCGTTCGTGCATTCTGGCGAGGAGGAGGCCGTCGCGCCGCCGATCCCGCGTTCGCGCGCCGACGAGGTCGCCGTCCTGCGAGCCTGGATCTCGCGCACGCCCGTCACGATCGAGCACGCCGACGTCCCGCTCGCGGAGCCCGTCGACGGCGGCCTCGTGCTCCACCGGTTGCTCGGCGTGCTGCACGCGTAGGTCGGCGCCGACGTCGACCGGCCGAACGCGGGCCTAGACTGGCCGGATGGAGTCGGCGGTCATCCTCGAGGGCGCCCGGACGCCGATCGCCCGGTTCCTCGGATCGTTCGCGCACCTGCCCGCCGTCGATCTGGGCGTGCTCGCCGCCGGGGAGGCGATGCGCCGCGCCGCCGTGGAACCCGATGCGATCGAGCAGACGATCATCGGTCACGCCCGGCAGGCGGGGAACGGCCCCAACACCGGACGGCAGGTGAGCATCCGCGCGGGAGTCCCGGACTCGGTCTCGGCGTTCAACGTGAACATCGCGTGTGGGTCCGGCATGAAGGCCGTCCAGCTGGGAGCGCAGCAGATCGCGCTCGGCGACTCGGAGGTCGTGCTCGCCGGTGGCATGGAGAACATGACGCGGGTCCCGTTCATCCTCGACCGCATGCGAGGCGGCTACCGGATGGGCGACGCGAGCGTCGTCGACGGGATGTACCGCGACGGCCTGCTCGACCCGCTCTGCGGCCTGATCATGGGCGAGACGGCCGAGAACCTCGTCGACCGGTACGACCTCACGCGCGCAGAGCAGGACGAGTTCGCGGTCGAGTCGCAGGCCAAGGCCGAGGCCGGGACCGCGGCGCGCGCCGAGGAGATCGTCGCGGTCGAGGCCCCGAACCCGGGCGGGCGCGAGGCGGTCCGCGTGGACGCCGACGAGCACCCTCGTCCCGGAACCACGCTCGACGACCTCGCGAAGCTGTCGCCGGTCTTCCGGGAGCAGGGCAGCGTCACGGCGGGCAACTCGAGCGGCATCACCGACGGCGCCGCCGCGATGGTGCTCATGTCGGAGTCGCGAGCCAGGGCCGAGGGCAGGGAGCCGCTCGCCCGGATCATCGGGATGTCGTGGGCGGGCGTGCCGCCCGAGATCATGGGGATCGGGCCCGTCCCGGCGACGCGCCGGGTGCTCGAGCGGACGGGGCTCTCGCTCGCCGACATCGACCTCATCGAGATCAACGAGGCGTTCGCGGCGCAGGTCATCGCCTGCGAGCGCGATCTGAAGTTCGATCGCGACCGGGTGAACGTGAACGGCGGAGGCATCTCGATCGGGCATCCGATCGGCATGTCCGGGGCCAGGATCGTGCTCTCGCTCGCCTACGAGATGCGCCGGCGCGGCGCGGCGCTCGGACTGGCCACGCTGTGCATCTCGGGGGGCCAGGGCCTGGCCGTCGTGCTCGAACGCGCCTGATCAGCCGGAGCCCAGCGTCCCCGCGGGAAGGTCGATCGCGACGGGAAGTGCCCTCGCGCGCCAGTCCGTCAGATCCCCCGAGTCCCGGGGCCGGTACTTGTCGAAGACGAGCCGGCGGGCGAGCTCGTCCTCCTCCGCGTCCACGACGGGCCGGCCGGAGCAGATCACGTCACGATCGCCGAGCCGGAGCCCGACCGTGGGGTGGACCATGAGGTTCTTCACCCAGTCGCTGCCCTCGCCGCCGCCCGCGAGCACGTACACGACGTCGCCGTGCAGCGCGAACCAGATCTCGACCGTGTGCGGCGATCCGGATCGCCGACCGGTTGTCGTGAGGTAGCAGAAGTCGAGCTCGGCGAGCTCGACCCGGTCCACTACCAGACGGCCCAGATCACCAGCGCGACGATCACCACGATGCCCGCGAGGAGATAGAGCAGATCGGCGCGCTTGACCGAGCCGGGCCGCATCGCGTTGAACCCCATCTAGCCCTCCACGCCCAGGCGGTAGTACTCGCGGAACGTGGCCTCGGACAGCCAGCTCGCGTGCTGGCGGACGGTCGAGGCATACACGCGCGCCTCGGACTCGTCTCGGCACGCTCGCACGGACTCCTCCGCACCATCGGGACCGACGATCGCGACGCTCCACCCGTGCTCGTCGCGCCGCACCCGCGCCAGGTACCGGTTGGGATCGGTGTGCGACGACGACGCGGCCGTCTCCGGTTCGGTCGCGACCTGAGGGTCGTCCACCGCCTCAGCCGGACCCGTGGGGGCGCTCGAGCCGTTCGAGATGCTCGCGCGCCTGGGCCAGCACCGTCTCGGGATCGAGAACGAGGTCGGGTTCGAGGTCGGCGAGCTTCTCCAGGGCGTTCTCCAGGGTGTTGCCCGCGGCCTCGGCGTCGCGGAGCGCGTCCACGAGGACGACCGCGTAGTCCGCCTGGAACGGCTTGCCGTCCCACGGACACACGCCGCCCTGCTCGATCACCTGCTCGACGAGGAACTCCCGGCCGCACCGCCGGCACGTGCCCTTGATCTTCACGCGGTCTCCTTCCGGGTTCCCGCTACCAGCTCGACGAGCCGATCGGCCAGCTCGAACGGATCCACGGGCTTCACGAACCACGCGTCGGCCCCCGACCACCGCGCGAGCCATCGGTCGTGTGCCCGCTCAAGCAGGATGACGATCGCGCCCGGGTACGGCTCGGACGCGCCTCGAAGGTCCTTCGCGAGGGCGAACGCCCCCGCGCGCGAGGCGATCTCGTCGGCGACGATCACGTCGGGCCGCTCCTGCCGAGCGACGCGGGCTCCCTCCTCGCCGTCGCGCGCCTCCAGGAAGGACAGGCGTTCGCCCGTTCGGCGCTGGATGCTCCCCACACTGATCCGCATGAGATCGCGCGAGGACGCCTCGGGCGAGACGAGCAGCACCTTCACGCGCGGCATCCTATCAACGAGTCCCGAGAGGTTTGAGGCGAACGCAACGGCGAGATATCGTGCGCGCGACCGAGCGCACGAGGGGGACCGGTATGGAGAGCACCGGCAAGGCCGCCGTCGCAGAGTTCGTCTCGACGTTCGCGCTGATCTTCATCGGCGCCGGAGCGGTCGTGGCGGTGGGGCTCGGCCTGGACCTGACCGGCGTCGCGCTGGCGCACGGCCTCGTGCTCGCGATCATGGTCTCCGTGACCGCCCACCTGTCCGGCGGCCACGTCAACCCGGCGGTCACGATCGGCCTGTGGGTCTCGGGCAAGGTCCCCTCGGGCAAGACCATCGTCTACATCGCGGCCCAGCTGCTCGGGGCGGTCGCGGGCGCCTACCTCCTCAAGTACCTCGTGCCCAGGGACCTGTACGAGGCCGCCTCCGGCGGGACGCCGACCCTGGCCGGTCCGATCGCGGTGGGCAAGGGCATCGTCATCGAGGCCGTGACGACGTTCTTCCTCGTGTTCGCGGTGTTCGGCACGGCGGTGGACGACCGCGGCCCGTTCTCGAAGACGGCGGGGCTGACGATCGGGCTCGTCATCGCCTTCGACATCATGGCCTTCGGCCCGTACACGGGCGCCGCGATGAACCCGGCCCGCTGGTTCGGGCCGGCGCTCGCATCGGGAACGTGGTCGGACTGGTTCGTGTGGATCGTCGGTCCGATCGCCGGCGGCATCATCGCCGCGGTGCTCTACTCGTCCGTGTTCCTGAAGGACAAGGCGCCGGCCACGCCGTAGCCCGGGCGCGGGCCCATCCGCGGCGGCCGCCGGTCGGTCCAATGCCGCCGCTATCATGGGCTCGTTCCCGCGATGGCGACGACAGCCTCCACGTACCTGGATCACGCGTCCGCGACGCCGCTGGACGAGCGCGCGCGGGCGGCCGTCATGGCCGCGCTCGACGAGTTCGGCGACCCGCTGCGCCTGCACTCGGACGGGCTCGCCTCGCGACGCAGGCTCGACGACGATCGCG
This sequence comes from Actinomycetota bacterium, assembly GCA_036555645.1. Classification (GTDB taxonomy): domain Bacteria; phylum Actinomycetota; class UBA4738; order UBA4738; family HRBIN12; genus DASSJM01. Next base: position 44,192 of record DATBLA010000162.1, read on the forward strand.
CCACGATCGCGGCCGCGATCGGCGCCCAGCCGGACGAGATCGTCTTCACGAGCGGAGGCACCGAGTCCGTCGCCCTTGCGATCTGGGGCGGGGTGCGGCCGGTCCGCGAGATCGGGCATCGCGTCGTCACGACGACGATCGAGCATCCCGCGGTCGGCGGCGTCCTCCACACGCTCGAGACCGACGGGTTCGAGTCGGCGCTCGTGCCCGTCGACGAGGACGGCCGCGTCGATCTCGACGCGTTCGCCGCCGAGGTCCGAAAGCCCGGCACGTTGCTGGCCTCGGTCCAGCACGCGAACCACGAGGTCGGCACGATCCAGCCGGTCGCCGAGGCGGCCCGCCTGTGCCGGGAGGCAGGCGTGCTGTTCCACAGCGACGCCTGCCAGACGGTCGGCCGGATCCCGGTCGACGTCCACGCCCTCGACGTCGATCTCCTGTCGCTGTCGGCGCACAAGTTCGGCGGCCCCGCGGGGGTCGGAGCCCTGTTCGTGCGCCGTGGGGTCCCGGTCGCCGCCTATCCGTGCGGGGACGATCGCGAGCGCCGACGCCGATCGGGCATGGAGAACGTCCCCGGCGTGGCGGGGATGGCGGCCGCCCTGACCGTCCGCCTCCGCGAGCTCGGCGACGAGGCGGCCAGGCAGTGGTCGCTCACCGACCGGCTCCGAACCGGCATCGCCGAGCGCGTCCCGGGCGCGCGCCTGCACGGCCATCCGTCCCAGCGCGTCCCGCACCTCGTGTGCTTCTCGGTCCCTGACCTGGACGCCGAGATCCTCAGCATGGCCCTGGACGACCGGGGCTTTCGCCTGGCGGCGGGGTCCAACTGCTCGGGCGCGGCCGGCGAGGCCTCGACGGTGCTCGAGCAGATGGGCGTGGCGGCGACCCCGAGCTTCCGTGTCGGCATCGGGCCCCTGACCACGGAGGAGGACCTCGATCGCCTCCTGGCGACGCTGCCGGGGCTCGTCGGCGAGCTCAGGACGGTCGGGTCGGCGGCCGAGGACGCGATGTCGCGGTACCGCGCCGGCTCAGACTGAGGGCGATCGCTCGAACTGCAGACTGCCTGAGGGTCAGGACACCGTCCAGGTATCGCCGGCGTGAAGCAGCTTCTCGAGGCTTCCCGCGCCCAGTCGCTCGGTCGCGCGGTCGATCTGCTCGACCATCGAGCGCCCGTAGACGGGACGCTCCACCTCTCGGAACACGCCGATGCACGTGGGCTCGGACGGTCCCCGCGACAGGTGGGCCAGCGCGAACGCGAGGGACGGCCGGCCGGCGGCGTCGTGCGTGACGATCCGCTCGCTCGGCGTGCCCTCCGTCGAGGCGATCTCGAGCCGGCCGTTCTCGCCGACCGAGACGCACCGGTTGCCCTCGTCGAAGACGATCGGCTGTCCGTGCTCGAGGCGGATCTGGTTGTGCGTGCCTTGCGGCTTCTCCCGCAGGAGATCGAAGGCCCCGTCGTTGAACACGTTGCAGTTCTGGTAGATCTCGACGAACGCGGTCCCCTCGTGAGCGGCGGCCTGCCGAAGGATCTGGGTCATGTGCTGGCGATCGTTGTCCATCGTCCGCGCGACGAACGTCGCCTCGGCGCCGAGCGCGAGCGCGATCGGGTTGAAGGGGTGGTCGACCGACCCGAACGGCGTGGACTTCGTGACCTTGCCCTCCTCCGACGTCGGGGAGTACTGGCCCTTGGTCAGCCCGTAGATCTGGTTGTTGAACAGGAGGATCTTCATGTTCACGTTGCGCCGGAGCGCGTGGATGAGGTGGTTCCCGCCGATCGACAGGCCGTCGCCGTCTCCGGTGACGACCCAGACCGACAGCTCCGGTCGCGCCGTCGCGATCCCGGTCGCGATCGCCGGCGCCCGGCCGTGGATCCCGTGGACGCCGTACGTGTCCATGTAGTACGTGAACCGCCCCGAGCATCCGATCCCCGAGACGAACACCGTCTCGTCGGGTCGGATGCCGAGCTCGGGCATGAACGCCTGGACGATCGACAGGATCGCGTAGTCGCCGCAGCCCGGACACCAGCGAACCTCCTGGTCGCTCGTGAAGTCCTTCTTCGTCAGCGTCGCCACGCCGCCGTCGCCCGTACCCATCTCGCCGTTGCCCGTCTCGCTCATTCGTCCATCACCTTCAGGATCTCGGCCTCGAGCTCTTCCGCGAAGATCGGCTGCCCCTGGACCTTCGAGAAGGTCCGCGCGTCCACGAGGAACCGCGATCGCACGAGCATCGCGAGCTGCCCGGCGTTGAGCTCGGGGATCAGCACGTTCGGGTACGCGGAGACGACGTCGCCCACGTTGCTCGGGAACGGGTTGAGGTGCACGAGGTGCGCCGTCGCGACCGCGCGACCCCGATCCCTGACGCGGCGAGCCGCCGCGCGGATCGTTCCGTACGTCGACCCCCAGCCGAGCACGAGCAGCTGCGCGTCGCCGTCGGGGTCGTCGACCTCGAGCGGCGGCACGTCCTCGGCGACCTTGTCGACCTTGGCGGCTCGCAGGGCCGTCATCCGCTCGTGGTTCTGCGGGTCGTAGCTGATGTCGCCGGTGCCGTCCTCCTTCTCGAGCCCGCCGATCCGGTGGCGCAGTCCCGGCGTGCCGGGGACGGCCCAGGGGCGCGCGAGGCGCTCGTCGCGCAGGTACGGGAGGAACTCCTGCCCGGCGTTCGGCCCGGTCGCGAAGGCCGGATCGATCATCGGGAGCGAGGTGACGTCGGGGAGGAGCCACGGCTCGGACGAGTTCCCGAGGAACGTGTCCGCCAGCAGGATCACGGGGGTCCGATACGTGATCGCGATGCGGGCCGCCTCGAGCGCGGCATCGAAGCAGTGCGACGGTGAGCGCGCCGCGACGACCGGCATCGGCGACTCGCCGTGGCGGCCGAACAGCGCGAGCAGGAGGTCGGACTGCTCGGTCTTCGTCGGCATCCCGGTCGAGGGTCCCGCCCGCTGGACGTCGACGATCACCATCGGCAGCTCGAGGGTGACCGCCAGGCCCAGCGTCTCGGCCTTCAGGTCCATCCCCGGTCCGCTCGTGCCGGTCACGCCGAGGTCGCCGGCGAACGCGGCACCGAGCGCGACGTTGGCCGCCGCGATCTCGTCCTCGGCCTGGAGCGTGAGGACCCGGAAGTTCTTCAGCCTGGACAGCTCGTGGAGCAGCTCGGAGGCGGGCGTGATCGGATAGCTCGCGTAGAACAGCCGCAGCCCGCTCCGGTCGGCGGCGGCGACGAGCCCCCACGCGAGCGCCTGCGCGCCCGAGATGTTCCGATACGTGCCCGGGGCGGCCGGGGCCGGCTTGACCTCGTACGAGGTCGCGAACAGCTCCGTCGTCTCGCCGAAGTTGTAGCCCGCCTTGTAGGCGGCCACGTTCGCGTCGTAGACCTGCGGCTTGTCCCCGAACTTCTTATGCAGCCAGTTGAGGGTGACGTCGGTCGGCCGGCCGAACATCCACGAGACCAGGCCGAGCGCGAACATGTTCTTCGAGCGCTCGGCCTCCTTGCGCGTGAGCCCGAGCTCCTCGACGGCGCGCACCGTGATCGAGGTCATCGGCACGCGGTAGACCTGGTAGCCGTCGAGCGTCCCGTCCGAAAGCGGGTCGGCGTCGTACCCGGCCTTCTCGAGGTTGCGCTGGGTGAACGCATCCTCGTTCACGATGACCGTGCCGCCCTTCTCGACCGACGCCAGCTCGGCCCTCAGTGCCGCCGGGTTCATCGCGACGAGGACGCCGGGGTGATCGCCGGGCGTGAGGATGTCGGTGGAGGCGAACTGGATCTGGAACGCCGACACCCCGTGGACGGTGCCCGCGGGGGCTCGGATCTCGGCCGGGAAGTCCGGCAGGGTGGCCAGGTCGTTGCCGAGCACCGCCGTCGCGTTCGTGAACCGATCCCCCGTCAGCTGCATCCCGTCGCCGGAGTCCCCGGCGAACCGGATGACGACGCGCTGCTTCTCCTCGACCTGCTTGGTCATCTCGCGCCGGGCGTGGCCCGGCCAGCCTCCTTCGGCGTGGGATCGCTGCCCATCTAGCGTACCGCGGGACCCGAGACCGGACAGGTCTCGGAGCGAACCGGGGCGCGCCATCGCCGACTCGGGCTTCGGCGCGATAGTCTCCCGGACCCGCCCGGCGAACACCTGCGCCAGCCGAACACGCGCCGGGCGATGGCGCCCCGACCACGGAGCCGATCGCCGATGGCCTACCGCCGCATCGTCCTGGCGACCGACGGATCACCGTCGGCCGAGACCGCCGAACGCGTCGCCGCGTCCCTGGCGACCGCCACGAAGGGCTCGCTCGCGATCGTCCACGCCTACGTGGACGCCGGTCGCGCGCCGTCCGCGGTCGAGCGCGCCGCCGGGATCGCCGACGAGCAGGGCGTCCGGCACGAGGAGGAGCTCTCCCCGGACGATCCCGCCGAGGCGATCATCCACGTCGCCGAGCACCGGGACGCGGAGGTCATCGTGACCGGCAGTCGGGGGTTGTTCCGCGGCGAGCAGCTCATCGGGAGCGTGGTCCGAAAGGTCGTGACGCACGCTCCGTGCGACGTCCTGCTGACCCGGAGCCGGACCGCGACGGTCAACGCTCGCGGCGGCCCGCCCTACCGGCGGATCCTTCTCGCCACCGACGGATCGGCGACCGCCGACCGGGCCGCGCGCAAGGCCTACGCGCTCGCCGCGCGGCTCGAGGCGTCCCTCACGCTCGCGTTCGTCGGCCACCCGAAGACCGGCGAGCTCGTCCTGGCGGACACGGCCGCCACGATCGGAGAGGGCGCGCAGGTGGGCATGCTCATCCTCGACGGCGATCCCGCCGAGCAGATCGTGGGCACGGCCGAGCACGAGGGGTTCGACCTGGTCGTCGTCGGCAATCGGGGCATGTCGGGGGCGAAGGCGGCGGTCCTGGGCTCGGTGCCTCGCGACATCGCCGAGCTCTGCCCGTGCGACGTGCTCGTCGCCCGCACGATCGCCCAGAGCCTGTCCGAGATCGGCCCGGGCGAGGGAGGCATCGTGGCGACCGGCGACCACAGGGTCGCGGTCTACCGCGCGACGGACGGCACCGTGACCACCCTGTCGGCCAAGTGCACCCACATGGGATGCGTCGTGAAGTGGAACCCGACCGAGCGCACGTGGGACTGCCCGTGCCACGGGTCCCGGTTCGGACCCACGGGGGCCGTGGTGAACGGGCCGGCCGAACGCCCGCTGGCTCCCACCGACCTCTGAGGGCGACTCGCTACAGGACCTGGAACGGCTTGAAGATCATGAGCCAGGTGATGACCGCGAGCACCGCGAGACCGACGACCGTGTTCCAGGCGGCCATCCTCGAGCGAAGGATCTCGTCGAGCTCCTCGTCGCTTCGCCTCGGCACGCCGGAGGGACGAACCTCCACGGCCTCCTTCACCCGCTGGTAGTACGGACGGGCGACGAGCGTCATCTCGACCGACACGGCGACGAGCAGCCCCACCGAGATCCAGAACCACCCGTCGTTCCACCACAGGCCCTGGATCCCGGCCACGACGCCGAACGCGATGAGCCACAGCAGCGAGACGTACATCCCGCGCACCGACGCTCCGGAGAACTGGAGAAGCGAGGCGATCCGCCCGCGGTCGCGTTCGGTGCGCAGTCGCAGCCCGGCGAACATCGAGACCCCGTGGAACATCACGAAGGCGATGACGCCGAGGACGTGCAGGAACTTCCACCAGGAGTACACGTTCACGCCGAGCATCACGTGCTGAGCGAACGCCGTTCTGCATCGCGCAGCCGGCGGGCCACGACCTCCAGGATCTTCGAGGCGACGCCCGGCTCCTGGGACACCACCTTGTCGAACGAGCGCTTGAACACCCGCACCGCGACGACGGGCGTTTCCGCGATGACGGTCGCGGTCCGCGGACCGCCGTCCAGGAGCGAGATCTCCCCGAAGAACTCCCCCGGTCCGAGGCGCCCGATCGCGCGACCGTTGCGGACCACCCGCGCTTCCCCTTCCAGGAGGACGTAGAACGTCCCGCCACGGCTCCCGGTCTCGACGATCACCTCTTTCGCGCGGAACGAGACCTGGTCGGCGTGCTCCGCGATCTGCTTGAGATGCCGCTTCGACAACCCGGCGAACAGCGGCACGTCGGCGAGCAGCTCGACGCCCCGCCGCCCGAGCGGGCGGTCGGATCTCGGCTCCTGGGCCCGAGACCGCTCGCGCACCCCGGCGGTCGCGATCACCGACGGCACGACGCCGGCGAGCGGTTGGATCGGTTCCTTCGGCACGTGTGCGGTCTCCGGATCTCCGGCTCGACATCTCCGGCTCGACGAGGCGTCAGCCTACCCGACGCATCGGCCCGCGATGATGGTCAGGCCTGGTCACGGCCGGTAGCGTGGGCCCATGCGGGATCGGCTCGAGTCGCTGCTGGCCGAGCGCATCCTCGTCCTGGACGGGGCCTACGGGACGGCCATCCAGGCCCGCGGTCTGAGGGAGGCCGACTACCGGGGCGACCGGTTCGGCGACCACCCGCACGACGTGACCGGCGATCCCGATCTGCTGAACCTGACCCGTCCCGACGTCGTCGAGGACATCCACCGCTCCTACCTCGAGGCCGGCGCGGACATCGTGACGACGAACACGTTCACCGCCACGGCGATCGCGCAGTCCGACTACGGCCTCGAGGCATTCGTCGGCGAGATGAACCGCCGGGGCGCCGAGATCGCGCGACGGGCCGTGGACGCGTTCGGGGCCGACCGCTTCGTCGCCGGCTCGGTCGGGCCCACGACCCAGACGCTGTCGCTGTCGCCCCGCGTGAACGATCCGGCGTACCGAACGGTGACCTTCGACGCGATGACCGAGGCCTATGCGGAGCAGGTCCGCGCGCTCGTCGAGGGCGGCGTCGACCTGATCCTCGTCGAGACGATCTTCGACACGCTCAACGGCAAGGCGGCGATCGCCGCGGCCCGGGACGTGGCCCCGGACGTCCCGCTCATGATCTCGGTCACGATCACCGACCGGAGCGGTCGCACGCTCTCGGGCCAGACGATCGACGCGTTCTGGCTGTCGATCGCCCACGCCGATCCGTTCAGCGTCGGCGTCAACTGCGCCCTCGGCGCCGCGGAGATGCGTCCCTATCTCGAGACGCTCGCCCGCATCGTCCCCACGTACACGACGTGCCATCCGAACGCCGGGCTGCCGAACGCGTTCGGCGGCTACGACGAACGCCCGGACACGACGTCGAAGTACATGCGCGAATTCGCCGAGAGCGGCCTCGCCAACGTGCTCGGCGGCTGCTGCGGCACGACGGCCGAGCACATCCGCGCGATCGGCGCGGCGATCGACGGCCTGCCGCCCCGGCGCGCCCCGGCTCCCGGCCGCGTCACGGCGTTCAGCGGACTCGAGCCGTTCGCGATCACTCCCGAGACCGGATTCGTCATGGTCGGCGAGCGCCAGAACGTGACGGGCTCGGCCAAGTTCCGCCGGCTCATCGAGGCCGGGGACTACCAGGCCGCGGTCGAGATCGCCGCCGACCAGGTCCGAAGCGGCGCGAACCTGCTGGACGTGAACATGGACGCCGACCTGCTCGACGGCGTGAAGGCGATGACGACGTTCCTCAACCTCATCGCCACCGAACCCGAGATCACGCGCGTGCCGGTCATGGTCGACTCCTCGCGGTGGGACGTCATCGAGGCCGGCCTGAAATGCCTGCAGGGCAAGGGCATCGTGAACTCGATCAGCCTGAAGGAGGGCGAGGACGACTTCCTCGACAAGGCGAGGAAGATCAGGCGCTACGGCGCCGGCGTGGTCGTGATGGCCTTCGACGAGCGAGGCCAGGCCGACACCGTGGAGCGCAAGGTGGAGATCTGCGACCGCGCGTACCGACTGCTGACCG
>DATBLA010000163.1:0-7890 GCA_036555645.1 Actinomycetota bacterium
CGGCGAGGGATCCGTCTGGGTGTTGTCGGACGGAATCCTGTTTCAGGTCGACCCGATCGAGAACCGGCTCGCTCGAACGATCGATCCGATCCCAGGCAACGGCGTCGCCGCGGGAGATGGCTCCGTCTGGGTGATCGACAACCTGGCGGGTGAGCTGGCCCGCATCGATCCCGTGAGCGGTCGGGTGGCGGCGTCGGCCTCGCTCCCGGGGAGCCTCGACGCCGTGGCCGTCGGCGGCGGGCACGTGTGGGTGCTCGACCAGGCCGCCGGGACCGTGGCCGTCGTGGAACCGAGCACGCTGTCGGTCATCGATACGGTGCGCGTCGGAAGCGACGAGCACGACATGGTCTTCGGGGGCGAGGCGGTGTGGCTCGCCGACGGAGGCGAGGATTCGGTGACCCGGATCGACCCGTTGACGCGCGAGACCGCCGTGTTCCCGGTCCCGGAGTACGCCGAAGCCATCGCCGTCGATCCGGACAACGGCGCCGTGTGGGTGCTCATCAGGGCGGTGTCTTGAACGCGAGCGGATAATCGAGAGGTGCCCAAGAAGAAGCCCTCGAAGCGCGACCGCGACCCGCTCGCCGCCTACCGCAAGATCCGGTCGCCGATGCCGCCGCCGGAGAAGATCGTGCCGGACAAGCGCCGCCAGCTCGAGGAGGAGGACGCGCGGCGCGAGATCGAGGACGAGCGGTGATCTTCGCCGACCGCTCCGATGCCGGGAGGCGGCTCGCGTCGCACCTCGACGTCGAGGGCCCTGCGGTCGTCCTCGCGATCCCGCGCGGAGGCGCGATCGTCGGCGACGAGATCGCCCGAGCGCTCCACGCGCCGCTCGACGTCGTCGTCCCGCGCAAGATCGGCGCGCCGGGCAATCCCGAGCTCGGGATCGGCGCGATCGCCCCGGGGGTGCGCGTCCTCGACCCGCGGATGGTGCTCGGGCTCGGCGTGAGCCCCGAGTACCTCGAGGCGGAGGTCACGAGGCAGGAGGCGGAGATCGCGCGTCGTGAGCTCGCGTATCGCGGTGGGCGGCCGCCGGTCGAGGTCGAAGGCCGGATCGCGATCGTCGTCGACGACGGCGTCGCGACCGGGGGGACGGCGGTCGCCGCGATCCGGTGGGCTCGTGCCGCCGGTGCCTCCCGGGTCGTGCTCGCGGTCCCGGTCGCGCCGCCACAGTCGCTCGCGCGCCTGCGGGCCGAAGCCGACGACGTGATCGTGCTCGCGACGCCGGAGCCCTTCTTCGCGGTCGGAGAGTGGTATCGCGACTTCGACCAGACGAGCGACGAGGAGGTCGTCGCCGCGCTCGCGCGCTCCGCCGGCTCGCGCGCGTGAGGGTCCTCGAGCTCGTCCTCGCGATCGCGCTCCTGCTCGGCGGCATCCGCTCGATGTGGGTGTGGGGCCGGCGGCCGTTCGAGGGGACCGACGTCGTCGACCACGTCCTGTACGCACTGTTCGTCACCGGGCGGGTCGGCCTGTGGTTCGCGTTCTCCGGTTTCTTCTTCATCTCGGCCTCGGTCGAGGTCGAGGGGCGGGCGGCCACCGACGAGCTGGCCCAGTACCGCTGGTACGCGATCGTCCCGCTCGGCTTGGCGGCGTTGCAGCTGGGGGCCGGGTGGTTCCTGGGCCGGCGGAGCCCGAACGGGGGGGCCGGAACTGCGGATCCGGGTAACGACGGTCGGGGCGGCCCGCCCTAGCCGGCGGCGGCGACGATCTCGGGCGCGAGCTCGGGGAACTCGCGAAGCCGGGCCACCCGCTCGGCCTTCAGCCGCTCGACCGTGTCGCGATACTCCTGCATCCGCCCCTGCCGCTCGTACAGCCGTCGGGGCTGGAGAAGCTCGGGGTCGTCGAACCCCGGGACCTGCTCGGCGACGAGATACCCGAAGTCGTCGTCACGGGTCCACGAGATCGTCCCCTCGGCGATGCCGAGCACGCATGCCGACGTGTGAGGGATCTTCACCTTCGCCGAGCGATCGTCGCCGTCCGGTCCCCCGACCCGCCCGGTGTTCAGGAGGTACGTCTCGATCGGATGGCCGGCGAGCAGCTCCAGGATCCGGTTGCCCTGCAGGCCGTGGGGCATGGGGAAGAACGGGTTCGTCCCCGGGACGCGAAGGAACTTGCCGGCCTCCGCAGCGCCGCCGGCCGAGGTGCCGGTCGTCTCGCCGAGCATGAAGTACGCGGCCGCCTGCTCCTGATCGAGCTTGGCGACCGCCGGGATGAGGTTCTCGTTCCGGTTCAGGATCAGCAGGACGTCGACGGTCCCCACGGTCGTGGCCTCGCGCGACCGCTCGAGGTCGCTCATGCGGAAGACCGCGCGTCCGTTCTGCGTGTAGCCCTCCTCGAAGAAGTTCACCTTCCCGGCGTCGTCCTGGTACGCGTTCTCCAGGTACGTCGTCGGCTTGACGACCGCGTTGTAGATGTTCGGCTCGAACGCGGGGTCGAGGCTGAACGTCTTCGCGAAGCACCCGTTCTCGGTTCCGTACGGCCGGCCGCCGGGCATGAGCGCGACGAAGTCGTCCTGCACGGGGAGCGAGTCGTTCTGCGTGGTGAACGTCGTGGTCGTCTTCCCGGTTCCGGACAGGCCGATGATCATCACGACCTTCTCGCGCTCGGCGGTGGGGATCACCTTCAGGCCGGCGTGCAGGGCGAGCCCGCCGAGGTCGTAGACCTTCGAGTTCCACATCCGAAGGCCGCCCTTCTTCGACTCGCCGAAGTAGTCGGAGTTCAGGACGCGTGTCACCCCGCGCTCGAGATCGACGGCGATGATCCGTTCGTCCGGGTACCCGGGCGCCGGCAGGTTCGGGGTGTAGACGACCTGCACCTCCGGCTCCGCGTGGTCCTCGCGCGGGAAGTAGAGCATCCGCTGCATCCCGGCGATGTTCGCGTTCGCCTTCTCGATCGTGAGCCGGGCCGAGGTGCGGAACTCGGGATCGTTGCCGATGAACCCGTCGACGACGACCACGTCCTGGTCGCGCAGGTACGCGTCCTGCGCCGCGGCGATGGCGTCGAACTCCTCACGGGTCATCGTCTTGCCGCTGGAGCGCTCGGCCACGACGTACGTGCTGCCGGCGCTGCGCGAGGTGACCCTCGTCTGCACGTTCACGTTGCCGAACTCGGTGAGACGGGACTGCGGCATCGCTTCGGTGAACCGGCGCAGCTCGTCCGCGGACGGGTTGTCGTGGATCGATCTCGCTTCGACCTTCAACCGGCACTCCTCGATCGTGGAAGCTCGCGAGTCGCCGTGCGGCGTCCGATCGAGACCGGAGCTGCTCGGAGCGGCTCTATCCTACCCAACGAGCGACCCCGGCCTGGCGCACGAGCGCCGCCGCGCGAGGACGTCACCATGGAGTTGTCGGAGGACGAGCTGATCGCCGCGATCGCCAGGTTGCGATCGGCGGACGAGCCCGGGGTCGTCGTCGGTCTCGGGCGCGACGACGCGGCCGTCGTCGAGGCGGGCGGCGCCCACGTGGTGCTGACCACCGACCTGCTCGTCGAGCGTGTGCACTTCGATCGGTCGACGATCTCGGCCCACGATCTGGGGGCGAAGGCGATCGTCGTGAACGTGTCCGATCTCGCGGCGATGGCCGCGAGCCCGAGGTACGCGCTCCTGGGGATCGGGCTGCCCGCCGACGTCGAGGCCGCGTGGGTCATGGAGCTCTACGGCGGGGTCGCGGACGCGTGCGCCGAGCACGCGATGACCCTGGTGGGAGGGGACACGAACCGTGCCGGCCTTGTCGTGCTCTCGGTCACCGCCGTGGGTGAGGTGGCTCCCGGGCGCGCGGTGACCCGTTCGGGGGCCCGGGTCGGGGATCGGATCGTCGTGACCGGCTCGCTCGGCGCGGCTGCGGGCGGGCTCGCGCTCTCGGACGGGACTCCGGCAGCCCTGTCCGAACCGTGGGCCCGCGCGCTCGTCGACGCGCACGCGCGTCCGGTCGCGCGGGTCGGCGAGGCGCAGGTGCTGGCGCGGTTCGGAGCGTCCTCGATGATGGACCTGTCCGACGGGCTGACGACGGACCTCGCGCGACTGTGCGCGGCGAGCGGGGTCGGCGCGCGTATCGAGCTCGATGCCGTGCCCGTCGCGCAGGCGCTCGTCGAGGGCGCGACCGAGCTCGCGATCGACCCGCTCGCCCTGGCGCTCTCGGGCGGGGAGGACTACGAGCTGCTGGCCACGATGGCCCCGGAGGCGGTCGCGGCCGCCCGGGCCGAGCTCCGCGAGGTCTTCGGCGTCGCGCTCACCGACGTGGGCTCGATCGAGGAGACCTCGGGCATCGTCGGCGTGGACGCGTCCGGGACCACGGCGCCGCTGGCACCCGCGGGGTGGGATCACTTCCGGACTCGTTAGCCTGGGTGCGTGGACCGCGCGAACGCTCCTCGACCCCGAGCGCTGACGATCGCGGGCTCGGACTCCGGTGGCGGAGCGGGGATCCAGGCCGACCTGAAGACCTTCAGCGCCCTGGGCGTGTTCGGCATGACCGCCGTGACGGCGGTGACGGTCCAGAACACGCTCGGAGTGAGCGGCGTCGAGACGTTGTCGCCCGCGATCGTGGCCGACCAGATCCGGGCCGTCGTCGAGGACATCGGCATCGACGCCGCGAAGACCGGGATGCTCGCGTCGGCCGACATCGTTCGATCCGTGGCCGAGGCGATCGAGCAGGCCGGCGTGCCGAATCTCGTCGTGGATCCGGTGTTCGTCTCCAAGCACGGCCACGCCCTCCTCGAGCCCAGCGCCGTCGAGGTGTTGCGCGATCGCCTGCTACCGCTCGCCACCCTCGTCACGCCGAACCTGCCCGAGGCCGCCGGACTCGCGGGATTCGACGTGGATTCCCGGGAACGGATGGAGGACGCCGCGCAGGCGATCCGCGCCCTCGGCGCGGGCGCGGTGCTCGTCAAGGGCGGACACCTCGAGGGCGACCCCGATCGCTCGGACGACCTGTTCGTCGACGCCGATCGCCGGGAGTGGATCGGGGCGGAGCGCATCGCGACGCCGAACACGCACGGGACCGGCTGCACGCTGTCGGCGGCCATCGCCGGGCACCTGGCGATGGGGGAGGACCTGCTCGACGCGGTGCGTTCGGGGAAGGCGTTCGTGACCGAGGCGATCCGAGGCGGGTTGGCGGTGGGACGGGGGATCGGGCCGGTGGACCCGCTGTGGTCGATCCGCCGTTAGACGGCGCGGGTGACCTTGCCGGCCTTCAGGCAGCTCGTGCAGACGTGCATGCGCTTGGGCGTGCCGTTCTGGACCACGCGGACGCGCTGCACGTTTGGATTCCAGCGCCTCGGCGTCCGGCGGTGCGAGTGGGACACGCGCATGCCAAAGAAGGGCTTCTTCCCACAGACGTCGCAGACCGCTGCCATCGCCCGGCCAGGGTACCAAACGCCCTGGTGAGGACCGTTTGCACCGCAGAGTCGGCGAACCGCCGAGCGCTCAGGCGGACGTGATCTCGGCGAGCCGCTCGTCGAGGACCGACTCCGACAGCGCTCCCGTCCAGGTGGCGACGAGCTCACCGGATGCGTCGTAGAACAGCGTCACGGGCTGCCCGAGCAGCCCCAGCCCGTCGCGGATCGCGCCCGGCGGGTCGAACACGCTCGGGTAGGACCAACCGAACTCGCGGATGAACTCCCTCGCCGACTCGCGCTCGTCGAGGATGTCCACGCCCACGAACTGGATGTCGTCGTGCTCGGCGGCGGCGGCGGCGAGGTGCGGTGCCTCCTGCCGGCACGGACCGCACCAGGACGCCCACACGTTGACGACGACCGGCGTGCCCCGCAGGTCCTCGATCATCCGCTCGTAGCGGGCCAGCGTGAACTCGGGCAGGGCCTCGGGGTCGCTCGGCAGCGAGCCCGAGTCGCCGCTCGGCCCGTCGCCGGACCCCGAGCACGAGACCGCGACGACGACCAGCACCGCCGCCGCGACGAGGGTCCGTAGGCGCATGCGAACCATCGTACGGGTGGTTGCGTTGGACGTGACCTCACCAGCGGGTAGGTTCGGGCCGTGCCGCTCTCCCTGCGCGACCCCGTCTCCTCGATCGACCGAACGCTCGCCGCTCGCCGAGTGGGGATGCGCACGAAGGGCCCGCCGGCGTCCGAGGTGCTGGCGGGCATCGGCGTCGAGACGGTGCGCGATCTGCTCCATCACTACCCTCGCCGGTACATCGACCGCTCACGCGTCGGCACGATCGGGCGGTTGAAGGTCGGTGCGCCGGCGACCGTGATCGCCCGGGTCAAGCGCGTCGCGAAACGACAGACCCGTCGCCGCCAGTCGATGGTGACGGTCACCGTCACCGACGGGTCGGGGTATCTCGACCTCACGTTCTTCAACCAGCCGTGGGTGGCCTCGCAGTATCGGGAGGGCAACGAGCTGGCCGTCTCCGGCGTGGTCCAGCTGTATCGGGGCCGCCTCCAGCTCGCCAACCAGGAGGTCGAGGTCCTCACGAGCGACGAGCAGGATCTCGTGCACACCGGCCGGATCACCCCCGTCCATCGAGCGACGGAGGGCGTGACGACCCGAACGATCCGCGAGCTCGTCTGGCGCGCGCTCGAGCGCGTCGGGACGATCCCGGACCCCGTGCCGAGCGAGATCCGATCCGACGAGGCGCTCCTTCCGCTCGATCGCGCGTTGCACGAGATCCATTTCCCCCAGACGCAGGAGGAGCTGGCGGCCGCCACCGAGCGGTTGAAGTTCGACGAGCTGTACGTGCTCGAGCTCGGGGTCGCGTTCCGAAAGCACCGGATGGAGGCGGCGTTCGAGGGGGTCGCCCACGCCGACGAGGAGGGTCTCGCGCCGCGCGTCGAGGCCGACCTGCCGTTCGAGCCGACCGACGCCCAGCGACGCGTGATGAAGGAGATCGGCGAGCGCATGGCCGCGCCGCACCCGATGAGCCTGCTCCTGCAGGGCGACGTCGGATCGGGCAAGACCCTCGTCGCGCTCCATGCCGCGCTCGTGGCGATCGGGTCGGGCCACCAGGCGGCGATCATGGCGCCGACCGAGGTGCTCGCCGGCCAGCACCTTCGCTCGGTGACCGCGCTCCTGGGCGAGCACGGCGTGCCGTACCTCGAGCGCGAGCCCGCCTCCGCCACGGACGCACAGCCATCGCTGCTCGACCCCGAGCCGGTCGACGATCCGGGGACCCGCGTCTGCTTCGCGCTCCTGTCCGCGGCCGTCACCGGCAGGGATCGGCGGCGGGTCCTCGACGGGGTCGCGTCGGGGGAGGTCGATCTCCTGATCGGGACCCACGCCCTCGTCCAGGAGGGCGTGTCGTTCGCCGACCTGTCGCTCGCGGTCATCGACGAGCAACATCGGTTCGGCGTGCACCAGCGCCTGGCGCTCAAGGGCAAGGGCGCGTCGCCGGACGTCCTCATCCTGACCGCCACCCCGATCCCTCGAACGCTCGCGATGACGTACTACGGCGACCTCGACGTCGCGGTGCTCGACGAGATGCCTCGGGGCCGGCGACCGGTTCGCACACGCATCGTCCGGACGGGAGCCGAGCGGGAGCATGCGTACGCGCTCGTGCGCCGGGAGGTCGAGGCCGGGCGCCAGGCCTTCGTCGTCTGCGCGGCGATCGACGAGGGGAACCGCAGCGACGTCCGCGCCGCCGAGGCGGAGGCCGAGCGACTCGCCACCGACGTCTTCCCCGATCTGTCGGTCCGGCTCCTGCACGGGCGGATGCGTCCGATCGAGAAGGAGCAGGTGATGGACGAGTTCCGCGCCGGCCGGGCGCACGTCCTCATCTCGACGACGGTGATCGAGGTGGGCGTCGACGTCCCGAACGCCACCGTGCTGCTCGTCGAGAACGCCGAGCGGTTCGGGCTCGCGCAGCTGCACCAGCTGCGGGGCCGGATCGGACGGGGCGGCTTCGACTCGACGTGCCTGCTGTTCGACGCGTCCGAGGAGACCAA
>DATBLA010000164.1:0-11115 GCA_036555645.1 Actinomycetota bacterium
TGTCGATCGCCTTGCCGCGCGTCCACTGGCTCGTGGCCAGCTGGAGGTCGCGCGCCGAGACGTCGTTCGCGCACGTGTAGCCGGCGACGTGATCGAACGCGTCGGCCCGGTCGACCTCGTGCGCCTGCCGTCCGATGACGACCGCGAGCTCGGCCTCGTAGTCGGCGCGTTCGGTGGCCGCGGGGATGAGGATCGCCTCGCCGGGGCCGACGACCGAGTTCGCGAACTTCGCGAACAGGATCGGCTCCGTGGGCACCGGTTGCTCGGACTCGGCGGCGTGGTCGCGATAGTTCAGCCCGATCGCCACGATCTTGCCCGGCCTCGGAACGGGCGCACGCACCTGGATCTCGCCGAGGCCGACCGGCACGCCGTCCGTCGCGCGCCCGGTCGCGAGGTACTCGAGGATGTCCGAGCCCATCGGGACGACCGTGTCGCCCTCGACGCGCCCGAACCCACCCGCGAACGAGACGAGGCGCACCCTACCCCCAGTCCTTGGCGAGGAGCCCGCCGTCGACGATGACGTCGATCCCGGTCAGGTAGCTCGCGTCGTCGGAGGCGAGGAACACCGCGATGTTCGCCACGTCGCGGGGCGAGGCGAACCGCCGGAGCGGATACCGATCCATGATCTCCTGCCGTGCGGCCTCGGGATCGGCCAACCCGTCGAAGTACTCCTGCAGGAGCGGCGTGTCGACGTCGCCGGGGCAGATCGTGTTGACGCGGATGTTCTCCGGCCCGTGGGCCGTGGCCAGGCTCCGGCACAGCGAGCGGAGCCCGCCCTTCATCGCCCCGTACGCGGGCAGATCGGGATTGCCCACGTAGCCGAGCAGCGACGCCGTCATGAGGATCGAGCCGCCGCCGCGCTCGCGCAGATGCGGCAGCGCGTGCTTGATCCCGAGGTACACGCCCTTGAGGTTCGTGGCGTGGGTCCGGTCCCACTGCTCCTCGGTCGTGTCCTCGAGCCGGCCCATGAGCTGGACGGCCGCGTTCGCGTGCAGGACGTCGAGGCCGCCGAACGCCGCCACGGTCTCGGACACCATGCGGCGGTTGCTCTCGTCGGTCGCGACGTCGGCGACGAGGGCGATCCCGCGTCCGCCCGCGTCCTCGATCGTCCGGGCGGTCTCGCCGACCTCGGTCCGCACGTCGACGCACGTGACGGCCGCGCCCTCCTCGGCGAACCGCACGGCCGTCGCGTGGCCGATCCCCTGCGCGGCGCCCGTCACGATCGCGACCTTGCCCGCCAGCCGGCCGGTCATCGAACGCGGCTCCCGGCCTCGTCGAACCCGCGCACGGGACCACGCGTCTCGAACGCGATCCAGCGCGTGGCGGCCTCGAGCGTCTCGCCCGGGGCCAGCTCGGTCGCCCGGCCGGCCTCGATGGCCTCGTCGAGCCGCGCGGGGTATCCGGTCCACGGCTCGACGTTCACGCATCGGATGCCGCGCCAGCCGCCGTCGACGAGCCACACCCAGACGCACGCGAACACGTCCGTCGGGAACGTCATCCCGAACCCGCAGCCCCACGCCTCGTCCCAGACGGCCAGCCAGCCGTCGTCGAGGTCGGTCGCGTAGTGGAGGTCCCAGGTGCCGTGCGGCTCGGGTCCGACCTCGGCGACCTCGGCGCGCGGCCACGCGTACTCGGTCCCCGAGGCGCCGAGCCGGTCGTCGGGCCACGAGTCCTGGACGATCCCCCGGCGAGCGGGCACCTCGACGTGGGTCGCCGGGCCGACGGGGAAGCTCGGATGGATGCCCCAGATGAACCGGAACGGGAGGAGACCGACGTTCTCGATCCGGTGCCGAACGCGCACGAACGGCTCCCCGGGCCGAAGCTCCATCTCGCGCTCGATCCGGAACGGCGTGATCACGCCGTCGCGCGAGAGGCGCACGGTCGCGGATCCCACCTGCTCGACCGACCAGGGCATGGACCAGACCTCGCCGAGGAACGGCAGCTGCTCGCCACCCACGACGCACGGGTGCCCGGTCGGCACGACGTCGTCGATCCCGCCGCTCCACCAGTCGTCGGCGTTCTGCCCGAACACGGGCGCGCGCAGCTCCACCCGCGGGTGATGGAACAGCAGGTCGCGATCGGCTGGCTTGAAGATCATCTCGTGCACCTTGGCGCCGACCTCGGGAACGACCGTCACCTTGAGCAGCTCGTTCTCGAGGATGCACGTGCCGAACCCTCGGTAGGACCAGTCGAACGATATCCGGGTGCCGCTCATGCGGCGATCGCCGCGAGCGCGCGCCCGATCGCCTCCCGAGTCCGCTCGAGATCGGCGTCGCGGTGCTCGGTCGAGACGTAGAGCAGGCCGCGCGGCGGCACGTTCACGCCCTCGACGAGCAGGCCTTCGGCGAATCTCGCGTACGTCGCGAAGTCCGACGACTGCACGCCCTCGTACGTCGAGACGTCCCCGCCGCCGGCGGTCGCGTACGCGGCGCCGCCGACCCGGTTCACCGACAGCGGCACGCCGGCCGCCTCGCCCTCCTGGACCAGCGCGCGCTCGAGCGCCGACCCCATCGCCTCCAGGTGCGGATACACCTCGTCGGCGCGTCGCTCGAGCTCCGAGACGGCGGCGAGCGCCGCGGATGCGCAGATCGGGTTCGCGTTGAAGGTCCCGACGTGCGCGACCGTGCGGCTCGAGACGACCTCCATGACGGCGGCCGAGCCGCACACCGAGCTGATCGGGAACCCGGCCCCTAGCGCCTTGCCCAGGATCGTGAGGTCGGGCACGACCCCGTACCGCTCCTGCGCGCCCCCGAGCGCCACGCGGAAGCCCGTGATGACCTCGTCGAAGATCAGCACCGCGCCGCGGCGCCGCGTGAGCTCGCGAACGCTTTCGAGATATCCGGGGGACGGCACGACGCCGCCGCCGTTCATCGCGACCGGCTCCATGATCACGGCCGCGACGTCCTCGGAGAGCGCCGCGTCGAGCGCGTCGAGGTCGTTCCAGGCGCAGACGATCGTCGCGGCCGCGGCGAGCGGGTCCTGCCCGGCCGTCCCCGGCGCCGGTTCGAGCTGGCCGGGCGTCCCGACGTGGATCGGGTCGAGCCAGCCGTGGTAGTGGCCGAGGAACTTCACGACCTTCGGGCGCCCCGTCGCGGCCCGCGCGATCCGGATCGCCGCGTGCACCGCCTCGCTGCCCGTGCTGCTGAACACGCATCGCTCGGCCGAGGGGACCGTGCGGCAGATGGCCTCGGCGAGCTCCGCGTCGACCCGGTTCGACCCGCCGTGGCCGATGAGCGTCTCGAGCTGCGTGCGCGCGGCCTCGATCACCGGCGCGGGCGAGTGGCCGAGCAGGAACGGCCCGTACGCGAGCGCGTAGTCGACGTACTCGTTGCCGTCGACGTCGGTGAGGCGGCACCCCCGGCCACCGGCGAAGCAGATCGTCACCGGCAGCTGCGTGGCGCGCACGGCGGTGGTGACGCCACCGGCGATGCTGCGGCTCGCCCGCTCGCGGTGGACCCGCGACCCCGCGAACCGGTCCGTCACGATCTCGCTCCCGTGGCGATCGGCGGCTCGAGGAGCGCGAGCTCCGCCGAGATGCCATCGCAGCGGTGCTTCACGATCCGCCCGACGGCGCGATGGGTCCGCGCCGGGAGCCGCGCGAGCGGCGCCGAGACCGACAGCGCGCCCACCGGCCGCCCGTCGGCGCCGAGGATCGCCGCGCCGAGGCAGATCGCGCCGAGCGCGCTCTCCTCGTCGTCGACGGCGTACCCGCGCGTCGCGGTCGTGGCGAGGTCCGCGTCGAGCGCGCGACGCGTCGTGATCGTGCGGTCCGTCAGCGCGACGAACGGCTCGGCGCCGAGGAACCCAGAGCGCAGCTCGGGCGGCTCGGCCGCGAGGACCGCCTTGCCGAGCGCCGTCGCGTGCGGATGGAGCTCCTCGCCCACCGTCGCGGACATCCGGAGCGGGTGCAGGCTGTCGAGGACGGCCGCGTACACGATCCGGCCCCGCTGCACGGTGGCCAGGTTCACGGTCTCGCCCGTCGATGCCCGGAGCTCGCCCATGACCGGCGTCGCGAGCGCGATGACGGCCGGCGCCTCGGATCGCGCGGCGAGCGCCCGGAAGGCCGGCCCGAGCCGGTAGCGCCGGCTCCCGGGAGCCTGCTCGACGAACCCACGGCCGCGAAGCGACGCGAGCAACCGGAACGCGGTCGGCTTGGAGGTCTCGAGCAGCTCGGCGATCTCCGAGGCGCGAAGGTCCCCGTGCTCGGCGAGCAGCTCCAGCAGGACGAGCGCTCGATCGAGCGATCCGCGCGGCGGTGAGGCCTGGAGCTCCATGTGCGTCTCGGTCGCGAGCCTATCACTATGTGAGTCGATACCGTCTCCTTGACAGAGACGAACGGGCGATGGTTGACTCGACCACCCGAGCGCGACCCGGCATGATGGCGGGCCACCGAGGGGGGATCCCGGCGTGAAGATCACCGACATCCGGGCCACGACCGTGGCCGTTCCGCTGGAGGCCTCCCTCCGCTACTGCAACGGGATCCATCCGGGCCGCTTCATCCGCACGCTCGTCGAGGTCGACACCGACGAGGGCATCACCGGCCTGGGCGAGGCGGGGGGCAGCGGCGCCTCGAGCGACGCCCTCATCGCGGCGCTCAAGGACCGACTCGTCGGCGAGGACCCGTTCGCGACCGAGCGGTTGCGGTGGCGCGCGTACCACCCGACGGAGAGCGCCTTCTACGAGGATTACACGCAGGGATACGCGGCGATCGAGTTCGCCTGCCTCGACATCCAGGGCAAGGCGCTCGGTCGGCCCGTGCACGATCTGCTCGGCGGCGCGGTCCGCGATCGCGTGGACTTCGCCGGCTATCTGTTCTTCCGCTACGAGACCGACGACGCGGGACCGGTCGCGACCTCGGAGGAGATGGTGGCGCACGCGCGCGATCTCGTCGACCGGCTCGGGTTTCGAACGCTGAAGCTCAAGGGCGGCGTGTTCCGCCCCGAGCGCGAGGTCGAGACCACGCGCGCCCTCCGCGAGGCCTTCCCCGATCACCTGCTGCGCTTCGACCCGAACTCGAACTGGTCGGTCGAGACCTCGATCCGCCTCGGCCGGGACTTCGAGGACATCGTCCTCGAGTACTACGAGGATCCCTGCTGGGGGATGCCGGGCCTCGCGCGCCTGAAGAGGCGGACGTGGCTTCCGCTGGCGACGAACACGGTCGTGACGAAGATCGATCACATCGCGCCGGCCGTCGCGCTCGAGGCCGTCGACGTCGTGCTCATGGATCCGCACTTCTTCGGCGGCATCCGCTCGTGCCTGACCGCCGCGTCGGTCTGCGAGGCGTTCGGGCTCGGGGTCGGGATGCACTCGAGCGGTGAGTGCGGTGTCTCGCTCGCGGCCATGCTCCACGCGGCGGCGGCGATGCCGCAGCTGGCGTTCGCGGCCGACGCGCACTACCACCACATGACCGACGACGTCATCGTCGGCGGCAAGCTCGAGTACCGGGACGGCTCGATCGCGGTTCCGACCGGGCCCGGGCTCGGGGTCGAGCTCGACCCCGACAAGGTCGCGAAGTATCACGAGCTGTATCGGTCGCTCGGGCCCTACCCGTTCACCGGCGACGCGAGGAGGCCCGAGTGGATCCCGATGATCCCCGAGTCGAACTGGCCCGACGACTGAACCCGGTTCGCGACGCGTTCACCGAGGTCGAGTTCCTCGCCGACGACATCGACCATCCCGAGGGCGTCGCGTGGTGGGACGGGTCGGTGTGGTGCGGAACCGAGGCCGGGTCGCTGCTCCGGATCGATCCGGCGAACGGAGCGATCACCGAGGTGGCCGAGACCGGCGGCTACCTGCTCGGCCTCGCGTTCGACGGCGAGGGCCGGTGCTACGTGTGCGATTCGGGCCCGGGCCGGGTGCTCCGCGTCGAGCCCTCCGGGTCGTGGGACGTGCTCGCCGACCACGTCGAGGGACGCAAGCTCGTCTCGCCGAACTTCCCCGCCTTCACCTCCGACGGGACGCTGTGGGTGAGCGAGTCGGGGACCGCCGGCCGAAACGACGGGTACCTGTTCCGGATCCGTCCCGGCCAGGCGCCCGAGATCGTGAGCGAGGAGGTCCCCCGTTTCCCGAACGGCCTCGCGGTCGCGCCCGACGAATCGAAGCTGTACGTCGTGGAGTCGCGGCTCCCCGGTGTCGTGACGTTCGACCTGGCCGGCGGCGAGCTCGGACCGCGACAGGAGCTCGTCGTCATCCCCGAGGCGAACCCGGACGGGCTCGCGTTCGACGCGGAGGGGAACCTGTACGTGTCGTGCTGGAGACCCGACCGCGTGTACCGGATCCGGCCGGGCGGGCCGCCCGAGATCTACCTCGACGACCCGACGGGCGACTACCTCGAGACCGTCACGAACGTCGCTTTTGGCGGCGAGAACCTCGACGTCATGTACCTGGCCGGCCTCGCCGGCCGCGCGATCCGCTGGATCGCGGCCGACGTCCCGGGTCGGCCGCTTCCCCACCCGATGGTGGGGTGAGCACGGCACACGCGTCTCATCCGACGCGGAGATGTAAGGGGCCGGCCGGTTGGCCTCGCCCACCGACTTCGGCACGCGGGGAGGGCCTTGTCGCGGTTGCGGCCCGGGGCTGGGCACGTTCAGGATGCGTCGATGGAGCCCCACGAGACTCACTACGTGCGCAACGGCGACGTGGCTCTCGCCTACCAGGTGTTCGGCGGCGGGCCGCTCGACCTGGTCTTCCTGCCGGCGTTCGTGAACAACATCGAGATCGCATGGGAGAGCCCACACTACGCGAGGTTCCTGCAGCGGCTCGCGTCGTTCTCGCGCTTGATCTTCATGGACCGACGCGGCACGGGCCTGTCGGACCGCCTCTCGCCGTCCGACCTGCCTCCGCTCGAGGTGCTGATGGACGACCTCCTCGTCGTCCTGGACGCCGTCGGTGCCGAACGGCCGGCGCTCTTCGGCTACTCGGACGCGGGCTGCCTGTGCGCGCTCTTCGCCGCGACGTTCCCCGACCGGGTCAGCGCGCTCGCGCTGTACGCCGTGGCGGCGTCGGGAGCCGCCTCCGACGACTACCCGTGGCAGTGGGGCGAGGACGAGTGGGATGCCTACCTACGCGAGCTGGCCGAGGGGTGGGGCACGCGCTCATACGCGGAGCGGATCGTCCCCGTGTTCCATCCCGCGCTGAAGGGGGACGAGCAGCACGTGACCTGGTGGGCTCGCTTCATGCGTCAGGCGGCCAGCCCCAACTCCGCCGAGGCGCTCGAGCGCCTGTGGCACGAGATCGATGTCCGGCCGATCCTCCCGCTCATCCAGGCCCCGACCCTTGTCCTGCATCGCTCCGACGATCGCGTCGAGGCCGTGGAGGCCGGTCGCGACGTGGCGGATCGGATCGCCGGCGCCCGGTTCGTCGAGCTCCCCGGCGGCGACGACGCTCCCTGGACTGCGACCCAGGACGACGTCCTGGACGAGGTCGAGCACTTCCTCACGGGCCGGCGGCACGCTCCCGACGTCGACCGGGTCCTGGCGACCGTCCTGTTCACCGACATCGTGGGCTCCACGGAGCGCGCGGCCCAGCTGGGGGATCGGCGCTGGAGCGAGCTCCTGTCCGCGCACCACGAGCAGGTCCGCGGCGAGCTCGAACGGTTCCGCGGCCGCGAGATCGACGCGACGGGGGACGGGTTCCTCGCCACGTTCGACGGGCCGGCGAGGGCCGTGCGGTGCGCCCAGGCGATCGCCGGGAGCATCCGCGGCCTGGGGATCGAGGTCCGGGCCGGCGTCCACACGGGGGAGGTCGAGCTCATCGACGACGGCGTCCGAGGCCTGGCGGTGCACATCGGCGCCCGGGTCGGCGCGCTCGCCGGGCCGTCCGAGGTCCTCGTGTCGAGCACCGTGCGGGACCTGGTCGCAGGCTCGGGCCTGCGGTTCGCGGATGCCGGGGAGCACCAGCTCAAGGGCGTTCCCGACACGTGGCGCCTCTACCGCGTGGCTGACTGAATCCCGCTCTCGCAAGAAGTCATCCAAAGCGGATTGACCCACGCGTCTCGGCCGACACCGAGAGGTAGCGAGCGAGACGTCCCGCGCAGGTGGCGGATACAACCGGCCTGTCTGACGAGTGAGGACGCCCAAGCGGCTCACGCCGCCCGCGTGAACGTCATATGGGTCACTCCGCTGGGCGAGGAGGCGGCCTCGACCCGATAGTCGTTCTCGAGGCCCTCCAGCCCCTTCCACAGGCGGGAGCCCCGGCCGAGCAGGATCGGGACCACCACGACATGTAGGTGGTCCACCAGTCCCGCAGCGAGGAAGTCGCGGATCACGGTTGCGCCTCCACCGAGGCGCACGTCCTGCCCGTCCGCGGCCTCCCGAGCCGTCACGAGCGCCTCGGCAGGCGACGCGTCGAGGAAGTGGAACGTCGTGCCGCCCTCCATCTCGATCGGCGGACGCACGTGATGCGTGAGGACGAAGACGGGTGTGTGGAACGGCGGGTCGGAACCCCACCAGCCCTTCCACTCCGGGTCCTCGTGCCATCCGGGGTACCCGAACTTCCCGGCACCCATGATCTCGGCGCCGATCCCGGGCCCGTGCAGCCGCGCGAAGGCGTCGTCGAGGCCGCGGGTGCCGCCGGGCTCGGCAACCGTCTCGCGCCAGTACCGGGTCGCGAACATCCATCCGTGCAGCCGTTCGCCGGCGTGGCCGAACGGCGCGTCGTGGCTCTGCGGTTCGCCGGAGCCGAAGCCGTCGAGCGAGATCGAGAAGTTGTGGACGCGGACGAGTGACACGGCTGACCTCCTTCAGGGATCGGCGTTCAAACGTAACTGACTTGCTTTGGGATCCCGAGTCTCGGTGACTGCGGCGCCTGCTGATGCGCTTCCTCCGGGCCGGGCGAAGGAGTAGAAACGGCTTCGATCATGAGCGAGGTCCCTCCCCACAGCGAGATTGGCGGATACCGGATCGAGCGCCTCATCGGCCGTGGAGGCATGAGCGCTGTCTATCTCGCCGAGCACGCCCGGCTGAAGCGCAAGGTGGCCCTGAAGGTGCTCTCGCCCGAGCTCGCGAGGGACGAGCGGTTCCGCGAGCGGTTCATCCGCGAGTCCGAGCTCGCCGCTTCGCTCGAGGATCCGAACGTCCTTCCGATCTACGAGGCGGGCGAGCAGGACGGTGTCCTGTTCATCGCCATGCGGTACCTCGACGGGACGGACCTGAAGACGCTGCTCGAGCAGGAGTCTCCGCTCGAGCCGGATCGGGTCGCCGTGATCATCGGCCAGATCGCGAGCGCGCTCGATGCGGCCCACGCGAAGGGCCTCGTCCACCGTGACGTCAAACCGGGGAACATCCTCGTGACCCGGACCGCGAGCTCACCCCCGGCCGACCTGGCCTTCCTGGTGGACTTCGGCCTGACGAAGCGGGCGACGTCGGACTCGGGGCTGACGGGGACGGGCGTGTTCGCGGGAACGCTCAGCTACGCGGCCCCGGAGCAGTTCGAGGGTGGGCCGCTCGACGGTCGCACCGACGTGTACTCGCTCGGCTGCGTAGTGTTCGAATGCCTGACCGGCGTAGCCCCGTTCCGCAAGGAGCAGGACGCGGCGTTGATGCACGCCCACCTGCACGAGCCGCCGCCGAGCGCGACGGCGCTCCGGCCCGATCTGCCGCCGGCGATCGACGGCGTCGTCGCCAGGGCCATGGCCAAGCGGCCGGACCAGCGCTACCCAAGGGCGGGCGATCTCGCGGCGGCACTCCGAGCGAGCCTCGGAGACGGCGGGTCGCCCGAGGCTCCCGCCCCGCGACGGAGTGGCCGGAGATGGCTGCCGATCGCGGCGGTGGTCGCGGTGTTGGTCCTGGCGACCGGCATCGCGGTGGCCACGCTCGGCGAGGACCCTCCGAGCGGCCCCACGTCGACGGGCCCGAACCCGTCGGCACCGGCCCCCGGACAGCCGCCACCACCGGGCTCGGTGAACCGGTTCGATCCCGCGACCGGCGCGGTGACGCTCACCGTCCCCGACGTGAGCGGGCTCGAGGCGACGGCGGTCGTGGACCCGTCGCTCGCGGTAGGCGAGGGCGGTCTGTGGGCGCACACCTGGCCCCCCCGAGGCCTCAACCCATCCCTGATCGCGATGGACGAGACGACGGGCGCCGTTCGTGGCGTGATCGCGATCCCAGCGGGAATCATCGGCGGGACCGCGCTCGCCGTCGCCGATCGCACGGTCTGGTTCACGGGAGGCGTGGTCGAAGCCGTCGACGCCGTGTCCAGGATCAACCCCGCCACCCTGGAGCCGCTCCCTCCCGTCCGGGTCGACGATGGTTCGGTGACCGACATCGTCCTGGGCGGCGAGGTCCTCTTCGTCGGCTCGACTGCCGGGATCCTGACGGCGTTCGACGCCCTCACCGGCGACGAGCTGATGCAGGCCGACCTCGACGCCCAACCGGACGAGCTGGCCTTCGGGGCGGGATGGCTGTGGGCGCTCGACCCGCTCGCGAACCAGGTGATGCAGATCGACCCGGCCGACGGCACGGTGGTCCAGCGGATCGACGTGAGCGGCAACCTCAAGGACATCGCGGCCGGCGACGGGGGCGTCTGGGTCCTGGACGACCTCGCCGGCACCGTCGTCCAGATCGATCCCGAGACGGGAGCGGTGGGCGACGCGATCCGCGTCGGTCCGGCGCCCTCGGCCATCGCCGTCGGCCTCGGATCTGCATGGATCACCGACGCCGAGGACGGCAACATCTACCGGGTCGACCCACAACGCGGGAGTCCTGAGCCCATCGATCTCGGCGCGCCTCTGATCGCGGTGGCGGTCGACGAGGCAACAGGCTCGCTGTGGGTGGCCGTCCTCGATACGGAGGGCTAGCGGCACGGTTGCGGCCCTGGACTGGACACGTTCAGGCAGCGAGAGACGCATGGACCCGGAGCCCGTGGGTACGCTCACGTCGACGACGGCAGGGTCGCTCTCGAGCGACCCGGGAGAACGAAGCGTCGATCGCGGAAGAAGGAGGAGCCATGAGCCAGGTGAACGGAGGCGCGGGGGCCCCGACCGTCCCCGGCCTGCCCCCGAACGGCGCGAGACGACCGATCGGCGTCGTCGTCTCGTCGATCGTCACAGGCATGCAGACGTTGTTCCGCCAGCAGGTGGAGCTCGCGAAGATCGAGGCGGGCGAGGCCGTGGCGGTC
>DATBLA010000165.1:0-2501 GCA_036555645.1 Actinomycetota bacterium
GGTCGCGATGCTCGCGGGTGATGAGCGGGCCCATCTCGGAGGCGGGGTCCATGCCAGGACCGACGGTGATCTTCGGGATCCGGTCGGCGATCGCCTCGACGACCTCGTCCGAGACACCCCCCACGCTCGTGAGCACCGAGATCGCCATGCAGCGCTCGCCGGCCGAGCCGTACCCGGCCGAGACCGCGGCGTCGGCCACCATCTCCACGTCGGCGTCGGGCAGGACGACCATGTGGTTCTTCGCGCCGCCGAGCGCCTGCACGCGCTTCCCGTTCGCGGTGCCGGTCGTGTAGATGTGGCGCGCGATCGGCGTCGAGCCGACGAAGCTCACCGCCCGGATGTCGGGGTGCTCGAGGATCGTGTCGACCGCGACCTTGTCGCCCTGGACGACGTTGAACACGCCGTCGGGGACGCCCGCCTCGGCGAACAGGTCGGCGAGCACGAGCGCGGCGCCCGGGTCCTTCTCGGAGGGCTTGAGGACGAACGTGTTGCCGCACGCCATCGCGTTCGCGCACATCCACAGCGGCACCATCGCGGGGAAGTTGAAGGGCGTGATGCCGGCGACGACGCCGAGCGGCTGCCGGATCGAGTACACGTCGACGCCCGTCGAGACCTGCTCGGAGAACTCGCCCTTCAGCAGGTTCGGGATGGCGGTCGCGAACTCGACGTTCTCCAGACCGCGTTGCACCTCGCCCATCGCGTCCGAGAGGACCTTGCCGTGCTGGGCGGTGAGCACCGCGGCGATCTCGGCCTTGCGCGCCTCGATGAGCTCGCGGATGCGGAACATGATCTCGGCGCGCCGGGACAGCGACGTCGCCCGCCATGCCGGGAACGCGTCCCTGGCCGCCTCGACCGCGCGGTCGATGTCGGCAGCGTCGGCGAAGTCCACCTCGTGCGTCTGCTCGCCGGTCGCGGGGTCGAACACGGGTCCGGTGCGCCCGGACTCGCCGGGGATCTGCTTCCCGCCGATGACGTGACCGATGCGATCCATGGAAGTCTCCTCCCGGGCGATCGTGCCAGGACGATGGTGTGGCATCGATGCTACCCCTCGGCGGGGCGCACGCGCCCGGGCGTACGATCGGCGGCGTGAGCGATCCGCACGTGCGTACGCCCTCGGGCAAGGCACGCGCCCGCGCGCTCGGCATCCCGTTCGCGGGCGAGCCCGGGACCTGGAACGCGATCACCGACGTCCCCGGCGTGGAGGTCGGGTTCGCCACGGTGAGCTCCGGCGAGGTCCGCACGGGCGTGACCGCGATCCATCCACGCGGGCGAGCCGAGCCCGGCGATCCTTACGCCGCCGGGTTCCACTCCCAGAACGGCAACGGCGAGATGACCGGCGTCTCGTGGATCGAGGAGTCGGGCACGGCGGCGGGACCGATCGCGATCACGAACACGCACGCGGTGGGGATCGCGCACGCGGGCGTCGTCGCGTGGACCGCCGAGCACCATCCGGCGGTCGCCGAGGCGTGGCTGCTCCCGATCGCCGCCGAGACGTGGGACGGCTACCTGAACGACATCAACGGCGGCCACGTCACGGTCGAGCTCACCGTCAACGCGCTCGAGGGCGCGAGCTCAGGACCGGTCGAGGAGGGCTCGGTCGGCGGCGGGACCGGCATGAACTGCTACTCGTACAAGGGAGGCTCGGGCACGGCCTCTCGGATCGTGCAGCACGGCGACGAGCGCTACACGCTCGGCGTGTTCGTCCAGACGAACTTCGGCGCCCGACTCGAGCTCACGATCGCCGGAGTGCCGGTCGGCGCCTCGCTCCTGGACGACGACCCCATCGAGGAGCACTTCTCGGCTCCACTCGGGGCGGGCTCGGTGATCGCGGTCGTGGCGACCGACGCGCCCCTGCTCCCGGACGAGTGCGACGCGCTCGCGCGGCGCGTGACCCTCGGTCTCGCTCGCACGGGCACGACCGGCTCGCACTTCTCGGGCGACCTGTTCATCGCGTTTTCGACCGGCAACCCCGGCGCGTTCAGTCCCGGATCGGCCACGCTGTTCGGCGCCGGGAAGGGGACCTACGACGAGCTCCGGTTCATCCCGTGGGGGCACATGGGGCCGTTCTTCGACGCGGTCGTCCAGGCGACCGAGGAAGCCGTCCTGGACTCGATCGTGGCCAACGAGGACATGGTGGGGTTCCGCGGGCACCGATCGCCGGCACTGCCTCGTGATCGGGTCGTCGAGCTGCTGCGCGAACGCGGCGTCGCGCTCGAGCCGGTCGAGCCAGTCGAGCCGTGAGCGCCGCCGACTAGACTCTCGACCTCGGACGACAGGGAGGTCCCGATGGGCGAGCTCAGCGCCGAACAGATCGTCGACCTGTGTCTGCGGCACACGCTGTACGACTGGCAGCAGCAGGGCTCGACCCGGCCGATCGCCGTGGCCTCGGCGCGCGGCTGCGAGTTCTACTCGGTCGACGGCAAGCGCTACCTCGACTTCAACAGCCAGCTCATGGGCGTGAACATCGGGCATTCCGATCCCCGGGTGTCGCAGGCGATCGC